>NZ_JBSFYW010000019.1:0-146202 GCF_053599975.1 Streptomyces sp. NPDC005141 | reverse complement strand
GCGGGCTCACGGCCCAAACATCAAGCGGCGTCGGCGGACAGCCCCTGTACCGATTTTCACGCCCGCGGGGCGTCACCGCAGGTGAACGGTCGACTCCTATGGCACGTCCGGTCACGATCGTCACGGGTGGCAGCCGGGGGATCGGGGCGGCGGCTTGTGTCCGACTCGCGGCGGACGGGCATGACGTGGTGGTCGGCTACGTGAGCGACGCCGAGGCCGCCGAGCGGACCGCGACCGCCGTCCGCGCGGCCGGGGCGCAGTGTGTCACGGTGCGCGTGGACACCTCCGACGAGGCCGACGTCGAGCGGCTCTTCGACACGGCCGGGGACCGGTTGGGTCGGGTGACAGGGCTGGTGAACAACGCCGGGGTGACCGGACCGCTCGGACGGCTCGCGGACGCCGACCCCGCCGACCTGCGGCGCGTGATCGAGGTCAACCTGCTGGGCACGCTGCTGTGTTCGCGTCGCGCGGCCCGTTCCATGGCCGCCCTCGGAGGCGGGGCCATCGTGAATGTGTCCTCGGCGGCCGCCACGCTCGGCAGTCCCGGTGAGTTCGTGCACTACGCGGCGAGCAAGGCCGCCGTCGACGCGCTCACCACGGGACTCGCCAAGGAACTCGGTCCCGACGGCATCCGCGTCAACGCGGTCGCTCCCGGCATGATCGGCACCGAGATGCACGCGACCATGGGCGACCCGGGTCGCGTCGAGCGTGCCGCCTCGTCGATTCCGCTGCGCCGCGTCGGCCGGGCCGAGGAAATCGCCGCCGCCATCGCGTGGTTGATGTCGCCCGACGCGTCGTACACGACGGGGGCGGTGGTGCGGGTGTCCGGCGGGCGGTGAGCCCCGGCCGCTCTCCCGGCGTCCAAGTCGGCCTGTCGGTGGGGTGGTTGTACCGGGATGCCTGGCCTGCGTGATACCCCGGACGTTGAAGAAGACGGACCTACGCCGCCTCGATGATCTCCCCGCGGATCGCCTCGGCCCATTTCACGACCAACAGCTCGTACTCCGCGCGCTCCTGTGCGGACAGGGAGCCGCCCGCCCGCGTCCACAGGGCGCGGATCTGTTCGTTCAACGCGGCGGCAGACCGCACGGAACCAGACGGAGTGAAATCGGGGGACATGCGCACCAGCCTAGGGGCAAGGACTGACACTGCGCTACCGGACGGCTACTCAAGCCGTATGCCCTTCGTCACGGCGCGCGCGACGACGCCTCGCCGTCCGTCCAACTTCGCGCCCAGGGGCTTCGGTTGCCCCGGGCGGCGGCCCGGGGTGCTCGACGACGCCGACGTGGAGCCGGCGGCGCGCGGACACTCGGTAGCTGCCGCCCGGAGCACTCCGGGGTTTCCGCTGCGGGCTCAGCCCTTCGGCGTGCCCGCTTCCGGCCGTTCCGCCCACACCCGCGCGGCCAGCGCATCCGCCTCATCCTGAGGGATCCCGGCCTTCACCAGGATGATCCCGCGGCTGCCGTCCGGGAACTTCACACTGCGCGCTTCCATGCCCAACCGGCCCAGCGTTGGCTCCTTCGGCATGCACCACCTCCAGTCGAGGAGACCACGCTAGAACGGTCCCACCGCAGTCGGCAGAAAATGTTCGGCCAGACGGCCTACTACCCCCCTCACCTGGTACATCGCCCTCGGCATGCCGGGCGTAAACCGGCTCGCCCGCCGAGCGTCGCCCGCCCGGCACGGCCGCCCCCGTGGCACGGAAAGGAGCGGACCGCCACCCCGGAGCTGCGCCATCGCACCGACGGAGCCGGGAGCGGTGGTCGAGGGCGCCGGAGCTCTACGCCCCGGGGAACCGTGCCGTCGTGCACGGTCCCGGTCGGCCGCCGGCGACGGTGGCGGGCGAAGCTGTCCTTCCCGCAACCGCCGGGGCATAACGTTCCTTATGCGCAACCTCGGTTGGGGTCGCGATGGTGCGTAACGAGATATCAATGGGGGGCGAGTGATCACTCCAGCACCGCCGAGGCGGGCGTGTGTCCGCTACGGCGCCGATGGTGTCAAGTGTGGCAACGCCACGAACCGGGCCGACGGCTGGTGCGGACAGTGCGCGGGGTACACGACACCCGAGCCGCCGACCACCGACGCCGAGGCCGGGCCGCGTCGCTCCGCCTGGCGCTGGGGACCGGGGGACTGGACGTCCGCCCCCTTGGGGATGGATTCCGACGAGGCGTACGAGATCGACGTCACGCCAGGGGCTGTCGCCACCTACGCCAGGGTCCACGCGGTGGAGCCGCAGAACGCAGAGACACAGATCAGATCGCTGTTCGAGGATCTCATGGCCAGCCACGCGGCCACGGAGCGGAACGAGGCCGGCGCCTGGCGCGTCTACTTCCCGAAGCACGGCTACGGCCTGCTCATCAGCGAGGACCGCAGCCACATCCTCCGGTACTGCACCCGGCACATGGAACGGACCTGGGCCCAGTACCGGACCGGTGTCGCCTCCCGCATCAGCGGACCGAACCGCATGCCCGCCTGGAAGCGCGAGGGAGTGGCGAAGCATCTCGGCATCGCGGTCGGGGGGAAGGTCGTGGACCTCTACGCCCGGCACAAGCTGGGCCTCAAGGTCACCTCGGCGAACATCGACGAAGTGGCGCGGCGGCTCGCCGCCCATCTGAACGAGCACGTCCTGCCTCAGTGGCGGCACGGTGACGACGAGTCGATCGACGACGGAGGCGGCAACACCTGGCGCCTTGTCCGCAACGAGGAGCACCCCGGGGGACTGATCCTGGCCACCTACGCCACCGGCGACACCCCTCCGCAGGAGCGCGGTGAGACGCCATGAGCATGGCTCATCGCGCCTGCTCGGGACCGGTGAACATGCTGATCAGGCCCTGGGGAGCGTCGTCACCGAAGAGGAGCTCGTGGAGGTCGGCGCCATCGGTGGCGGCCGCGGCGCTGCGGGGGAACAGGTCCTGCTCGTACGCGGTGAGCGCGGCCTCGAGATCGCCGGGGTGCGCGGCGATGGCCTTGCCGAGTTCGGCGCCGTCGTACATGGCCAGGTTGGCGCCCTCGCCGTTCGGGGCCGAGAGGTGGGCGGCGTCGCCCAGCAGGGTCACCCCCGGCGCACGGTCCCACCGGTGCTCGTCGGGCAGGGCGTTGAGGGTGCGCAGGACCGGTGCGGACTCGCCGTCGGTGATGAGCGCGGTGAGCTCCGGTGCCCAGCCGTCGAATTCCTGGGCGATCCGCGCGGTGGCCGCGGCGGAATCGGTGAAATCGATTCCGGCGAACCATTCCTGCGGCTTGGAGAGCGCCACGTAGGTGTGGAGGGTCCCGCCGCTCTCCCGGTGGGCCTGGATCCCCTTCCCCGGCGCCAGCGCGAACAGCGCCCCGCCGCCGACCGCTTTCGCGGCGGCGGGGTGCCGGGTGTCGCCGTCGAACAGGTAGGTCTCGATGAACGACCGGCCGATGTACTCGGGTGCCGCGTCGGAAAGCAGCGGCCGGACCCGTGACCACGCGCCGTCCGCGCCGACCAGCAGGCTCGTGACGGCGGTGCCGCCGTCGGCGAAGGTCACCTCGTGGCGCCCCTCGCCGAGGACGCGGACGCCGCTGACCTTGTGTCCCCAGCGGACGGTGCCGGCCGGGAGCGAGTCGAGCAGGATCTGTCGCAGCTCGCCGCGCAGCACCTCGGGGCGTCCGCGCGTGCTGTCGTCGTCGAACAGAACGGTCCCGTCCGGGGCGAGGACCCGTGTCGCCTCGCGGCCCTCCAGGATGATGCCGCGGAACTCGTCCATCAGGTCTGCCGCCTGGAGAGCCGGTTGGCCGGTGTTGTCGTGGATGTCGAGCATCCCGCCTTGCGGCCGCTCGGTCGGAGAGGTCTCCGCCTCGTAGACCGTGGCCGGGATTCCGTGGACGTGCAGGACGCGGGCGAGGGTTAGGCCGCCGAGTCCGGCGCCGATGATCGCGACGGGAGTGGTCATGGTGCTTCCTTTCCTGAACGCGGACCGTCGGGCGGACACCTTCACCCGGCGGGCTCCGTCTGGAACGTCGTTCCAGTCACTTCAGGATGGAACGGCATTCCATTCATTGTCAAGCTGGAACGATGTTCCAAGGTGTCTAGGATGGAGACATGGCAACACGAACGCGCCGGGCACAGCGGCGCACGGAGGCGCTCTCGCGGGAGAGCATCGTCGAGGCCGCCGTCGAGCTGCTCGACGGCGACGGCGAGGGTGGACTGACGTTCCGGGCACTGGCCGAACGCCTCGCCACCGGGCCCGGGGCGATCTATTGGCATGTGGCGAACAAGGGCGAGCTGCTCGACGCCGCGACCGACGCGGTCGTGGCCGCCGCTCTGGCCGTCGAGCCCGCCGAGCCCGCCGAGTCTCCGGGCTCGCCGCGGGACGAGATCCGCGTCGTCGCGCTCGGCCTGTTCGACGCGATCGAGGAACACCCGTGGCTGGCCACGCAGCTCTCGACGCACCTCTCCCGCAGCCCCTGGGGCTCGGTGACGCCACGGATCTTCGAAAGCATCGGCCGGCGGGTCCCCGCGCTGGGCGTGCCCCGGGGCAGTTGGTTCACGGCGACCTCGGCATTGGTGCACTACATTCTCGGCGCCGCCGGCCAGAACGCCGCGAACACCGCGAGCGCCCGCACTCTCGGGACCGACGTGGGCCGCACCGAGTTCCTCGACGCCGTATCGAAGGCATGGGAGGCGCTCGACCCCGACGACTACCCGTTCACCCGGGCCGTCGCGGACCAGCTGCGCGAGCACGACGACCGCGAGCAGTTCCTCGCCGGCGTCGATCTCGTCCTGACCGGCATCACCGCTCGCCACCCGACCAGTGACTAGGCGTACCCCAACCGTCATCCGAGCTGGGCAAGCCCTCGGTTCCGGCCACCGGCGCGGACTCCAACCGGACCCGAGGAGCCGGGTGCCGGCGACCGGGACGACTCCGTGTTGTCAGTGGCTGCTCGTAGGCTGGGGCCAACATCCCAGCGATCCAGTCGGGTTGTTGCTGCTGGGGCCCCGCCGGAGTGATGCCCGCGCGGGGCACTCGACCCACTCGCCCGGCTCGTCGAATCCAGGGGCCGAGCTCGACGGCGGAGCGGTCAGTGGTCGTCGTATGCGTTCTCGGCGAGGTGGCCCGCCGCATCCTCGTTCTCGCTGAGCCACGCCTCGCAGACCCGGTAGGACGGGACGGCGTCCTCGGGGCACTGGACACGCCCCGCTCGGCGACGGACACGGTCGCCCTCGCGAGTGGGAGGCGACTGGGAGAACAGGCCCCCGAGTCGCTCCATCCAGCTCCCTGACCGTGCGGCCCGGCGCGAGTTCAGGCGCGCGACCCAGCCCTGGAGGGGAGCGGCCGAACAGTGGCCTCAGCCGGCGGATTCGGCGGCGTGCGGGCTGAGGACATCCGTGCTCACGAGCGCGATGATGACGATGCCGAGCGCGATCCGGTACCAGACGAACGGCATGAAGCTCTTGTGCGAGATGAACTTCATGAACCAGGCGATCACCGCGTAACCGACGGCGAAAGCGATGATCGTCGCGAAGATGGTGGGGCCCCAGGACACATGGCCCTCCGCGGCCGCGTCCTTGAGCTCGAAGGTGCCGGAGGCGAGGACGGCCGGCATGGCCAGGAGGAAGGAGTAACGGGCCGCCGCCGCACGGCTGTAGCCCATGAAGAGGCCGCCGCTGATGGTCGCGCCGGACCGGGAGACGCCCGGGATCAGGGCCATCGCCTGGCAGAGGCCGTACAGCAGGCCGTCCCGGGTGTTCAGATCCTCAAGTACCTTGCGCTGCTTGGCGGCCCGGTGCTTCCCGCCCGACTCGTCGCGTGCCGCGAGCCGGTCGGCGATGCCTATGACGATGCCCACCACGATCAACATGGTGGCGGTGACCCGCAGATCGCGGAACGGCCCCTCGATCTGGTCCTTGAGCGTGATCCCGAGCACGCCGATCGGAATCGAGCCGACGATCACCAGCCAGCCCATCTGGGCGTCGTGATTGCTGCGCATCGCCTTGTTCGTGAGCGAGCGGAACCACGCCGACAGGATCCTTCCCACGTCCTTGCGGAAGTAGATCAGCACCGCGGCCTCCGTGCCGAGCTGCGTGATGGCGGTGAAGGCCGCACCGGGATCCTCCCAGCCCGCGAACGCCGCGGTCAGCCGCAGATGCGCGCTGGAGGAGACGGGAAGAAATTCGGTCAGCCCCTGGACGAGTCCGAGGATGAGGGATTCAAACCAAGACATGAAGTTACGTGGTCCAAGTGCTGGTCGTGGAAGGGGCGACGGGCACGCCGTATCGCGGTGCGAGGTGATCACGGGTGTTGAGGGCAGCGTAGCGTCCGCGTGCGACAGCCCGGTCACAGGGGTTTCGCAGCCGACCGGGCAGCGCTCTGCCGTCCCGGTGCGGGGCATTGTCTTCCCTGGTGGAGAGCCTCGGGGGTGGTCCGTTGCCGGCCAGGGTCCGGCTCGGGTTCCTGCCAAGGCCCCGCAAAGGTCTGGTTCAGCTCCAAGCCGGGGTCGCCCGGCTCCGGCCCCGCTCCGGCGGACGCGCCGGAGGAAGGGCAGGCACGTTTCGCCCGCGCCCGGCGTGATCTCGCACTGGAGGGATATCGCGCGCTGTGCGACGCGGACGGACCCGCGCCGCTCGCGGCGTTCCACCGGGCCGCCGTGGCCCTGGTGCGGCCACGCCTCGCGGAGTGGCGCGCGCGGTGGCGGCGCGGCGCCGAGGCCGCCGCCGCTGCCACGGCGGACCAGCTCGGCCGGCTGGAGCGGGGCGACGCCACGCATCTGGCCGACGCCGTCGTGCGGGCCGGACGGCCTTGTGCGCGAGGCCGGTTCGGAATGTGTGGGCGGCTCGACGTCTACGAGGAGGCCGAGCAGGGCGTACGGCCGCACCCGCGAGACGGGGACGCATCGCTCCGGGTCCGCCTCGGGGTCAGCCTCCGGGTCCGCCTTCGCGTCCCGGCGCCGTGCCGGGGGTCACGTCACCGCGGGTCCCGTCACCGTCCAGCCCGGGGCCTGGGGGTGGGCCGTGAGGGCGTCGTGTTCGACCTGCTCCCCGCACTCCCGGCAGACCACCTGGGGGACCAGTTCGTGGCCGCAGGTGTGCTCCAGCACCATGGGCCGGAAGCCGCCCTCCTGGAGGTGCCGGTCGCCCCATGCCATGAGGGTGAGCAGGACGGGTTCCAGTTCGAGACCCGCCCGGGTGGGCCGGTACTCGTAGCGCTTGGGGCGGTCGCTGTACTCCGCCTTCTCCAGCAGCCCCGCGTCGACGAGGCGCCTCAGCCTGGTCGTCAGCACGTCACGAGGGGCGCCGGTGTTGCGCACCAGCTGGTCGAAGCGCGTGGCGCCGAGCGACACCTCGCGCAGGACCAGCAGGGAGTACTTCTCGCCGACGAGGGCGAGCGTCGCGGCGATCGAGCAGGGGCGGGCGTCCTTCATGGCAGCAGTCTACGGGGGTGGGTTGGATGTTCCAACTCACTGGGTTACTCTTGGGTCACTTGGAGAGTTGGAAAATCAAACTCACCGAGTTCGAAGACCGGACCCGTCCGGTCGCCGGTTCCCCGACCTCAGAGATCTGAGAGGCCTCCTATGCGTGACGCCGTGATCGTCGAAGCCGTACGCACCCCCGTGGGCAAGGGCAAGCCGAACGGCTCCCTCGCCCACGTCCACCCGGTGGAACTCCTCGCCCACACCCTCCGCACGCTCGTCGAGCGCTCGGGGATCGACCCGGCGCTGATCGACGACGTCATCGGCGGCACCGTCGACCAGGTCGGCGAGCAGGCCATGAACACCACCCGGTACGCCGTGCTCTCCGCGGGATTTCCCGAGTCGGTGCCCGCGACCACGGTGGACCGCCAGTGCGGCTCGTCGCAGCAGGCCGTGCACTTCGCCGCGCAGGGCGTCATGTCGGGGGCGTACGACATGGTCGTGGCCTGCGGTGTGGAATCGATGAGCCGTGTGCCGATGTGGTCCAACGTGCCGGCGGGCGCGGACCCCTTCGGGCCCGGGGTCGCCGAGCGCTACCCCGAGGGCCTGGTCCCGCAGGGCATCAGTGCCGAACTCATCGCCGCCAAGTGGGGCATCACCCGCGAGCGGATGGACGCCTTCGCCGCGGACTCGCACCGGAAGGCCGCCGAGGCGTGGAGCGGCGGTCTGTTCGACGCCGAGGTCGCGCCCCTGGAGGGCGTCACCCGGGACGAGAGCGTCCGTCCCGGCAGCACCCCGGACATACTCGCCGGTCTGAAGCCCGCCTACTACGACCCCGCCTTCGGCGAGCGCTTCCCGCAGATCGACTGGTCGGTCACGGCCGGGAACGCGAGCCCGGTCAACGACGGCGCGTCCGCCGTGCTCATCACGTCGAGCGAGACCGCCGCCCGCCTCGGCCTGCGGCCCGTCGCCCGTCTGCACAGCTTCGCCGTCACCGGTTCGGACCCGCTCCTGATGCTCACCGGCGTCGTCCCGGCGACCGAGAAAGTGCTGCGCAAGGCCGGGCTGGACCTCGGCGACATCGACCTCTTCGAGGTGAACGAGGCGTTCGCCGCCGTCGTCCTCGCCTGGCAGCAGGAGACCGGCGCGGACCTGTCCAAGGTCAACGTGCACGGCGGAGCGATCGCGATCGGCCACCCGCTCGGAGCGAGCGGCACCCGCCTCACCACGACCCTTGTCCACGCGATGCGCGCCCGCGGGGCCCGCTACGCGCTGCAGACGATGTGCGAGGCGGGCGGACTGGCCAACGCGATGATCCTGGAAGCCGTGCGACCGTAGCGGCCGTCCTGTCTCAGTGGCCGCGCAGGTGGTGGCGCTTGCGCCAGGCCACCACCGCTCCGACCACCGCGGGGACCGCGATGAAGGCCATCGCGATCAGGAAGGCCGGGGAGGTCGGTGACGACGCACGGGCGCCGGCGACGGCGTACGCGGCGGTGTTCGGGATCGAGCCGAGCGCCGTCGCGAGCAGGAAGGGCAGCCAGCCCATGCGGGAGACGGCCGCGCAGTAGTTGGCCGCCCAGAACGGCACACCGGGGAACAGCCGGGCCGCCATCATCGAGCGGAAGCCGTGCCGGCTGAGCTGACCGTCGGCCGCCTTCAGCCAGCGGGCCCGCAGCAGCGGCCGCAGCGCGTCCTGCCCGAGGATCCGGCCGAGCCCGAAGGCGACACCGGCGCCGAGCACCGTGCCCACCAGGGCTGTGCCCAGGCCCAGTTGGGAGCCGAACAGAGCGCCGGCCGCCAGATTGAGCAGGGGTCGGGGCACGAACGCGACCGTGCACAGCCCGTACGCCACGCCGAACGCGACGGCCGCCGCGGCGCCGCCGAGCTGGGGCGGCCAGCCGTCGGCGAGCAGCCGCTGCGGTTCGAAGAGCAGCACGCTCGACGCGGCCGCCGCGAGCAGCACGACCAGCAGGGAGAGCCGCGCCCAGGGCGAGAGCAGCGCTCTCAGGCAGTGCCCGGCCGGGCCGGTGCGTGCGGCGGTCGGGTCTGCGGGTGCGGCGACGGCGATCTCCGAGGCGACGACCAGGTCGGCGGCGACGGTGAGCTCCGTGGCGGCGGCCTGGGGAGTGGCCGTGGCGGTGCCCCCAGAGCGGGTGGTGGCATCGAGCATCCGGTGACACTAACCGACGTATGTGTGTGATCGCCGTATGGTTCGTCTCATGGGCGTCACAGCTTCCGGAACGTCAGGTGCCCGGTTCGAGGTGCCGGACAGCCCCCTCGCGGACATCGTGCTGGACCGGCTCACGGCCGTCTACCCGGCTGCCGCCGACCCCCGTCGGGCCGCGTCGATGCGCGCGTACATGAAGGACATCGCGCCCTTCCTCGGGCTGACGACGCCCGAGCGCCGCGCTCTGTCCCGCACCGTGCTCGTGGACACCGCCCGCCCCGGCGAGGCGGACTGCACGGCCGTCGCGCTGCGCTGCTGGCACCTGCCGGAACGCGAGTACCACTACTTCGCCGTCGACTACCTGCGTCGCCATGTGAAGCGCCTGTCGCCGGGATTCCTGCCGGTGGCCCGGCACCTCGTCACCACCGTCTCCTGGTGGGACACGGTCGACGCGCTCGCCGCGCATGTGGTGGGAGGCATGGTGGCCGCCGACCCGGAACTGCGGACCGACATGGACTCCTGGATCGAGGACGACGATCTGTGGGTCGCCCGTACCGCGCTGCTCCATCAGCTCCGCTACAAGGAGGCCACCGACACCGGGCGCCTCTTCGCCTACTGCGTCCTCCGGTCCGGCCATCCCGACTTCTTCATCCGTAAAGCGATCGGATGGTGTCTGCGCGAGTACGCCAAGACCGACCCGCAGGCGGTGCGGGACTTCGTCGCCGCGGAGCGGGAGGGACTCGCGCCGCTGTCCGTGCGCGAGGCGCTCAAGAACATCGGCCCCTGAGGCCGCCGGCGGCCCTCAAGAACATCGGCCCCTGAGGCCGCCGGCGGCCTGCCCGCGGAACCCTCGGCCCCCTGAGACCCCGCCCGCACCACACCGGTCAACGGGGCCCGGAAAACCATTCGACGTGGGCAGACGCGTCGGCAATGATCTCCTCATGTTCCGGTACGCCTTCCTCCTCGCAGCATCCGCAGTCGCGGATGCGCCGAAGGCTGCCGTCCCGATCATCACGGCAGCCGTCGACGGCGCCCGAAGCTGACCCTTCCCGGATTGTCCGGCGGACCCCGCAGGGGGAGGGTCGGCAAGTCCTGGGGGTCCCCGTCCCGGCCCGTACGCGCCGGGGCCATCACTCAGCTCAGCTGACACTGAAGAGGCTTCGAGGTACAGCCATGCCCAAGACGGCTTACGTGCGCACCAAACCGCACCTGAACATCGGCACCATGGGTCACGTCGACCACGGCAAGACCACCCTGACCGCCGCCATCACCAAGGTTCTCGCCGAGCGCGGCTCCGGCGGCTCCACCCGCTACGTACCGTTCGACCGGATCGACCGGGCGCCGGAGGAGGCCGCGCGCGGCATCACCATCAACATCGCGCACGTCGAGTACGAGACCGACACCCGGCACTACGCGCACGTGGACATGCCGGGCCACGCCGACTACGTCAAGAACATGGTCACGGGCGCGGCCCAGCTGGACGGGGCGATCCTCGTCGTGTCCGCGCTGGACGGGATCATGCCGCAGACCGCCGAGCACGTGCTGCTCGCCCGGCAGGTGGGCGTCGACCACATCGTCGTCGCCCTCAACAAGGCCGACGCGGGCGACGAGGAGCTCACCGACCTCGTGGAGCTCGAGGTCCGCGAGCTGCTCTCCTCGCAGGGCTACGGGGGTGACTCGGTACCCGTCGTACGGGTGTCCGGCCTCAAGGCCCTTGAGGGGGACCCGCGATGGACGGCGGCGATCGACGCGTTGCTCGACGCGGTGGACACCTATGTGCCGATGCCCGAGCGCTATCTCGACGCGCCGTTCCTGATGCCGGTCGAGAACGTGCTCACCATCACCGGACGCGGAACGGTCGTCACCGGTGCCGTGGAGCGCGGCACGATCCACGTCGGCGACCGCGTCGAGGTGCTCGACGCAGGCGTCGACACCGTGATCACCGGCCTGGAGACCTTCGGCAAGCCCATGGAGGAGGCGCAGGCCGGCGACAACGTGGCGCTGCTGCTGCGCGGCGTGCCCCGCGACGCGGTACGCCGCGGACACATCGCCGCCGCGCCCGGCAGTGTCGTACCCAGCAGTCGCTTCACGGCGCGGGTGTACGTCCTGTCGACGCGCGAGGGCGGTCGTACGACGGCCGTCTCCACCGGGTACCGGCCGCAGTTCTACATCCGCACCGCGGACGTGGTCGGCGACGTCGACCTCGGCGAGCGGGCCGTCGCCCGGCCCGGCGACACCGTCACCATGACGGTCGAGCTCGGGCGCGAGGTGCCGCTCGAGCCGGGCCTCGGCTTCGCGATCCGCGAGGGCGGCCGGACGGTCGGCGCGGGGACGGTGACGTCGGTCGGCTGACGTCCGGCCCGGTACGGCGACGCGGGTGCCCGCCCCCGAGAGGGCGGGCACCCGTTCGTGCCGTTGTGGGTACCGCACAATGGACCCGTGGACGAGCCGATACCCGTGACGCGGGCCGTGGATCACGGGACCGCCAAGCTGATGCCCGACGTGGACCGCGAGCGGGCGTGGCTGCTGACCGTGGACGGCGCACCCCAGTCGTACGTCGATCTGGACGAGCCGACGCATCTGGAATTCGAGTACACGCGGCGCCTCGGGCATGTGCTGGACACGGTGACGGAACCGGGACGCGCCCTGGACGTGCTGCACCTCGGCGGCGGGGCGCTCACTCTGCCCCGCTACGTCGCGGCCACCCGGCCCGGTTCACGCCAGGACGTGGTGGAGGTGGACCAGGGACTGCTGGCCATGATCGGCGAGTGCCTGCCGGTGCCCGGCGACGCGGGCATCGAGCTGCACCGCGCCGACGCCCGCACCTGGATCGAAGCCGCCGCAGCCGACTCCGCGGACATCCTGATCGCGGACGTCTTCGGCGGCTCGCGCGTACCGGCGCACCTGACGTCCACCGCCTACGCGAGCGCCGCCGAGCGTGTGCTGCGCCCCGACGGGGTCTACCTCGCCAACCTCGCGGACGCGACGCCGTTCGCCTTTCTCCGCTCCCAACTCGCCACATTCTCGACGGTGTTCGAGGAGATCGCCCTCATCGCCGAACCCGGGGTGCTGCGTGGCCGGCGGTTCGGGAACGCGGTGCTCGTGGCCTCCCACCGCCCGCTCGACACGGCCGCCCTGGCCCGCCGTACCGCCGCCGACGCCTTTCCCGCACGCGTCGAACACGGGCCCGGGCTCCGGGCCTTCATCGGTGGGGCCGCTCCGGTGCGCGACGAGGACGCCGTCGCGTCACCCGAGCCGCCCGACGGAGCCTTCGGCATCGGCTGACGCGAGCTCGGCGTCAGCCGACGCCGGGATGCCCTGTGCCACGGCCCGGGTCCGCCGCGTCAGATTCCGGACGTCCGGGACGCACAGCACGGCGGCCGTGACCACCACGACCAGCGTCGCGCAGCCCCACAGCGCGGGCGTACGGCCGAAGGCCTGCTCAGCGGGGCCCGCCAGTGCCGTGGCCAGGGGGACCATCGCGATCGAGCCGAACCAGTCGTACGCCGACACCCGCGAGAGCTTGTCCTCGGGGATCTCCTGGTGGAGCGCCGTCATCCAGGACACGCCGAACACCTCGATCGCCAGACCGCTGACGAACATCACGGCGTACAGCGGTCCGACCGGTACGGGGACCGCGAGCGCGGCGGCGGGCGCCGCGAGCGGGAAGACGCACAGGGTGCCCGCGAACAGCAGGCGACGGGGCTTCCAACGGGTCATGAGCAGCGCGCCGCCGACGGTCCCGGCGCCGAACGCGCCGAGCGCCAGCCCCCAGGGCCCCGCACCGCCGAGGCTGTCCCGGGCGACCAGCGGACCGTAGACCGCGTCGGCGGCTCCGACGACCGCGACCACCACGGAGAACTGCGCGACGATCGTCCACAGCCAGGGCCGTCCGACGAACTCGCGCCAGCCGTCGCGCAGATCGGCGAACAGGCCGCCGCCGGGCTCCCGCGGCGGTATGTGGCTGACGTCGAGGAACGAGCGCAGGGCCCCGGCGACGGCGAACGCCACCGCGTCCACGGCGAGCACCCAGCCCGGCCCGATCACGGCCACCATGACGCCGCCGAGGGCCGCGCCGCCGAGGCCCGCGCCCTGCATCGCCATCCGGAACATCGCGAACGCGCGGCTCGCCTGCTCACCGCGGACCGAGGACATCAGCATGCCCTCGGCGGCCGGGTTGAAGAACGCCTGCCCGGCGCCGCCGAGCGCGGACAGCAGCATCATCTGCCACAGCCGTACCTCACCGGAGATGACCAGGACGGCGAACACCGCCTGCGACACACAGTTGAGGGCGTTGGCGGCGACCATCACCCGGTGCCGCGGC
This sequence comes from Streptomyces sp. NPDC005141, assembly GCF_053599975.1. Classification (NCBI taxonomy): domain Bacteria; kingdom Bacillati; phylum Actinomycetota; class Actinomycetes; order Kitasatosporales; family Streptomycetaceae; genus Streptomyces; species Streptomyces sp. NPDC005141. Next base: position 132,337 of record NZ_JBSFYW010000019.1, on the reverse strand, counting down.
AGCCGGTCCGCGACCGCCCCGCCGATCAGCAGGAACAGCACCAGCGGCAGGGTCCGCGCCGCGGCCACCAGGCCGACGTCACCGCCGTCGCCACCCGTGTCGAGCACCGCGAACGCCGAGGCGATGAGGGCGCCCTGGCTGCCCAGGTTGGTGACGACCGCGGCGGCGGTCAGCAGGGTGTAGTTCCGGCCCGCCCAGGAAGGGCGGCGGGAGGGGCGGCGGAGGTCGGCGGCTGAGGTCACCGGGAGACTATCGCCGCCCGGTGCTCGACTTGCCAAACCGATTGCACACGCACCGAGCGCACACTCCGCCCGGCCGGGGCCCCGAGCCCCTTCCCACGGGGCCGGGGAAGCCCGACGGGAGGCCGGGAAGCCCGGGCTCCCGGGTCCCGGGGGGTCAGGAACCCGTCGGCTCGCCGTGCAGCCGTACGGTGCTGAGGATCTTCTGGACGGTCGCGTCCGAGACCTCCTCCGACACGCCCTTGGCACCGTAGAACGACCAGGACACGAAGTCGCCCGACGAGTTCTTGAAGGCGAACGTGGTCGCCTTGCCGTCGGAGTCGCACTTGCCCTTCTTGGCGACACCCGAGGAGTACGTCGTCGCGACACTGCCCTTGATGCCCGACGCCGTGGTGTACGCCTTGGGCTTGCCGATCTTCAGCAGCTTCTTCGAGGCCTTCTTCTGGTCGGTGTAGCCGCCGAAGACCCACCACGCGGAGTCGTTGCGTGCCACGTCGTCGGTGTTCTTGGCACCGCTCTGGCCCTTGGTGCCCGCGGCGGCCAGGGACGTGTCGCTCGAGTAACCGTCCTTGTCGTCGTCGGACGTGCACCACTTCTCCTTGAGGAACGCGGGCGCGGACATGCCGATGAGCACGGAGCCGTCGCCCTTCTCGTCGTCCTCGAAGCCGATGAAGGTGCCGGAAGTCTCGACCTTCCAGTCCGCCGGTACGTCGAAGGCGGTGCCCCACTTCGGGTTCACCACGACCTTCCAGCCGGCGATCGTCGCCTTCTCCTCGTCGCCGCCGCGCGGGTTGTCGTCACTTCCGCTCGCGCTCGGCGACGGCGAGGCCGACGCCTTCGGGGACTTGGACGCGTCGCCACCCGCGTTGTCGTCCTTGCCGCCACCGCCCAGGACGAGGACTCCGGTCACCCCGGCGGCTATCACGACGGCCGAGGCCGCGACGATCGCGGTGATCTTGGTCTTGTTACCGCCACCGCCACCGCCACCGCCACCGCCACCGGGCACCTGAGGCGCGCCGAGGGGATCCGACGGTGCTCCCCACTGCTGCTGCCCCGGCTGTGGTCCGTACGGATTCGGATTCGGCTGCTGATACCCCGGCTGCTGGTATCCGGGCTGTTGGTACGGATTCGGCTGCTGGTACCCCGGCTGCTGGTACGGGTTCTGGTCCTGCGGGTTCTGCTCGCCCCCGGGCGGCTGCTGTCCTGGCCACATGGCCGGTAACGATAGAGGGGGGTGGGACCCGAGTGCCACGGCGGTACCCCAAAGGACCGGGCCGCCAGGGCACTTGTCCCATTGATCCCGGCTCAGGACTCCGTCGGATCCCCGTGCAGGCGTACGGTGCTCAGGATCTTCAGGATCGTGGCGTCGGGGATCTCGTCCTTCACGCCGGTGGCTCCGTACAGGTTCCATGCCACGTAGTCGCCCGCGGAGTTCTTGAACCCGAACGTGACGGCCTTGCCGTCGCTCGCGCACTTCCCCTTCTGAGGCGTGTTCTTCGACCTGGCCCAGGCGACGCTGCCCGTGACGCCCGATTCCGTGGTGTACGGCTTGGCCTTCTCGTCGAAGGTGATGCTCTTCTTGTCCGGCTGGGTGTAGCCGCCGAACACCCACCAGGGCACCTGGTTCACGGCGACCTCGTCGGTGTTCTTCGCGCCGCTCGCGCCCTTGGTGCCCGCCGCGCCCAGCGCGGTGTCCTCCGTACGGCCGTCCTTGTCGTCGTCGGACGAGCACCACTTGGACTTGAAGGAGGCGGGCGCCGACATCACGATGATCGGCTTGTCGCCGGCCTTGGCGTTGTCCTTCTCGAAGCCGATCGAGGTCCCCGGCGACTCGACCTCCCAGTCCGCGGGGACGTCGAACGCCGTGCCCCACTTGGGATTGACGACGACCTTCCAGCCGGCGACCGTCGGCTGCTCGCCCTCACCGCCGCGCGGGTCGTCGTCGGAGGGTGACGCGCTCGGGTCCTTCGGAGCGCTCGTCGTGGGCTTCCTGTCCTTGCCCGAGTCACCGCCCGCGACCTTGTCGTCCTTGTCGCCGCCGAGCAGGAGGACGCCTGTCACCCCGGCGGCCACGACCACGGCGGTGGCCGCCACGATCGCGATCACCTTCGTCCGGTTCCCGTTCCCGCGCGGCGGTTCCGGCACTCCCGCGGGAGAGGGGGTACCCCACTGCTGCTGTCCGGGCTGCGGCCCGTACGGGCCCGGCTGCTGGTACCCGCTCTGCTGGTATCCGGGCTGCTGATAGGGGTTCGGCTGCTGGTACCCCGGCTGCTGGTACGGGTTCTGGTCCTGCGGATTCTGCTCGCCCCCGGGCGGCTGCTGTCCTGGCCACATGGGCAGTCACCTTAGTGGCGCCTGTGAAACGTTTCGGTCACCGCGTTTCGTCAGGCGTGTACCGGAGAGCCGCCCCCACCTGCGCGGCTGATCGACTTCTGCGCCGGGTCGTGGGGCTGGCCAAGTCTTGCTACCCATGGGTAACATCCCGGTATGAGCGCAGACCAGATGACGATCGGCGAGATGCTCGCCGCGACCGTACCGATGGCCCGGACCCTGAACCTCGAGTTCGTGGAGACCACTCCCGAGAAGGCCGTCGTGGCGCTCCCGGACCAGGGCGACTTCCACAACCACGTAGGCGGACCGCACGCCGGAGCCATGTTCACCCTGGGGGAGTCGGCGAGCGGAGCGATCGTCCTCGCCGCCTTCGGGGACCAGCTCTCCCGGGCGGTACCGCTCGCGGTCAGCGCCGAGATCGCCTACAAGAAGCTCGCGATGGGGCCCGTCACGGCCACCGCGACGCTCGGCCGGCCCGCCGCCGACGTCGTCGCCGAACTCGACGCCGGCCTGCGCCCCGAGTTCCCCGTCGCCATCGCCATCCAGCGCGCTGACGGCGCTGTCACCGGTGAGATGACTGTCATTTGGACGCTCCGCCCGAACGGCTGAGACCTACCTCGCGCGCAGGGCCCTGATCGGGAAGTACGACCTGATCGGGGCCCTCGGCCGTTGTGCCGGGGGTCGCCCCAAGGGTCAGGGCCCTCGGCCGTTGTGCCGGGGGTCGCTCCAAGGGTCGGGGCCCTCGGCCGTTGTGCCGGGGGTCGCTCCAAGGGTCGGGGCCGTCGGCCGTTGTGCCGGGGGCGCCCCCAGGGGCCGGGGCCTGCAGCAGGGGCCGGGGCCGGTCAGCCGCGTGGCACTCGTACGGTGACCGTCTGCGTGACCCGGGTGCAGAGCCGCCGCCGGTCGTCCTCGATGTCGCACTCCACGACCGCCGTGTCGCGCCCCACCCGCAGTACCCGGGCCTTCGCGTACGCGGCTCCCTCGCGGACGGGCCGCAGGAAATGGGTGGTGGAGGTGGTGGTGGCGGGAACGGCGCCCGCGGGACCGTTCAGTGCGGCGCACACCGCCGAGGCGACATCGGCCGGACCCATCAGCGCACCCCCGTGCAACCCGCCGCCCGCGGTGGACAGTGGACAGTTCGGGCACGAAGTCCAGTTCGGCGTCCACTCCCTCGGCCGACAGGGCGGTGAAGCGCACGCCGAGGGTCCTGGCGTAGGGGGCCATGGCGTAGATGTCTTCGGCGGTGACAGTCACATCAAGAGCCTTGTGGGAGGGGGCGGGACGGAAGTCGGTGATCCTTTCTGCCAACTCCCTTGCGAGCGGGGAGAGTTCCGGGATCGGAGAGCGTGTGATCCCGGCCTTCGCCAAGGCGCCCGTCGGGTCGGGCAGTGTGTGCCGGACCTGACGGGCGCGCGGGGGAGTGGCTGCCGCCGAGAGGACCGGTCCGGTGCCCCCGCTCGTGCGGGGCCCGAGGACGGTCAGTACTTGAGCTTGAGAAGGATGCGGGCCAGCTCTTCCAGCTCGGCCGGCTCCAGCTTCTCCTTCAGGGCGGGTGCCAGGGCCTCGCGGCGGGCGCGGTCCGCGCGTTCGAAGAGGTCCCGGCCCTCCTCGGTGATGGCCACCTCGACGGATCGGGCGTCGACGGCCGAGGGGGCACGGGTGACCAGGCCCCGCGACTGAAGCGCGTCGATGACCCGGGAGACCTGGCTGCGACTGATCAGCGCGCAGGAACCCAGATCGGTCGCCGACAGGGGGCCGCCCTGGTGGTAGAGCCAGAGCAGCACCTCGAACCAGGACGCCGGCAGCCGGAAATCGTGTTCCAGGCGGGCGCTCGCCCGCGCTGTGAGGGCGGCACCCACGCCGACGATGCGGTAGTACGCCTGGTCCTCGACCGTCAGCTCGGCCTGCTTCAGCTTGATCTCCGTCACGACACGAGTCTACCGGTTTGCGTGCGTGCACACACAACTCTAATATGTGTGTGTACACGCAACCATGGAGGACCCGTCATGAAGATCGCCCTTGTCACCGGCACGTCCACCGGCATCGGTCTGGAGACCGCCGTCCTCGCCGAGCAGGCGGGCTACCAGGTCGTCGCGACCATGCGGGACACCGGCAAGGCCGGGCCGCTGCGCGAGCGGCTGCCCGGCGTCGACGTCCGGCAGCTCGACGTCACCGACCCCGACTCGGTCGCCGCCTGCGTCGAGTCGGTGATCGCCGACCACGGACGGCTGGACGCCCTGATCAACAACGCGGGCGCCGGGCACCTCGGCACCATCGAACTGGAGAGCGTCGACGACGTCCGCGAGGTGATGGAGGTCAACTTCTTCGGTGTCGTCCAGGTGACCAAGGCCGTGCTTCCGCATCTGCGCGCTTCCAAGGGGCGCCTGATCACGGTCACGAGCGTCGGCGGTGTGATCGGCCAGCCGTTCAACGAGGCGTACTGCGCCGCCAAGTTCGCCGTCGAGGGGTGGATGGAGAGCCTCGCCCCGGTCGTCGGCAGGCTCGGCGTCGCGGTCAGTGTCGTCGAGCCCGGCGCGGTGGCCACCGAGTTCGTCGCCAACGTCCGCGCCGACCGTGACATCGAGGCCCTCGTCGCCGGGGCGGGTGTCTACCGGCCGGTGATCGGCGCCTATCTCGAGCGCACCACGAAGTCGTTCTCGGCGGCGCAGAGCGCACGCGAGTGCGCGGAGGTCGTCGTCGGCGCGCTGGCCGCCGACGAGCCCGAGTTCCGCTATCAGAGCTCCGACTGGGCGGCCGGCTTCACGGGGGTCAAGCTCGCCGACGCCGACGGTTCGGCCGTGCAGAACCTCACCACGTCCTGGCTGGGGGAGTGAGTCCGGGGGAGTGAACAGGCGGCGGAGGCCGTTGCGGTCGCCGTCCTGCCCGGGCCGCGGCGGCACCAGTGGTGGTGTCCTGCCCCGGCCGTGGCCCGGTACGGGTGACGTACGGGACCGCCCACGGCGAGAGTGCGAGGGCAGGTGCCCCGCGCCGCGGCCGGCCCCGGGCGCACGCCTGTTCCCTTCGGGCCGTCCATGCCCGACGCTGGCCTGTGGGCGGTGCGTGCGCGTCGCCCGTGGGCCTGGGTGACGGTCCGGGGACCGGGAACGAGGAGTGCGGGCGTGGGCGTACGCGGGCGGACGGCTGTCCTGGTGACCGGTGGCAGCGGGTTCGTCGGGAGCCATCTGGTCCGGCGGCTGCTGGAGCGGGGCTACACGGTCCGCGCCACCGTGCGCGGGACCGCGAGTGCGGCGAAGACACGGCCGCTGAGGGAGATGCAGGAGGTTTTTCCCGGCCGGCTGGCGCTGTTCGAGGCGGACCTGCTGGCCGAGGGGTCCTTCGACGCGGCGATGAGCGGCTGCGGTGTGGTCTTCCATGTGGCGTCGCCGTTCCTGATGCCGGAGCGGATCAAGGACGGCCGAAGAGACATGGTCGACCCGGCCCTGCTCGGCACGCGCAACGTGCTGGCGGGAGTGGAGCGGACGCCCACGGTCGAGAAGGTCGTCCTCACCTCCACCGTCGGCGCGGTCTTCGGCGACTACGCCGACGTCCGGAGCATGGACGGCGGGGTCCTGTCGGAGCGGTACTTCAACACCACGAGCACGGTCGAGAACAACCCGTACCACTACGCGAAGACACTCGCGGAGCAGGCGGCGTGGACGGCGGAGGCGGCCCAGGACCGCTGGCGCCTGGTGTCCGTCAACCCCGGCCTGATCCTCGGCCCGTCCCTCACCCCCACATCGGAATCCGGCAGCCTGTTCCTCCTGGAAGAACTGTTCAAGGGCTACTTCTTCTACGGCGCACCCGATTTCAGCTTCACCACGGCGGACGTCCGCGAGGTCGCCGACGCGCACATCGCGGCGGCCGAGCGCCCGGACGCCCAGGGCCGTTACATCGTCGCGGCCGAGACGATGACGTCCTTCCACGAGATGGCGCGCATCATCCGGGGCCGGTATCCCCGCGGTCTCCGGCTGCCCCGCACCGCGCTCCCGCACTGGCCGGTCCGCATCCTCGGTCCGGCGTTCGGACTGACCCAGGACTACATCCGCAAACACCTCGGCATCCGGTTCCGCGTGGACAACAGCCGGAGCGTGCGGGAACTGGGGATCACCTACCGCCCGGTCGAGAAGACGCTCCTCGACCACTACGAGACCTGGCGGCGGCAGCGCGGGGCCGCCGACGGAAAGGAACGGACGCGCGCCGACCGAGCGGACGCGTCCTGATCTCGGACGCCCAGGCGTCCGGACGCTCGGAGCGCGGACGCCGCACGGTGCCCGCCGGGACGGGTCCCGCGTCCGGACCGCCGTTCAGAGCGACCAGGTAGGCTTCCCGGCGGGCGCTCCGGGGAAGCGCACCCCGGGTGATCATGCGAAACGCGGTCGCCCGGGTCAGGTACAGCCAAACGGGAGGAACCGGCGTTGCACGTCCAGGACTGGCTCGAGACGATCCCCGCGGTCAGTATCTACGCGCTCGTGGGCCTGGTCATCGGCCTGGAGAGCCTGGGCATTCCGCTGCCCGGAGAGATCGTCCTGGTCTCGGCGGCGCTCCTCTCCTCGCAGCACGAGGGCATCAACCCGTTCATCCTCGGCGCGTGCGCCAGCATCGGGGCCATCGTCGGCGACTCCATCGGCTACGCCATCGGCCGCAAGGGCGGACGCCCGCTGCTGGCCTGGCTCGGCGCGAAGTTCCCCAGACACTTCAGTGAAGGCCATGTCGCCACGGCCGAGCGTTCCTTCCAGAAGTGGGGCATGTGGGCCGTCTTCTTCGGCCGCTTCGTCGCTCTGCTGCGGATCTTCGCGGGCCCGCTCGCCGGTGTGCTGCGGATGCCGTACTGGAAGTTCCTGATCGCCAACGTCCTCGGCGGCATCATCTGGGCCGGTGGCACCACCGCGGTCATCTACTACGTCGGTGTCGTCGCCGAGGACTGGCTGAAGCGCTTCTCGTGGCTCGGTCTGGTCGCGGCGGTGCTCATCGGTCTCGCCTCGATGCTGATCGTCCGCCGCAAGGCGAAGAAGGCGGCGACGGAGCACGGAGCGGCGGAGCCGGAGCCCGTCCCCGCCGCCGAGTAGAGCGGCTACTCGTGGATCTCGCGGTGCGCCTTCGCCAGCTCCACGTAGAAGGTGCCGTTCAGCGAGAGCCCCTCGCGCTCCTCGTCCGTCAACGGGCGCCTGACCTTGGCCGGGACACCCGCGACGAGTGAACCCGGCGGGACCAGCATCCCCTGGGGCACCAGCGCCTGCGCCGCCACGAGCGAGCCGGTCCCGATCACGGCCCCGTTGAGCACCGTGGCGCCCATGCCGATCAGGCAGTCGTCCTCGACGGTGGCGCCGTGCACCACGGCGTTGTGCCCGATCGAGACCCGCTCCCCGACGGTGATGGGGAAACCGGGGTCCACGTGCAGACTGCAGTTGTCCTGCACGTTGCTGTCGGCGCCGATGACGATCGGGCCGCAGTCGGCGCGCAGCACCGCGCCGTACCAGACACTCGCGCCCGCGTTCAGCGTGACGTCTCCGATGACCACGGAGGTGGGCGCCACGAACGCCTCCTGGTCCACCTGCGGGTCCTTGCCGCCGATTCCCTTGATCAGCGCCTGCTGCGTCGTCACCGTGTCACCGTCTCGTCGTCTCGTTGTCCGGTCCCGCTGGGTACAGCGGCACCGTATGTCATCACCCCTGCCTCCGGTGGGGCGAAGATCACAGCCGTGCGACCTCATCGGCACAGCCCGCTCTGAGTACCGTGAGCGGGTGTCCAGGAGCAAGAACACGTTCTCATCATGGCGGCGACGCCTCGCGCAGCGCGCCGTCCACGCGTGCTGGGCCTGGGCGCAGCGCAAGGGCGCGGTCACGGCCGAGCAGCCGGGGCGGTTCCGCTTCGGCGCCATGGGAGCCAACACCAGACTGGCCTTCCCGCTCGGCACGGTCTTCGGCGAACCCTGGATCCATATCGGCTCGTACTGCATCGTCGCCGAACAGGTCACGCTGACCGCGGGCCTGATGCCCGATCTCGATCTGGGCTCCGAGCCGATCCTGCGCATCGGGAACGGCGTCGTGCTCGGCCGCGGCAGCCACGTCATCGCCGACACGACGGTCACGATCGGCGACGACTGCTACTTCGGGCCCTATGTGTATGTGACGTCCACGAACCACTCCTACGACGATCCGCACGAGCCCATCGGCAAGCAGTGGCCGCGCATGGAGCCCGTGGAGATCGGGCCGGGCTGCTGGATCGGGACCAACGCGGTGATCCTGCCGGGTGCCCGGATCGGGCGGAACGTCGTCGTCGCGGCCGGTGCGGTGGTGCGTGGCGCGGTCCCGGACCACTCCGTGGTCGCCGGAGCCCCCGCACGTGTCGTCCGGCGCTGGGACCCCGTGGCCGGATGGCAGCCGCCGCTGCGCACACCGCCGCCGGTGCCGATTCCCGACGGGGTGACCCCGGGCCAGTTGCTGGCGCTCTCGGAACTGGACGAGGAGACGGTCGCGCGACTCGCGGAGCTGGACCTCGACGCGCGGGACGCCTCCGACGACGTCCACCCGCGGCCCGTGGACGTCCGCGCCGATTCCTGAACCGCAGTCGGTCCGTACCGGCTCCTGAACCGGCAGCCGGTCCGCGCCGGCTCCTCGACCTGGACCCGGGGCTCAGCCCGTCGCCAGCAGCACCGTGCCGACCAGCGCCAGCCCCGCTCCGGCGGCCTGCACCGCGCGCAGTCGTTCCCTGAGGACGCCGCGTGCGGCCAGGGCCGTGACCATCGGGTAGAGCGAGGCGAGGACGGCGGCGACGGTGACCGGGCCGTGCTGGGCGGCGACCGAGTACGTGCCGTTGGCCGCGACGTCGGCGAGGCCGACGAAGGCGAGCGCGGGCAGGGAGGCCCAGGGGAAACCGCCCTCGGGGAGGGCGGGCGCGCCGCGCCGGACGGCGACGGCCAGGGCCGCGCCACCGGTCACGACGTTGGTCACGCGCTGCACGAACAGCGCCAGGAAGAGCCCGGTGACCGAGGACGACGCCTCCGCGATCAGCACGAACACCGTGCCGAAGCCGGCCGCCGCGATCAGCGTGAGGAGGATCGCCTGCCGCTGCACGGGCGCACCCCGCAGCTGGGGTCCGCCCGCGAGGACGACGCCCCCCACGGCGACCGCGATGCCCGCGATCTGCAGCAGCCCGGGACGCTCCCCGAGGAACAGGCCGACGCCGATGGGGACGGCCACGGCCAGCGATCCGAGGGGGGAGACCACGCCCATCGGTCCGAGCGCGAGCGCCTTGTAGAAGGAGAGCAGCGCGATCGGACCCACCAGTCCCGCGGCGACCGCGAACCACAGCTGCGGCCCCGCCGCGCTCCAGCCGCCGGTGGCCACCACGATCGCGCCGAGGACCACCGCCGCGATCGACTGGGAGGCGACGACCACCGTGAGGGCGGGCGTGCGCCGGGTCAGCAGACCTCCGCCGAAGTCGGCCAGGCCCCACAGGAGGCTGGTGGCCAGGGCGAAGAGTGCTGTCACGGGGTGCCTCGCAGTACAGTTCGGTGAACGATCAGGTGCACCACACGATAGTTCATCTGATTGAACTCTGTCATTCAAAATATTGGACGGAATGTGTCGGATCTCGACCTGCTGACTCAATCCCTGGCGCGCAACGTGAAGCGCTGGCGCACCGAGCGCGGCTTCACCCTGGAAGCGCTCGCCGCTCGCGCCGGAGTCAGCCGCGGCATGCTCATCCAGATCGAGCAGGCCAGGACCAACCCCAGCCTGGGTACCGTCGTCAAGATCGGTGACGCCCTCGGCATCAGCATCACCACCCTCCTCGACTACGAGCAGGGGCCCAAGGTCCGGATCGTCCCGGCCGAACAGGCCGTACGCCTCTGGCACACCGAGGCGGGCAGCTACAACCGGCTGCTGGCCGGCACCGAGGCACCCGGTCCGCTGGAGATGTGGGACTGGCGGCTGATGCCCGGCGAGGGCAGCCCGTCCGACCCGCACCCCTCCGGCACCGTCGAACTCGTGCACGTCATCGCGGGCGACATGACCCTCACCGTCGACGGCGTCGAGCACCGCGTCCCCGAGGGGGCGAGTGTGTCCTTCGAGGCCAACACCCCGCACACGTACGCCAACAAGGGCGAGGTCCCGGTCGAGATGGTCATGGCCGTGTCGGTCCCGCTGGTGCACTGACGGGCTCCGGCCGGCCCGGTCCGAGCGACTGTTAGCGTGCCGTCATGCGCGCTCCCATCGGACACTTCGACCATGCCGTCCCCGCCCCCGACTGCCTGGACGAGCTCACCGGCCCGGTCGCCGGCGCCGTGCGCGGCTGGCGCGGCACCACCCCCGCCGAGCAGATCGTCTACGTCGACACGGACCCCGAGTGGGCCGACACCGCCACCTTCGTCGAGCACTACGGCAAGGAACTGCTCGACGTGTCCGCCAACTGTGTGGTCGTCGCGGGCCGGCGTGGTGGCGAGACCACGCTCGCCGCGTGCCTCGTGCTGTCCACCGCCCGTGTCGATGTCAACGGCGCCGTACGACGTCAACTGGGCGCCCGGAAGGCCTCGTTCGCCCCGATGGACACCGCGACCGGTGAGACCGGCATGGAGTACGGCGGCATCACGCCCGTCGGACTCCCGGGCGACTGGCCGGTGTTGGTGGACTCGGCCGTCGTCGACCTGCCGTACGTGCTCGTGGGCAGCGGCCGTCGCCGCGGCAAACTCCTGGTACCGGGCAAGGCGTTCGCGGAGCTGCCGAACGCGGTCGTGCTGGAGGGACTGGGGATCGCCTGATCCGCACGTAGTGGCGTGATGGGTCGGTGTGGGCCGGGGTCCCGCTCTCGCCGGGCTCGGGCGCCGGTTCGCGCTGAGGCGTGACGGGCCGGTGTCCGATGAAGTTCAGCGTCTCGCCGCTGGTTCGCCGCTGGTTCGCCGCTGGTTCGCCGCTGGTTCGCCGCTGGTTCGCCGCTGGTTCGCCGCCAGTCAGCGGCCGGTCCGGCGCCGGTTCGCCGCCGGTTCGCCGCTGTCTCGCGGTCGTCTCTGGCTGGCTCGGGCCGGTTCACGCAGGGGCGTGATGGGCCAGCGTCCGGTGCGGATCCGCCTCGCCGGGCACCGGTGACGGATCGGCGTGGACCAGGGCGGCCGTCAGCCTCGGGACGGCGTGCAGCAGGGCGTGTTCGGCCTCGACGGCGATGTCGTGGGCCCGTCGCACGGTCGCCTCGCCGTCCACCACGACCGCCACCTCGGCGCGCAGTCGGTGCCCGATCCAGCGCAGCCGCAGTTCGCCCACGTCTCGCACCCCCGCGACCTCCCGCAGCGCTTGCTCGGCGCGGTCCACCAACTCCGGTTCCACGGCGTCCATCACACGCCGGAAGACCTCCCGGGCGGCATCGCGCAGCACCAGCAGGATCGCGGTGGTGATCGCCAACCCCACCAGTGGGTCGGCGAGTTGCCATCCCAGTGCCGCGCCGCCCGCGCCCACCAGCACCGCGAGCGACGTGAATCCGTCGGTACGGGCATGGAGTCCGTCCGCGACCAGCGCGGCGGAGCCGATCTCCCGCCCGACCCGGATGCGGTGCCGGGCCACCCACTCGTTTCCGGCGAAGCCGATCAGCGCGGCGGCGGCGACCACGGGGATGTGCCGCACGGGGTGCGGGTCGAGCAGCCGGCCCACCGCCGCCCAGGCCGCGAAGGCGGCGGACGCGGCGATCGTCAGCACGATCACGATGCCCGCCAGGTCCTCAGCCCGCCCGTAGCCGTAGGTGAAGCGCCGCGTCGCCGCGCGGCGGCCCAGTACGAAGGCGACCCCGAGCGGCAGGGCCGTCAGCGCGTCGGCCGCGTTGTGCACGGTGTCGCCGAGCAGTGCGACCGACCCCGACATCACGACAACGACCGCCTGTGCCAGGGCCGTTGCGCCGAGGACGGCCAAGGAGACCCACAGGGCCCGCATGCCTCGGGCCGACGACTCCAGCGCGGAGTCGAGTTTGTCGGCGGTTTCGTGGGAGTGAGGGGTGAGGAGGTGGCGCAGCCGGCTCGCGGGGCCGCGCGGATGGCTGTGCCTTCCGGGATGCGTGTGGGCGCTGCCGTTGCCGTGCTGGTGACCGTGTTCGTGATGGTGCCGGTCGTTCACGTCCGTCCCCTTCCGATGCGCGGGAGTGGACGTGCGGGCGCCCACGACGCCATTATGTGCGTATGAGCGCACGCATGCACCTGTCACCTGCGCACGATGCGCACCCGCGCACGCCCGGCGAGGAACAGTTCGCGCTCGCCGCCGAACTCCTCGCGCTCCTCGGTGATCGCACCCGCCTCGCGCTGCTGCACGCCCTGACCGGCGGCGAGGCCGATGTCTCGACGCTGACCGAGACATGCGGGGCGGCCCGTCCGGCCGTGAGTCAGCACTTGGCCCGGCTCCGTCTCGCCGGGCTGGTGAACACGAGGAAGGAAGGGCGCCGGGTGATCTACTCGCTCGGGGACGGCCATCTGCGCCGGGTGGTCGACGAGGCGTTGAGCCTTGCCGACCACCGGCTCTCCGACCGGCCGACCCACGACTGAGAGCACCTGCGGGGACTTGGGTGTGCGCCGGAGTCGATCCGCCGATGAGCCCGGGCCCACCCCGGGGCGGCGCAGGGGCGGGCCCGTGCGGGTCTTGGGCGATGTCGAAGCGTGATTCCGTACACGCCCGGGGTGACGTGGAGCGAATCCGCCTACGGATGAGGCTGCGGTGGAGCGAGTCCGCCTACGGATGAGGCTGCGGTGGAGCGAGTCCGCCTTCGGTGGGGCTGACGTGGAGCGGGTCGTGTGCGGTCGGGCTGACGTGCGGCCGAGTCCGTGTGCGGTGGCTGCTGTCAGGGCGTCGCCGTGCGGTCGCCCGGAGTCGCCACGTGGTCCTCTCCCTCCTCGCCCTCCTCCAGCAGGTTCGCCGCCGCGCCCACGATGCTCGGGTCGGGGCTGCCGACGACCTCCTCGTCCTTGTTCTCGTAGGCGAAGCGGGCCAGCACGCTGCGCATGGCTTCGACGCGGGCCCGCTTCTTGTCGTTGCTCTTCACCACCGTCCAGGGAGCCTGCTCGGTGTCCGTCTCGCGGAACATGGCGACCTTGGCCGCCGTGTAGTCGTCCCAGCGGTCCAGCGAGGCCAGGTCCATGGAGCTCAGCTTCCACTGCCGTACCGGGTCGACCTGGCGGATCGTGAAGCGAGTGCGCTGCTCGCTCTGGGAGACCGAGAACCAGAACTTGATCAGGTCCACACCGTCGTCGACGAGCATCCGCTCGAAGGCGGGCGCCTGCCGCATGAAGCGCCGGTACTCGTCGTCGGTGCAGAAGCCCATCACGCGCTCCACGCCCGCCCGGTTGTACCAGGACCGGTCGAACATCACGATCTCGCCCTCGGTGGGCAGATGCTCCACGTACCGCTGGAAGTACCACTGCCCGCGCTCCCGCTCGGTCGGCTTCACCAGCGCGACCACGCGGGCGCCGCGTGGGTTGAGATGCTCGGTGAAGCGCTTGATCGTGCCGCCCTTGCCGGCCGCGTCGCGCCCTTCGAAGACGATGACGAGCCGCCGGCCGGTCCCCTTGATCCAGCTCTGCAGCTTCAGCAGCTCGATCTGCTGGAGCCGCTTGTGCCACTCGTACTCCTTGCGCTCCATGCGCTGCTCGTACGGGTAGTTCTCCCGCCAGGTGTCCACCGGACTGCCGTCCGGCCGGATCAGTACGGGGTCGTCGTGGTCGGTGTAGTCGACCCGCATGCCTGCCAGCAGTTCCGTCATCCGGCCCTCCTCTTCCCCTGCTCCGATTGTCCGCCGATCGGCTTCGTCCCGCCGTGTCAGCGGCGCTGCGGGACGATCAGGCAGATGCCGTACGTCATCACGGCCACGCGGGCCAAGAAGCACAGCCCGACCTGGGCAAACTCCTGCGGGTCGCTCGCGGTGTCGCCGTCACGCGCGGCCTCGACCCGGGCGAGGTCCAGCGCTCAGCCAAGCGATCACCGTGCGGCCCGCGGTGCCCCAGCGCGCCTCTGCCGGTCGCCTGCCCAGCCCGGCGCCGAGGATGCCGCCCGAGCACACCTTGTGTGGTGGAGTGAGATCGAAGCCCAGGGCCGTGACGATGACGACCGCCACGAGGAACGTGATGTGGTCCATCCCCCAAGGGAAGCAACCGGAGGCGTACGTACGGAGAACCGGAGGCAAAACCCTCGCATGCCCGAGGGGAGGTGAACGTGCGGTTGCGGGCGCACCGGGCGATCCCCGGCGTACCGCCCGCATCTTGACGACTCGTCATATCCACTTGCCCGCGCCACGATGTCCTGACGAGGATGGCGGGCATGCCGATCTTCACCGCCCCTGACGGAACACAACTCGCTCATCACGCAAGGGGTGAGGGCCGACCGCTGCTCTGTCTGCCCGGTGGACCGATGCGCGCCTCCGTCTACCTCGGTGACCTCGGCGGACTGACCATGCACCGGCGGCTGCATCTGCTCGATCTGCGAGGCACCGGCGGCTCCGCGCTTCCGGACGACCCGGCGACGTACCGCTGCGACCGGCAGGTCGACGACGTCGAGGCGTTCCGCGCGCACCTTCGGCTCGACCGGGTCGATCTGCTCGCCCACTCGGCGGGCGGCGACCTCGCGCTCCTCTACGCCCTCCGTCATCCGGGGCGGATCCGCTCCCTCACCCTGGTCACCGCACGGGCGCGGGCTCTCGGCGTCGACTTCACCGCGGAGCACCGCGCGGAGGGCGCGGCGCGGCGCACGGCGGAACCGTGGTTCGCGAGCGCCCACGAGGCGTACGGGCGGATCTGGGCCGGCACCGCGACCGACGCCGACTGGGACGCGGCCACCCCGTTCTTCTACGGTCGTTGGGACGCGGCGGCACGGGCACATGCCGCGAACGAGGTCGAGCAGACCAACGAGGAGGCCGCCGATCACTACGCGGCCCCCGGTGCCTTCCGGCCCGCCGACGCGCGCGAGGCCGTGGCCACCTGGGACACGCCCGTGCTGGTCGTCGCGGGCGCGCTGGACAGCGGCCCGCTGCCGCGCGTCGCCGCCGCTGTCGCGGACCTCTTCCCCCGGGCCGAACTGACCGTCCTGCCGGGCACCGGCCACTTCCCGTGGCTCGACGACCCGAGGGGCTTCCGTGACGCGGTCGCGGGGTTCCTGGACCGGGAGGACAACCGGAGAGACAGCCGGGAGGGAGGCCGGTAGGGCAGGCGGAACGAAGGCCGGTGGGGCAGCCGGAAGGACGGCTCGCGGACTGACGGGCAGGGGGCCTCTCGCACGTGTGCGACCGCCGTCCGGACGGCGGCGGAACTGCCCGCCCGGGGCCGATCGCCGGGCCTCCGCCGCCTCAGGTCAGCCGCAGGTCGATCCACTCGGCGGTCTCGCCGGGCAGGACATAGCGGTCGATCTCCACGAAGCCGTGTCGCTCGGCGAAGCGCAGCCCGTCCTCGTTGGCCGCGAGGACGACCGTCTCGATCCGCTCGGCGCCCAACGCCCGCGCCTGCTCCAGACCGCGTGCGTACAACTCCTCGCCGAAGCCCCGCCCGCGGTGGCCGGCGAGCACGCGGGCGATCACGGTCGCCGTCGCGCTGTCGTCGGTGGGCGGACGCACGGTCGTGCAGCCCACCAGGGCGTCGCCGAGGTACGCGACCTCCAGACGGTTGCGCCGGACCCGCTCGCGGACGTCGTCGAGCGACATCGCGGCGGGCGGGACGATCACGTTGTGGACGTGCTGCCAGTCCGCGAGGCGGGCTTCGTCGTCCGGCTGTTCGATGCGAAGGATGGGCACCGCAGCAGGAAACCGGTACGAGCCGTACGGCGTCAACAGCATTGGCGCACGGGCTCGACCGGGGCTGCGGCGCCCGGCGGGGTCAGCCGAGGCGCGGGATCTCGATGGCAGGGCAGCGGTCCATCACCATGTCGAGCCCGGCGGCGCGCGCCCGGTCGTACGCGGCCTCGTCGATCACGTCGAGCTGGAACCAGACGGCCTTGGCGCCGATGGCTACGGCCTCGTCCGTGACCGGCCCGGCGAGGTCGCTGTTCACGAAGACATCGACGACATCGACGTCGAAGGGGATGTCCGCGAGGGACGCGTACCCCTTCTCCCCGTGCACGGTCTCGGCCTTGGGGTGCACGGGCACGATCCGCTTGCCGTACCTCTGGAGGACGTCGGCGACACCGTACGCCGCGCGGCGTTGGTTCGACGAGAGTCCGACGATCGCCCAGGTGTCGCCGAGCTCGCTGAGGATCTTGCGGATCGTTGCCTGGTCGCCGTACACGGTCGGCCTCCCTATGGTCCCTGCCATGGCTGCTCAGCGGGGAGAACAGCGCGGGTCACGCGGTGATTCCCGGCAGCTCGGCATCGCGGCCGCCCGGCCCGCCCGCCCACTCCTCCTGGACGCCGGCCCGCATGCCCTCGGCGAGCCCGGGAGCTTTGTAGGCCAGTTCCCGGTACAGGGAGGCGAGGCCGGCCGCGGACAGGTCGGGCGAGTCGGCGGAGGTGCGGTGGGCTGCGGTGCGGCGCACTCGACGAGGGGGGTGAACAGGGGGAGTGAACAGGGACAGCGTTCTGTCGCCGTCGTCGCCGTTGCCGTTGCCGGCGAGTTCGAGCAGCCGGGTCACGTGCGGGGCGGTGTGGCCACGGGCACTGCTGACGCGAGCTCTTGTCCGGAATGGTCCCCTCCTCCCCGCGTCGGACCGTTCGCCCGCCTAGGCTCACCTCGTGCTCCGTATCCTCGACGCCCGCACGGGCGAACCCATCGACGCAGCCCGCGCCCGCCGGGGCCTGGTCCGTGTCCACGCGCACGTGCCCGGGTTCGGCGCGACAGGCCTGCGCGTGCTCCTCGTCGCCGACGTCCTGGTACGGGCCCTGGAGATCGGGGGCAGTCCCGTCTGGGCGACCCTGACTTCGGCCGCGGACCCGGCCGATGCCTCGGATGCGGCACGCCTCCGGGCGAGCGCCGCGGACCTCGGCATCCGGCCCTTCGAGGACCATCACGACGCGGGGCCGGGACCGGCCGCGACACAGACCATCGACGTCCTCGTCCCCGAGGGCGCCGCGACGGACGGCGTGCGGCTCGAGGTGGCGCCCGTCGGCACCGACGGCTCTCCCGGGACGGAAATCGGCGCCGGTCCCGCCCCGGCCGATCCCACCGTGCTGCGCATGGCGCTGCTCGCGCGGCGCAGAGACCTGCCGCTGCGCCTCGACGCGGGCGCCCTGACGGAGGCCGAGGGCACGCTCAAGCGCTGGCGCGCCGCCGTCGCCGGATGGGCCACCCGGCCGTCCAAGCCGGTCCCCGACGCCGTACGCGCACGGTTGCGTGCAGCCTGGGAGGACGACCTGGACGTGCCCGGCGTACTGGATGTGCTGCGGTCGGTGGAGACGTCGGACCTCGCGGAGGGCGCCCGCTTCGAGACGTACGCCTACGCCGATCGGCTGCTCGGCCTCGAACTCACCCGCCAGATCGGGGCGTCGCTGTGAGCGCGCGCGCCGCGTCGGGCCCGAGGCGAAGACTGATCGTGCTGCGGCACGCCAAGTCCGCCTGGCCCGACGGAGTGCCGGACCACGAGCGGCCGCTCGCGACGCGCGGCCGTCGCGACGCCCCCGCCGTCGGACGGGCCATGGCGAACGCCGACCTGCTGCCGGACCTCGCGTTGTGCTCGACCGCCGTACGCGCCCGGGAGACCTGGGAGTTGGCGGCCGAGCAGTGGGACACTCGGCCGCCCGTACGGCACGACGGACGGCTGTACGGCGCGGACGTACCCGAGTTGCTGGAAGCCGTGCGCGAAGTCCCGGAACACGTAAGCACTTTGCTGCTGGTCGGGCACAACCCGGGGCTTGAGGAGCTGGTCCTCGATCTGGCCGTGGACGGCCTCGACGACAAGCTGGCCCTGGTCCGGACGAAGTTCCCGACCTCGGCCGTCGCGGTCCTGGTCTGGCACGGCAGCTCCTGGCACGAACTCGGCCCCGGCGCGGCGCTGTTGACGGATGTGGTCGTGCCGAGGGGCAAGAAGGACTGATTCCCGGACGACGTGCACCCGGCGACCGCGGTCAGGGCCGGATGCGGCGCGGCGGAGCGCCGCACCGGTAGCCGGCTAGATCGCGCCGGCGCCGAGGACGTCCGGTCGGATCGGGCAGGGCCGGACCGGAGCAGAGCGGGCTGCCGGGCCGGAGGCCGCAGTGGTCCGCGGTGGCGGGGCCGTGCCCGGCTGCGACCGAGCGTGGCGGCGGCGTGACCGGCGCCGTTTCGCGGGGGCGGGGGCGGCTGGGGCGCGAGACCTGCCGTCGGCCGCGCGCGGGTGCAGCGCATACGCTGGCGTGATGCAGGACGAGTACCGCACAGTGGCCCGCCCGGGCGTGCACGAGACCGAGGTCAACCGCTCCCGTTTCCTGTGCGCCCTCGCCCCGGCCGCCACCGAGCGCGAGGCCCAGGACTTCATCGCCGCCGTCCGCAAGGGCCACGCGGACGCCACGCACAACTGTTTCGCGTACGTCATCGGAGCCGACGCCGCCGTGCAGAGGGCGAGCGACGACGGCGAACCGGGCGGCACCGCGGGCGTCCCCGTGCTCCAGATGCTGCTGCGCCGCGACATGCGGTACGTCGTCGCCGTCGTCACCCGCTACTACGGCGGGGTCAAGCTGGGCGCCGGCGGACTGATCAGGGCGTACGGCGGCTCGGTGGGCGAGGCGCTCGACGCGCTGGGCTCCATCACCCGGCGCCGGTTCCGGCTGGCCACGGTGACGGTCGACCACCAGCGGGCCGGCAAGGTACAGAACGATCTTCGGTCCACCGGACGCGAGGTACGTGATGTGCGTTACGGCGAGGCGGTCACCATCGAGATCGGGCTCCCGGACGCCGATGTGGAGGCCTTCCGGGCGTGGTTGGCCGACGCGACCGCGGGGACGGCCGGGCTGGAGCTGGGCGGGGAGGCCTACGGAGACGCGTGACAGTCCGGTGGTAATCGGGATCAACCGGTCATCCTCCGTGTCGGTCATGACGGGCCGATACGGGAGTAACCGCCCGTGATGTCAGACCCGGCCGTTACCCTTCGGGGATCATGAGGCTCCTGCACACTTCCGACTGGCATCTGGGCCGGGCGTTCCACCGGGTGAACATGCTCGGCGCCCAGTCCGACTTCATCGGTCATCTCGTCACGACCGCGCGCGAGCGCGAGGTGGACGCGGTGGTCGTCTCGGGAGACGTGTACGACCGGGCCGTCCCGCCGCTGGCCGCCGTCCAGCTGTTCGACGAGGCCCTGCACCGGCTCGCCGACCTCGGCGTGCCCACCGTGATGATCTCCGGGAACCACGACTCGGCCCGCCGGCTCGGCGTCGGCGCCGGACTCATCGGCCGCGCGGGCATCCATCTGCGGACCGACCCCGCCGGGTGCGGTACACCCGTGGTGCTGGCCGACGTCCACGGCGACGTCGCCCTCTACGGCCTGCCCTACCTCGAACCCGCCCTGGTGAAGGACGAGTTCGGGGTGGAGAAGGCGGGCCACGAAGCCGTACTGGCCGCCGCCATGGACCGGGTCCGCGCCGACCTCGCGACCCGTGCGCCGGGCACCCGCTCCGTCGTCCTGGCCCACGCCTTCGTCACCGGCGGCGAGGTGAGCGACAGCGAGCGGGACATCACCGTCGGCGGCGTCGCGTCCGTGCCCGCCGGAGTCTTCGACGGCGTCGACTACACCGCCCTCGGCCATCTGCACGGCAGCCAGATCATCGGCGAGCGCGTGCGCTACTCGGGCTCCCCGTTGCCCTACTCGTTCTCGGAGTCCGGCCACCGCAAGACCATGTGGCTCGTGGACCTCGGCCCCGACGGCTCCCTGGCCACGGAGCGGATCGACTGCCCCGTGCCCCGCCCGCTCGCCCGCGTCCGCGGACACCTGGACGACCTGCTCGCCGACCCGGAGCTGGAGCGCCACACCGGCGCCTGGGTCGAGGCGACCCTCACCGACCCCGTGCGGCCCGCCGACCCCATGGCGCGTCTCACCGAGCGCTTCCCGCACACGCTCAGCCTCGTCTTCGACCCCGAGCGCTCCGCGCAGGCCCCGGACATCTCGTACGCCCGCCGGCTGGCCGGCCGCAGCGAGCAGCAGATCGCCGAGGACTTCGTGGCCCATGTGCGCGGCGCGGGCCCCGACATCCACGAACAGGCCGTGCTCCGGGACGCGTTCGACGCCGTCCGCGCCGACGAGACCGTACGGGAGGTCGCCCGGTGACATCACGTCCGCCGTCCACTCAGGGGGCCACCCGCCCGGAGAGCGAGAGGACCCGATGAGGCTGCACCGCCTGGACATCACCGCCTTCGGCCCCTTCGGCGGCGCCCAGCAGGTCGACTTCGACGAATTGTCCACCGCCGGGCTCTTCCTGCTGCACGGACCGACCGGCGCGGGCAAGACATCCGTCCTCGACGCCGTCTGCTACGCGCTGTACGGAGCCGTTCCCGGCGCCCGGCAGAGCGGTCAGGGGCTCGGCCTGCGCAGTGACCACGCCGCCCCCGCCACCCGCACCGAGATCCGCCTCGAACTCACCGTCGCCGGACGCCGGCTGGAAGTCACCCGGCAGCCGCCCTGGGAGCGCCCCAAGAAGGGCAACCGGCCCGGTACGACCGTCGACAAGGCCCAGACCTGGCTGCGCGAGTACGACGCGACCGCGGCCTCCTGGAAGGACCTCAGCCGCTCCCACCAGGAGATCGGCGAAGAGGTCACCCAACTGCTCGGAATGAGCCGCGAGCAGTTCTGCCAGGTCGTGCTGCTTCCCCAGGGCGACTTCGCGCGCTTCCTGCGGGCCGACGCCGAGGCCCGCGGCAAGCTGCTCGGCCGGCTCTTCGACACCCACCGCTTCGCCGAGGTCGAGAAGCGCCTCGCCGAGCGGCGTCGCGCGGCCGAGGCCGAAGTGCGCGCCGGAGACGCCGCGTTGCTGGCCGACGCGCACCGTATGCACCAGGAGGCCGGGCCCACCGTCGAGGAGCCGCTGCCCGACCTCGCGCCCGGCGATCCGGGCCTCGCCGAATCCGTGCTCTCCTGGGCCGCGGTGGCCCGCAGCACCGCTCGCGAAGGGCTGACCATCGCCCACTGCGCCCGCGGCGCCGCCGAATCGGCGCAGGCCGCGGCCGACCGCGAGGTCGACGACGTACGCGAAGTGGACCGGTTGCAGCGCCGGTTCACCGAGGCGCGGGAGCGTGCCGCGCGTATGGAAGGGCGCGCCGACGCCCACCGGGACGCCCAGGCGCGGATGGAACGCGGACGCAAGGCCGAGGCGGTGGCCCCCGCACTGGGCCTGCGGGAATCCGCCGAAGCGGAGCACCGGCGGGCGGCCGCCGCGGAGACCCGCGCGCGCACCGCCCTGCCGAAGACGTTCGCCGGCGCCGGAGCACCCGGGCTCACGGCCGCCGCGCGCAAGGCCACCGAGGAACTGGGCGGCCTGGAGTCGGCGCGCCGGGCGGAGCGGCGCCTGACCGAACTCGGCACGGAGCGAGCCTCCTTGGACCGCCAGGAGCGCGCCGACGAGGACGTCCTCCAGGACGCCGAGAGCTGGCTGGCGGGCTGGGAGGACACCCGCGCGGGCGTCGAGGCGCGGATCGAGGCCGCTCAAGAGGCCGCCGCCCGCGCAGAACAGCTCGCCGTCCAGCGCGAACCGGCACTCAAGCGGCTCGACGCGGCCCGCCTGCGCGACGAGTTGGCCAAGGACACCGAGAACGCCCACGCGCGCAGCCTCACCGCGCGCGAGCACGCGACAGCGGCGCACGCCCACTGGCTGGAACTGAAGGAACAGCGCCTCCAGGGCATCGCCGCCGAACTCGCCGCCGGTCTTGTGGACGGCGAGCCCTGCGCGGTGTGCGGTGCAGTCGAGCACCCCGCGCCCGCCCGGAAGATCGCCGGTCACGTCGACCGTGACACGGAGGAGAAGGCCCTCGCCGCCTACCGGCGCGCCGACGAGGAGCGCACCGAGGCCGAGCGTCGTCTCGGCGTCGTCCGCGAGGCGCTGGCCGCCGCGACCGCCGAGGCGGGGGACACCTCGACCGGTCAACTCGCCGATCGGGCCGAGGAGTTGGAGCGGCTGCACGCCGGGGCCCATGCGGCGGCCTCCGGACTGCACGCGGCCCGCGAGGCCCGTGAACAGGCCGAGCGGGAACATGAGCGGCGGCTGACCGCCCAGCAGGAAGCTGCCCGCCGGGTCGCCTCACGGGCCTCGCTCAGAGACGCCCTCGATCGTGAAAAGACTTCGCTGGCCGGGGAGTTGGAGCAGGCGCGCGGCACCGCCGGGAGTGTGTCCGAGCGGGCCGCGCAGCTGGAGCGGCGGGTCGCGCTGCTCACCGAGGCCGCGGACCGCGTCCGGGTGGCCGAGGACACCGCGCAGCACCTGAAGGAAGCCGACGCGCGACTCGCCGACGCGGCCTTCCGTGCCGGGTTCGAGACCCCGCAGGCCGCGGCCGCCGCGCTGCTCGACGCGGCGGCCCACCGCGATCTGCAACGGCAGCTCGACGCCTGGCAGTTGGAAGAGTCCGCGGTTCGGGCCGTACTGGCCGAGGCCGACACCACGGCCGCGGCGCGGCGCCCGCCCGCCGACCTGCGGGCCGCCGAGCGCACGGCCGAGTCCGCCGCCCGCCGCCTGCGGGACGCCGCCTCGGCGCAGGACGCGGCGGCGCGGCGCTGCGCGGAGCTGGACGCGCTCTCCACCCGTGCGACCAGGGGAGTCCACCGGCTCGCCCCGCTGCGCGAGGAGTACGACCGCGTGGCCCGGCTGGCCGGTCTGGCCGCCGGCACGTCGGCGGACAACGAACGCAGGATGCGCCTCGAGTCGTACGTCCTCGCCGCGCGTCTGGAGCAGGTCGCCGCCGCCGCGACCGTCCGCCTCCAGCGGATGTCCTCGGGGCGCTACACCCTCGTGCACTCCGACGACCGGGCGGGCCGCGGACGCAGCGGGCTCGGACTGCACGTCGTGGACGCCTGGACCGGCCGGGAGCGCGACACGGCGACGCTCTCCGGGGGCGAGACCTTCTTCGCCTCCCTCGCCCTGGCTCTCGGTCTCGCCGACGTGGTCACCGACGAGGCCGGCGGGGTCCGCCTGGACACGCTCTTCATCGACGAGGGCTTCGGCAGCCTCGACGACCAGACCCTGGACGAGGTGCTCGACGTCCTCGACTCGCTGCGGGAACGCGACCGCAGCGTCGGCATCGTCAGCCACGTCGGCGACCTGCGGCGCCGCATCCACGCCCAGCTGGAAGTGGTCAAGGGGAGGACGGGGTCCGTCGTACGGCAGCGGGGTGCGGAGGCGTAGCGGGGGCGGTCTCAGTGGCCGAGCGGGCGGCGCGGCAGCGGTGAGGAATAGACGATGCTCGTCGTCACCGAGCCCAGCGTGCCGATCTTGCCCGACACCGTCTCCAGGTGGCTCATCGAGCGCGCCGCGACCTTGATGACGAAGCAGTCGTCGCCCGTGACGTGATGCGCCTCCAGGATCTCGGGCGTCACCTCGACGAGGTCGTGGAACGGCTTGTAGTTGCCGTTCGGGTACCTGAGCCGTACGAACGCCAGGATCGGCAGTCCCAGGCTCTCGGGGTCGACGACGGCCGCGTACCCCTGTATGACGCCGGCCTCTTCCAGACGGCGCACCCGTTCCGTGACCGCGCTCGCGGACATGGAGACGGCACGGGCCAGCTCGGCGAAGCTGGACCGGCCCTCGCGCTGGAGGACATCGAGGATGCGCCAGTCGGTGGCGTCCGGGGAATACGCGGTCATCCGTGATGGATACCAGGTGAATCCCCGGCCGATCAACCGTGATGCCGTGGATCGTCACTTCAGGACGGAGATCGACGGACGTAGATTTCTGGCCAGGAAGTCCCGCGAGGTCGGTGCGGACAAGGCACCGGGGTGGCGAAGGCGGCACCGGTTCGGCGGGGCTCGGGAGAAAGGCCAGACCATGACTGCGAATGCCGACGCCACCGCGACCGGCACGGTGACCGTTTCCGCGCCGACCACCGCCACGGAGGGTACGGTGACCGGTTCCGCGGGGCCCGCGACCGTGACGGCGGTGAACCCCGTTCTGCGGGTGGCGCCCGCCTCGCCGGCCGCTGCGGCCGCCTACTTCGGCGCGAGCCTCGCGTTCCACGCGGACGTGTCCGACGTGGCCTCCGCCCTCGCCGCCGATGGCGATCCCGGATTCGTCGTCCTCGACTCCCGCTCCACCGAGTCGTGGGACCAGGGACACGTTCCCGGCGCGGTCCATCTGCCCACCGCTCTCATCGCCGAGCAGGCCGAGCAGCTCCTGGACAAGTCGGTGCCGGTCGTCACCTATTGCTGGGGCCCCGGCTGCAACGGCGCGACCCGCTCGGCCCTCGCCCTCGCCGAACTCGGCTTCCAGGTCAAGGAGATGCTCGGCGGCTTCGAGTACTGGGCGCGCGAGGGCTTCGAGTTCGAGACCTGGGAGGGTCGTGAGCGCCGTGCCGCGGACCCGCTGACGGCGCCCGTGGACGCGGAGGACTGCGGCTGCTGACTCCGGGAGGGGCCCTGCTCCCGTCGGGTTCGACACCCGCGTCTCCCACCGATGTCCGACGGCGGCTTTCTGTGGGCGCACGCGCTACCGGGGTGAATCCCAGCCGTGTAACTTCTGCGCATGGCCAGATACGCGGACCCCGGTGCGGTCCAGTGGGTGGAGTCGGGCGGCGGGCCGCTCATAGCGATCCCGGAAGTGGTGCTCCCGTTCTGGGCGGGGGCCGAAGGCGACGACATGTCCTGCGACTACGACCGGGCATGTGACGTCGACGGGTTCGTCGGGCTCCTGCCCGTCGGCGACGCCAGGGCCCTGGTCCTCGGCGACGAACCCGCCTCGACCGCCTACCTTCCCGAGCACGGCGCCTTCGTACGCTGGTGCGCCGCCGAATCCGAGCGCGAACTGCTCGCCGTCGTCCCGGCGGCGCTGGCAGCGGCCGCGTGGGAACCCGAGGTGCAGTGGAACGTGCCAGGCCCCGTCGTCCTGTTCGACGCGGCCTGGCCGGGAACCGCCTCCGAGCGCACGGACCACGTGAGGGTTGCCCTCGAACCTGGCCGGTACGGGGTGCGCGCGGCCCGTGTGGAACCGGGACCCGAGACATGGGTGGGCCTCGTACAACTGCGTCGGCTGACGCCCTGACGCCCTGACGCCCTGACTCGCTGACGGCGAGCGCGGCGGCCGGACCCGGCCGCCGCGTGGGGCCGTCAGAGCCGGGACAGCTCGTCCACCAGGTCGTCCAGGCCCAGGGAGCCCTGGGACAGGGCCGCCATGTGCCAGGCCTTGGCGTCGAAGGCGTCACCGTGGCGCTTCCTCGCGTTCTCGCGGCCCAGCAGCCAGGCACGCTCGCCGAGCTTGTACCCGATGGCCTGGCCGGGGATCGTGAGATAGCGGGTCAGCTCGCTCTCCACGAAGTCGGCCGGGCGGCTGGAGTGCGAGCCGAAGAACTCCTGCGCCAGCTCCGGGGTCCAGCACTCGCCCGGGTGGAACGGCGAGTCGGCCGGGATCTCCAGCTCCAGGTGCATGCCGATGTCGACGATGACCCGGGCGGCCCGCATCATCTGCGCGTCGAGGTAGCCGAGCCGCTGCTCCGCGTCCGAGAGGAAGCCCAGCTCGTCCATCAGCCGCTCCGCGTACAGCGCCCAGCCCTCGCAGTTGGCGCTGACCTGGCCGACGGTGGCCTGGTAGCGGGACAGGTCGTCGACGACGTACACCCACTGCGCGAGCTGGAGGTGATGGCCCGGCACACCCTCGTGGTACCAGGTCGAGACGAGGTCGTAGACGGGGAAGCGGGTCTGCCCCATCGTGGGCAGCCAGGTGCGACCCGGACGGGAGAAGTCCTGCGAGGGGGCGGTGTAGTAGGGGGCCGCGGCGCCGCCGGGCGGGGCGATGCGGGACTCCACCTTCCGTACCGGCTCGGCGAGTTCGAAGTGCGTGCCGTCCAGGGCCGCGATCGCCTCGTCCATCAGCTCCTGGAGCCACGTGCGGACTTCCTCGACGCCCTCGATGTGCCGGCCGTGCTCGTCGAGGTGGGCGAGCGCGACCCAGGGAGTCGCGGCGCCGGGCAGGATCTTCTCGGCCTCGGTCCTCATCTCGGCGAGGAGACGGTGGTACTCGGCCCAGCCGTACGCGTACGCCTCGTCGAGGTCGAGATCCGTACCGTTGAAGTAGCGCGCCAAGCGGGCGTACCGCTCGTGGCCCACCGTGTTCGGCGCGCCCTCGATCGTGGGCGCGTACACCTCACGCATCCAGTCCCGCAGGGCGACCAGGGCCTCCGTGGCGGCACGGGCCGCCGTGTCCAGCTCCTGACGAGCGGAGTCGGGGCCCGCCGAGACGAAGTCCTCGAACCAGCCACGGCCCTGCCCGTCCGTGTCCGACCATTCGGTGAGCTGCTCGATGAACGTCGCGGTCGGGCGCGGGCCCGCGTAAAGCTTGCGGTCCAGCCCGAGCGCCAGGGATTCGCGGTAGCCCGCGAGCGCGGCCGGTACCGCGCGCAACCGCTCGGCGACCGTGGCCCAGTCCTCATCGGTCTCCGTCGGCGTCAGGGTGAAGACCTCCCGCACACCGTGCGCCGCCGTGTGCAGATTGCCGACCGACCGCAGGCCCTCACCCGCGTCGTGGACCGCGAGTGCGGCGGTGAGCCGCTCACGCAGCAGCCGGGCACAACGGCGCTCGATGTCACGGTCCGCGCCGGGCCGGCGCTGCGCCTCGTCCAGCCGCGCGAGCGTGACCCGCGCCAGCTCGGCTACGGCCTCCTGGCCGGCGGGCGAAGTGTCGGGGAGCCTGCCGTGACTCTCCTTCACGCCGAGATAGGTACCGAGAACCGGGTCGAGGGCGATGAGCTCGTCGACATAGGTGTCGGCGACCTCGCGGGGCAACGGGTTCTTCGTCTGTGGCATGCGCACATCCTCATACGGGGACGGGCGCCACGTCAGCCCGGTCTACCGGGCCTTTCCCCGCATCAGCCGGATTTCGCCGGAGGCGAAGCGCCCGGCGCGGAGGGCGGCAGCAGGGGACCGCAGTCCCACTGCTGGAAGATCAACCGCGTCTCGACCCGCGCCACTTCACGCTGCGAGGTGAACTCGTCGAGCACCAGCCGCTGCAGATCCGCCATGTCAGCGACCGCCACATGGACGAGGTAGTCGTCGGGGCCGGTGAGGTGGAAGACGGTACGGGACTCCGGCAGCACCCTGATCCGGTCCACGAAGGGCCCCACCAGTTCCCGGCGGTGCGGCCGGACCTGCACGGACAGCAGCGCCTCGAGACCCCGTCCCAGCTTCGCCGGGTCCAGCCGCAGCTGGTGGCCGAGAATCACCCCCGCCCGCCGCAGCCTGGTCACCCGGTCCAGGCAGGTCGAGGGCGCGACCCCGACCTGCGCCGCGAGGTCGCGGTACGTCGTCCGTGCGTCGTTCTGCAAGAGCCGCAACAGATGAAGATCCACCGGATCGAGTACGACAGAATCGGCCATGGCGCGAACGTAACACGGGATGTGGCGCCCGAACCCCGCCCGGTGTTCAGGCTTCCGCGCATGGACTCCGTTGTGTACGACACCCACGGCGCGTACGACGCGCAGGACGACCTGAACGGCAACGGCCAGGTCTTCGCCGGTCCCACGGCCCGGGCACTCGCCACCGAAGCCGTGCACGCCGGCCGGGAGGACCTGGCGGCTCTGGGACTGCACGCGGCCCCGATCGACCTGTCCACCACCTACCCCTCGTACGACAGCCGGGGCGAGGCCGCCCGGATCGACGCCTTCGCGGCCGACGGTGCCGAACCCGAGGGCCCGCCCGTCTACGCCCGCCTCGGGAATCCGACCGTCGCCCGCTTCGAGACCGCCCTCGCGCGCCTCGAAGGCACCGAGAGCGCGGTCGCCTTCGCGAGCGGCATGGCCGCGCTGAGCGCCGTCCTCCTCGTACGGAACGCGATGGGGCTGCGTCACGTCGTCGCCGTACGTCCCCTGTACGGCTGCAGCGACCACCTCCTCACGGCCGGGCTGCTCGGCAGCGAGGTCACCTGGGTCGACCCGGCCGGCATCGCCGACGCGCTGCGTCCCGACACGGGTCTCGTGATGGTCGAGTCGCCGGCCAACCCGACACTCGCCGAGCTCGACCTCCGGGCCGTGGCGCACTCCTGCGGTTCCGTCCCCCTCCTCGCCGACAACACCTTCGCCACACCCGTGCTGCAACGCCCCGCCGAACAGGGCGCGCGCCTGATCCTGCACAGCGCCACCAAGTACCTGGGCGGACACGGGGACGTGATGGCCGGAGTGGTCGCGTGCGACGAGGAGTTCGCCCGGAAGCTGCGCCAGGTGCGGTTCGCGACGGGAGGTGTCCTGCATCCGCTGGCCGGCTATCTGCTGCTGCGCGGCCTGTCGACCCTGCCGGTCCGGGTGCGGGCCGCGTCCTCGAACGCCGCGGAACTCGCCCGCCGGCTCGCCGCCGATCCGCGCGTCGCCCGCGTCCACTATCCGCGCATCGGCGGCGCCATGATCGCCTTCGAGGTCCACGGCGACCCGCACGACGTCATCGCCGGAGTCCGGCTGATCACCCCCGCCGTGAGCCTCGGCAGCGTCGACAGCCTCATCCAGCACCCGGCCTCCATAAGCCACCGCATAGTCCCCACGGAGGACCGCCGCGACGCGGGCGTCAGCGACCGCCTGCTGCGCCTCTCGGTGGGCCTGGAAGACGTGGACGACCTGTGGGCCGACCTTGACGGCGCACTGGGGTTCACGAGCGAGAGCTGAGGAGCCGGGGGAAGAGGAGCCGGGGGAAGAGCCGGGGGCCGGGTCGGGGAGCGGGCTGCGTCGCAGGCGGCCGCCCGGTGCTGCCCCGGGTGCCCGGTGGGCCGGGGGACATCGTCCGGCCGTGGACCGCCCTCCGCTGGATGGCGGAGGGCACCGGTCACGCGCGGGCTGCGTCGCAGGCGGCCGACCGGTGCTGCCCCGGGTGCCCGGTGGGCCGGGGGACATCGTCCGACCGTGGACCGCCCTCCGCCGGGTGGCCGAGGGCACCGGTCACGCGCCGCAGGGACCGTACCGGTGAGCCACCGGATGCCGCACCGGCGCGGATGCCGTCCGAAGGGGCGCCGCCCGCAGCCCGAAGGAGGACCGCCCGTCGGGTGGCCGTGGAGCGGCTGACGGGCTGAGCAGCGGCCTGGCGGTCTGGCGGCCTGTGGGCCGGTGAGTCCGTGGCGGCTGAAGCGGCCAACCGCCGCCGCACATCCAGCACCCGGCGTTCGGTCCCCGCCGGGCGGGACGGTTGACGGCCGACCCCTGCCCGGCGTCCTCCGGCGGGCCGATGGACCGGTGGCGGCCGGGCCGATGGGTCGGCGGCGGCTGGAGCGGGCGGGTCGGCGGGCCCGATCTCGGGGCTAGTCCCGCCCGGCCCGCGTGCCGGTCCCGGGCTGCGCATGCGCCTGGACATGGGAGTACGGCAGCCCTGCGGGCACCGGTGTCGCCTCCAGGCGGGCGGTGATGACCAGGGTGCCCTCCTCGATCTGGTAGTCGAGGGGGAGGCCGAGGCCGCGCATGGCGGCCACCATGCCGGTGTTGGACGCCTGCGTGACGGCGTACACGCTCTCGCAGCCGGCCTCGACGGCCATCGTCACCAGGCGGCCGATCAGTTCGCCGCCGATTCCGCGCCGCTGCCAGTCGTCCTCGACGAGCAGCGCCACCTCCGTCTCGTCGCCGTCCCAGAGGAGATGACCGAGCCCGACGATCCTGCCGGATGCGGTCTGCACGGCCAGGGTGCGTCCGAAACTGGGGCTGAGCAGGTGGCTGAGGTAGCGGTCCGCGTCCCCGACGGGGCCGTGGTACCTCATGCTCAGCGTGCGCGGAGAGCAGCGCTCGTGCATCGCCTTGGCGGCCTCGAGGTCGGAGACGTCGGCACGCCGTACCGTGATCGCGTTGCCCTCGGGCAGCGTCAGCAGGTCCTGTCCGCGCGGAATGCGCGGACCGAGCCGTGCGTCCAGCTCGACCAGGGCACGGGCCCGTGCGAACTCGGTCGGTGTGAACGGCAGATACGGCCGCTCCACCGTGATCACCCCGCCTTCCGGCGCCCGCAGCCGCATCACCGTGTCCTCGAGTGCCCCCTCCACGGGAGCCCCCTCCGCCGCCCGACCGGAGACGGGGGACTTGGCGGGCAGCGAGCGGATGGTGCACCGGCCGAGCAACTGCCGCAGTGCGAGCGGCAGTTCGGACGCATCGAGCGCCGTACGGGTGGCCAGGCCCAGCACCCGGGTCGGCGCGTCCACCAGATCGTGGGCGTCGGCCCGCTCGATCCAGGTCTCCGTGCCGCCCGCCTGCGCCACGTTCCGGGTGATCTCGGCGGTGGCCAGCTCCGCGGGGGCGCGCAGCAGGAACTCGTCGACGGTCCCCTCCGCCAGCGGGTGCGTCTGGAGGCTCAGGATGTCGACCTGGCGCTGCGCCAGCGCCAGGCACAGCGCGGCCAGCGAACCCGGGGCGTCCTTGACCGTCGTGCGCATCCGCCACAGCACGGTCGTCTCCGCGGTCACCGGCGTGGAGGTGCCTCCCTCTTCCCCGGACGGTCCGGCCGCTCGCTCGTTCGCGAGCGGCGGGGCGCCGGTATCGCTCGTCGGCGGCGCGTGACCGTGGCGCCGTGCCCACCATGTGTGGAACCCGGCCGTGGCGACCAGGATCACGGCGGACGTCACCAGCAGCGCGGCGCCGTCCGGCCCGTGCCCGATCAGATTGGCCACACCGTCCGCGACCGCCACGGCCGTGAACAGCGCGGCGAGTTCGATGACATCGCGCCGCCAGTGGTGTACGGGGCGTCCGTGCTTCGCACGCGTCACATCAGACATGTCTGGAGTCATACAGCCACTGTGAAGGAATGGTGTTGCGTGATCACGAACGGCTTGTGACTGATCGGTTAAGTGTCGTTCTGTCCATTTTGCAGTTCTTTTTACGGGCCTTTTGCCTCCAGCGCGCGATCGGTCCACCCGCCTGGTCACGCCCGCGCGGCTCGGGTCGCCGCGCCCGGAGATGTGGAGGCCCTACGTCAGGCGGCGGCCTCCTGTGTCAGCGCCGTCCGTAGCCGGCGGGCCTGCACGGCCACCTTGGACGAGCCACGCCGTCCGGCGGCCCCGGCGAGGTGTGCGAGATCACCGCGCGCCCCGGACCGCTCGGCGCAGTCGGCGGCGACGGTCAGCAACTCGCCCAGCCCCCGTACCGGGCCGGCGCTCGCCCCGTCCGCCATGAGGTCGGCGAGCAGGGCCGGCAGCAGATCGCGCAGTACCGACCAGACGGTGGCGTACGCACCCGTGGCCGCCGCCGTGCGTATCGACTCGGCCAGCCGGGACGGCTTCACCGCTCCCCGGCGCGTCAGCTCCCCGGCATCCGCGCCGAGCCGCCCGGCATCGAGCTGCCCTCGCGCGGCCAGGATCAACAGGGCGTCCACCGCGGCGAGCCGGTCCTCGGGATGCCGCGCTCCGAGCCCGTACGCCAGGCACAGGTGGAGTGCTTCGCCCGCCGTGCCGTCGGCCTCCGCGAGGAGCGGCAGAATCGCGGCGTCCGCGCGACTGTCGTCGACCGCGACCATGCTGATGTCGCGCAGCAGACGCGCCGCCACCAGCTCCCGCCGTCCCGGTACGACCGCCGGCCAGTGCTGTCTGTCGGCAAGGCCCCGGTGCCGGCAGTACCAGCCGTCCTTGAACACGGTGAAGGGACGTCCCAGGAGCCGGAACTCCGGGGGGAACGAGCCCTGTATCTCTTCGAGTTCACCGAGTTCCAGCAGGACGCGGACGCCTGCCGTCCGTCGGCGGCTCACGGGCAGCACCGGCGTTTCGGCGGCGAGCCACTGGGCCAGCCGGTACCCCTCGGGACTTCCGAGGGCTCGGGCCCGCGCCGCCGCTGCCTCCGCTGTCGCACGGTCGTCGCGCCGTACCCGCAGGAGCGCCTGGGCGAAGTCGGCGGTTCCCGGACGGGCGTCGAGCCGCCGGTACTCGGCGAGGCGTGCCACCAGCTCGTCAGGCTCCAGCGATCCGGTGGCCCAGGTGGGAGTGGCCAGCAGGAACGGCATCGGCTCGCTGCGGAGCCGGTGGGCCACCTCCCACAGGCGCGCGTCCACAGCGCGCGACAGGGCGCTGTGCCGGCAGTTCCCGCTCGTCGTGCCCTGCTGCACCGCCGCATGCAGCGTGTCCATGCCGACCTGCTCGAACAGGGATGCCAGGACGACTTCGAGACCGTGCGGCGCCTCTCGGAAGCGCCCGCCCGCGGTCGAGTACCGCGGATCGAGATCCTTCCACCAGCAGCGCGCGACCACGGGTCCAAGGGCCTCCACCAGACCGCCCCGATCGCGGTGGGCGTGACGGACCAGGCCGTCCAGGGTGCGCTCGAACGCGGCAACGCCACCATCGGAGGCCAGTAACGCGCTGACTTCCTCGGCCAGTTCGGCCGCCGAATCCGGTGCCTCCGCCAGCCGTGCCCGCTCCGGAACGGGTGGCAGCACCTCTTCATGAATGGCCGATTCGGAGTCGAGGACCTCGAGGCCGAGGCTTCGCCGTGCCCGGATCCGCAGCCCCGGGCTCAACTCGGCGGCGAATCCACCGAGTCGATTCCGGGCGTCACTCGAGTCGCCGAGTGCGGTGACATGGCGCTCCACCAGCTTCAGCGCACGCTCCTGCACCTCCGTGTCCTCGTGCCCGAAGGCCTGCGCCACCGCGGGCAGCAGGACATCGGCCGTGGACGGATCACGCTTGAGGACCTTGCCCAGCAGGACGAGCTGAGCCCGGACCAGCTTCTTCTCCGTACGGAAGAGCACGCCCGAGGACATCTCGGCCAGCTGCCGGGGCGTCAACTCACCCTCCAGGGCGAGAGAGGCGAGCACCGACTGCGCGTGCCAGGCGACGACCGGCACGGCCTCGCGGGCGAGTGCCGTCCAGTCGGCCGAGCGCTCGCGTTCCTCGTCACGTGTCGGGGCGAGGCACGACAGCAGGCGCAGGAACACCCGCTGGTCGGCGGGGGCACCGCCGCGCAGCAGCCGGGCCACGCAGCCGTCCACCAGGACCTCGCGGTCGAGAGTGCCTTCCTCGGCCAGTTCGGCGAGGGCGTTGTACCAGCTGCCCGGCCCGTCACCGAAGAGCCAGGCGATCTGCCCCGTGACGTCCAGTGACTCGAAGAGCGCGGCGATCATCCGGGGCAGGTGCGGCTCCTGGCGCAGTCGCTGTGCCACGGTGCCTCCGCCGTGCCACGAAGCACCGATGTGCTCGAACCAGCCCTGCACATAGGCGTCGGTCGTCGGGACCTCGCAGCCGGACAGGCCCACGAGCCCCGACAGCAGGGCGAACGGGATCCGGGAAGTGGCCGGCCGAGCGGCGAGCCGGTGCGTCAGGTCGGCGAGCCAGTCGGTCTCGCGGTCGCCGAGCACGTGGAGGAGGACACCGGGGGAGGCCTGGGACCAGCGCATGTCGGCCGCGGCGATCCAGGTCGCCGCACCGGCGGCGCCGGTGTGGCAGGCGGCTCCCGCCGCGTGCAGCGCGGGATGGGCCACCCGGGATCCCGCGTTCCACGGCGCGGTCCGCAACTCCTTGCGCAGTTCCTTCAAGCCGGGCAGACAGGCACGGCGTTCGCTGTCGGTCATCCCGTCCAGGAGACCGGCGGCCTCGACCGTGTGCCCCGCCCGTACCGCCTTCAACAGTGCTTCGCCGCTCATCACACATCGCCCCCGTCGACCGGAACTTCCGGATCATCTTTGCGTCGCCCGTCTACAGGAGCAGGAGCAGGAGCAGGAGCAGGAGCAGGAGCAGGAGCAGGAGCCGGAGCCGAAGCCGGAGCGGCCCCGTGCTCGGCCCGTGCGCCCCGTCGCACCATCCGCACCGCGAGGGCATGCTTGCAGGGCCCGCGCCCGCCCCGGTACTTCGCCCACCACAGACAGGAGCAGCTCAGCGCTCCCCTGTCGTCGCGGACCCGGTGCACATGCCCGTCGTCGGCGGTCACCGTGCCGATGGCACCGTCCAGGGCGACCGCCCCCGCCGCGACCAGGGCACGGGCCGATCGCAGGCGCGGATTGTGCCGCTCGACCCGGCCCGCGTCATAGGGCAGTTCGCGATGGTAGTACGCCGCCTCCGCGGTGTCGTATCCCACGCGCCCCGAGGTGCCCAGCCGGACCAGGGCGGCCCTCACCCGCTCGGCCGGCAGACCGGAGGCCGCGGCGAGGTCACCCACGTCGACGCGCGGCTCCCAGGTCAGCAGCACCGCGATCAACTCCGCGTCCTCGGCGGCCTCGTCGGTGGAGAGGGCGTCCAGTACCCCGCCCTCCCCGGAGAAGCCGCGGGAGGCGTCCGGCGACAGGGTGAGCGTGAGCCGCATGCCGGGCAGGACGGCTTCCCAGGCGCCGGCCGCGACGGTGTCGCCGGTGACCGGTGGGCCGTACACTCGCAGGGCCGTCGCATGGCGCAGCACCCGCTGCAGCGCGATCAGCCGTTCGGGGCCGGGCAGACATACGGCCCCCGGCACCGGTCGGGTCGTCGGACGCAGCCCCCGGCCCGCCGGCACCACCCACCGCGCACCGCCCGACGCCCCGCGTGTGGTGCCGCGCGGGAGCGAGCGCAGGAACCGCACGGCCTCCGCCGCGGGCAGCTCGGCCCGCAGATCGAACCCGGCCGCTGTCACCTGGGCCTCGGCGAATCCCCGCAGCCAGCGGTCGGGCAGCGGCACCTTCTTCTCCACCACCGGCCCGCCCACCGTCGTCACGGCCATCTCGTCGGGGCCGACCCGAAGGTGCAGCGGATCGTCCGTGCCGATACGTGAAAGGGCTTCGCGCAGGGGGTTGTTGACGTCGACATTGGTCGTCCCGTGCCCGATCTCGCCGCCGTCGAGGCCCGCCGTCAGTACGTCCAGACGCGCGTACACCCCGCCGCAGCCGGAGAAGGACTCGAACCGCAGCCGGTCGCCGTTGCCCGTGACCACCGGGTCCAGGGAGGCGCGCAGCTGCCGTTGGTAGTAGCGCGCCGCCGCGACGTCGGCCACCGCCAGAAGCCCGGCGGCCGCCACCTGAGGCGACCTCAGAAAGCCCGCGAAGAACCGCGGATGGTCCTCGATCCCGCTGGGCGTCGCGCCCCGCGAGGTCTCAAGTTCCAGGCGCCGTCCACCCGGCGCGGACTCCAGCGCGGAGGGTCGGGTGTAGGCCACGGCCTGCAGAGATCGCGTCATGGAAAAACCGTAGAGGCAGCCACTGACAATCGGCTCTGACCTGCGACGACTTGTCCTCGGCGGACTTCGGCGGCGGGCACGCGATGCCGCGCACCGGGGGATGACTCCGGTGCGCGGCGCACGGTTCGAGGGTACGGGAGCCGGACGCGCCGCACGGCCGACCGGGCGCCGTGCGACGGCCGTCCGCCCTCCGCTTACGCGCGCCGGCCACATACGAGCCTGCCGCCTGCCGCTCTCAGCCTTCCGCCCTCTGCCTCCGCCCTCCGCGTCGACGCCGGAGGCGTTTCCGGCTACTGCCCGACGAGCCCAGGCCGGAGCACCTGGGTGAACAGCACGGACCCGTCCTGTTCCCGGAGCCGAACCGTCAACTCGCCACTGTCGCCGTCGATGTCGACCTCGCCGAAGAACTGATAGCCGCCGGCGGGCGAGACGTTCGAGGCGACCGGCGCCTTCACGAACACCCGCTCCGGACCGAACGTGTTGTCCAGCGCGCTCGCCGGGAAGGCACCGGCGTTGAGCGGACCGGAGACGAACTCCCAGAACGGCTCGAAGTCGGGGAAGGCGGCCCGCGACGGCTGATAGTGCTGTGCCGAGGTGTGGTGCACATCGGCGGTGAGCCACACGGTGCCCGTGATCCTCCGGTGCTTGATGAACCGCAGCAGCTCGGCGATCTGCAGCTCACGTCCGAGCGGCGCGCCCGGATCGCCCTGCGCCACGGCCTCGATGTTCGGCTTCCCTTCGGTCGTGTCCGGCACGACGAGGCCGATCGGCATGTCCGCGGCGATCACCTTCCACACGGCACGCGAGCGGGACAGCTCGCGTTTCAGCCAGTCCAGCTGTTCGGCGCCGAGGATGCCCTGCGGATCCGTGGTCTGCCTGTCCGGCGAGTTGGCGTTGCGGTAGGTGCGCATGTCGAGGACGAAGACGTCCAGGAGCAGACCGTGCCGCACGACGCGGTGCACGCGACCCTCCCGGGCGCCGGGCCGCAGGGTCGAGATGGGGAAGTATTCGCTGAACGCGCGCCGGGCCCGGGCAGCCAGTACGTCGACGCTCTTCTCGGTGTACCGCGTGTCCGTGGTCGCGATCACCTCGCCCGGGTACCAGTTGTTGCGCACCTCGTGGTCGTCCCACTGGACGATGGAGGGCACCTGGGCGTTGAACCGCTTGAGGTTCCCGTCGAGCAGGTTGTAGCGGAAGTTGCCGCGGAACTCCGCCAGCGACTCGGCGACCTTGGACTTCTCCTCGGTCGTGATGTTGCGCCATGTGCTGCCGTCGGGGAGTGCGGCGGTCGCGGCGATCGGGCCGTCCGCGTAGATGTTGTCGCCGCTGCACAGGAAGAAGTCCGGGTCGAGCCGGGCCATCGCGTCGTAGATGCGGTAGCCGCCGATGTCCGGGTTGATGCCCCAGCCCTGCCCCGCCAGGTCACCCGACCACAGGAAGCGCACGCCGCCGCGCCGCCCGTGCGGAGCCGTGCGGAATGTCCCGCTCACCGGCTCTCCGGTGCGCCGGGGGTCGTCCGGGTCGGCGAGCAGGACGCGGTAGTGGATCTGTTCGCCGGAGGGCAGTCCGCGCAGCCGGGTGGTCCCCGTGAAGTCCGTGCCCGCGCCGAGCAGCGGACCGCGCCATCTGCGCGGGTTGCGGAACGACTCGGTCGCCGAGGTCTCGACGATCATCCGGGCCGGGCGGTCGGACCTGACCCAGATCAGACCGGAGTCGCCGGTCACGTCGCCGGCCTGGACGCCCCAGCCCGCCTTCGGCCGGCCGGACAGGGCGAACGCGGGTGCCGAGCCGAGCGCGGTGGGCAGAGCCAGTGCCGCCGACGCGGCGAGGGAGCCGCGCAGCACGCTGCGGCGGCCTGGGAGGGAGCTGGGCGGACGGTGCGACATGAATGCGCCTCCGGGAACGGATTCGGCCAGTGTGCAGTGCCACAACTACTGGTGCGCCGCAGCGCACACGGAAACCGTAGGTGAACAACTGACCCTGGAGGGCGGGGAATTGCCGCACGATTCCGAGACCTCGCGGGCGAAGTCGGACGACGCGCCGCGGTTCGGGCCTGCGGCGGGGAGGGCGCGGGGCGCCGGTGGCGGCCGCTGCAGTCACTGATGGATCCCCGGAAGTCTCCGTCCTGATGCCACCTCAGGTGCCAGGACCCGGCAGGGGCCTCTCCGGAGTCGTCATGGGCTTCACTCAGGTCGGCCCGGGCCCCTCATCAGCACCCCCGCCCCGCAGGGCGTCCGCCATCAGCCGCACACCCTCGCGTATCCGCGCGGGCGGCAGATGCGCGTACCCCAGCACCAGTTGTACGCCGTCCACGGCCGTCTCTCCGTAGTGTGCCGAGAGCCGGACCACCGCTCCGGCCGCCGCGGCCCGTTCCCGGAAGCGGTCCTGCGGTCCGTACCGGTCGGGCAGTGTGGCGACGACGTGCAGGCCCGCCGCGATCCCGGACACCTCCGCGCCGGGAAAGTGCTCCTCCAGGGCCGCCACCAGGGCATCACGCCGCTCCCGGTAGGCACGCCGGCAGCGGCGCAACTGCCGGTCGTAGTCGCCCCGCTCGATGAAACGGGCCAGGAGCGCCTGGTCGAGGACGGGGTTGCCGAGGTCCATGGTGCGTTTGCGCTCGACGACCTCTTCGACGTGGGCCGCGGGGACGAGGAGCCAGCCGAGCCGCAGCCCCGGGGCGAGCGATTTGCTGACCGAGCCCGTGTACGCGACATGCTCGGGGTCGAGCCCCTGCAGGGCGCCCACCGGGGCACGGTCGTAGCGGAAGTCACCGTCGTAGTCGTCCTCGATGACCAGCCCGTCCACGGAACGGGCCCAGTCGAGGAGTTCCGTGCGGCGCCGCGCCGAGTACGCGATGCCCGTGGGGAACTGGTGGGCGGGCGTCGTCACCACGGCGCGTACGCCGGACGCCTCGAGCGGAGCGATGGCGAGGCCTTCGCCGTCCAGGGGCAGCGGTACGGTGCCGACGCCGGCCGAGCCGAACAGGGAGCCGTGTTCCGGACTGCCCGGACTCTCGACACCCACGCCGGTCGCCCCGCGCGCGTGGAGCATGAATCCGAGCAGCGTCATCGCCTGCGCGACCCCGGAGACCACCATCACGCGCTCCGGGTCCGCGACCACGCCCCGGCGGCGAACGAGCAGTTCCGCGAGGGTGGTCCGCAGCCTCGGCAGACCGCGCGGATCCGGGTATCCCAGTGCCTGGTGGGGCAGTTCGGCCAGCACTCCGCGGTGTGCCGCGGCCCACGCGGCGCGCGGAAAGAGCGACAGGTCGGGGGTTCCCGCGACGAAGTCGGCCCGCACCCCGGCCGGCCGCGGCGCGTGATCACGCGCGCGTGGACCCACCGCACTGACCGCGCCGCCGACCCAGGTACCGGCACCGCGGTCGCTCCGCAGGTAGCCTTCCGCCGTCAACTGCTCGTACGCCTCCGTGACCAGTCCCCGCGACACGCCGAGATCACCGGCCAGCTCACGGCTGGACGGCAGCCGGGTGCCGGGTGCGAGCCGCCCGGAGCGGACCGCCTCGCGCAGCGCGGCCTGCAGTGTGCGGCCGCGCGCGCGTGCCGGAGCCGCCGCGGCCGGCAGGAGCAGCTCCCAGGTGGCCGACCAGGGTGCCGCGCCGGGTGGAGCGTGGTTCGGCGGCCCGCCGCGATTGGTCCCCGATGACGTCATGGAAGTGGACCTTAAACCGGACCACATACCTTCATAGCGTCACGGTCATGAACGCCACCCCCCTTCGGGGCTCCCTGCTCGCCGCCCTCGCCTGTGTCCTCGTCGGAGGTTCCTTCACCGCCAACAGCGTCCTCGGCCACTATCCGTACGCGGGCGGCCAGTTCCTGCGCTACGGCCTCGCCTGTGTCCTTCTGCTGCCCCTGGTCGGCCGGGGCGGCTCCGCCCCGCTGCGGCGGATGGCGGCCCGCCAGTGGGGGCGCCTCGCGCTGCTCGCGGCCGTCGGCATGGTCGGCTTCAACCTCGCTGTGATCGCCGCCGAGCGCACGGCCGAACCGGCGGTCCCGGGCGTCTTCGTGGGCTGCGCCCCGGTCCTCGTGGCGGTTCTCGTGCCTCTCCAGGAGGGCCGTCGGCCACAACGCCGTGTCCTGCACGGGGCGTTGCTCGTCGCCCTGGGCGCTTTCGCCGTTCAGGGGTGGGGCCGTACGGACGGGACCGGGATCGCGTACTCCGTGGGCGCGCTGGCGGGCGAGGTCGGCTTCGCCGTGCTGGCCGTCCCCGTACTGCGCCCCCTCGGGCCACGGCTGCTGTCGGCCACCGTGTGCGGGATCGCCGCGGCCGAGTCGGCGGTGGCCGGGGTGATCACCGGCCGCGGAGCGTGGCTGCGCATACCGGACGCCACCGAGGCGACCGCGCTGCTGTGGCAGGCGGCGGTGGTCACGGTCGTCGGCTTCGTCTGCTGGTACATGGGCATGCAGCGCATCGGCGCGGAGCGCGCCACGCTCTTCTCCGGCCTCATCCCCGTCGCCGCCGCCTGTACCGCGCCGCTCGTGGGTACGGGTGCCTACGGGGTCCCGCAGGCTGCGGGAAGTGCCCTCGTGGGCGCCGGAGTCGCCCTCGGGTCAGGCGCGTTGAGTCTCGTCCTGGGGCGCGGCTCGCGGGCTGTGGCCGAGAGGGACGCTGGTCGGGGCTCGAAGGCGGTCGCCGAGGGCGGCGGGCGGCGCGGCGCAGGCGTGGGCTTCGCCGGGGCGGCGCGCCGCCGCTCAGCTGCTGCCGTCGAGGATGACACGGGCCACGAGCGCCGGGTCGTCGTTCATCGGGACGTGGCCGCAGCCGGGCAGCCGCACCAGCCGGGCCCGCGGAATGATCTGCTTGGCCCGGATGCCCTGGCGGCGCACCAGCAGCCGGTCACGGGTGCCCCAGGCCACGGTGACGGGAAGCGTCGGGATGTCGTCCGTGAACTGGACGGTCGTGCCCGCCCGGAGGGTCTCGGTGAAACCCTCGGCGTGGGCCAGGGCGAGTGTCTCGGCGACGACGGCATCAGGTGAACGGCGGCCGGGCCGGGCGTAGATGGTGCTGGTCAGCACGGTCCGCCCGGCCGTCGAGCGGGAGAGCCGTTCGACGACGGGCAGCGGCATGCGCCGGGCGGCCTGTCGCATGGCGAGCAGCACACCGAAGGCGTAACGGCGTTCCACCGGTGACCAGAAACCGGCGGGCGACAGCGCGGTGACGGACCGTACGAGCTTCTCGCGGCCCAGCGCCAGGGCCAGCAGCCCGCCCAGCGAGTTGCCGGCGACATGCGGCCGCTCGATCTCCAGCGCCTCGCACAGCGCGCCCAGCACGGGGACCACCGTCGCCAGGTCATGGGTGAGCCCCTCGGGCAGCGCCGGGGATTCGCCGAAACCGGGGAGGTCGACGGCGATGACGTCGCGCTCGGCCGCGAGGATCGGGATGACCGGGTCCCAGGCCTGCCGGTGGTGGCCGATCCCGTGCAGCAGGAGCAGCGGCTCACCAGCGCCCACGCGTGCGTAGGACAGGGTGACCGCCCTCGGGCCGCGCGAGGAGGGAAGAGTGACGGAGACCGTGTCGGACATGGGACTGCTCCTCGTCTGGGACGCCGGGACGAACCATCTTGTAGACAGCTTGTCAGCAATTACTACCGACGGGTAGCCCCGGGCCGTCATGAACCGTACGACGCGGGGCCGGGCCACCGAGAGCCGGATGCCCATGCCCCGCCGCTGTCCTACGAGTCCCGCGCCGGCGCGCTCCCGTCTCCTCGCGTCCGGCGCTAGCGCGCCCTGCGCACCTCCACGTTGAAGTCCGGGTGCCCGACGCCCTGGAACAGGTGCAGCCACAGCGGCAGGTACATCTCCACGGCCCGCGCCGTGCGGATGCCCCCGAGATCGAGCACGCGGTGTGCGGGCCAGCCGAACTCGCCCAGCAGCGCGGTCACCTGCTCCTTGGCGCTCGCGTCGTCGCCGGAGACGAAGATCTGGTGCTCGCCCGGCACCCTGGCGGGGTCCACCATCACAAGACAGTTGACGGTGTTGAGGCTCTTCACCACGCGCGCCCGCGGGAACGCGCGCTGGATCTGCTCGCCCACACTGTCCGACTCGACGGGCGAGAGCCGCAGCTCGCCCTCCTCGAACTCCATGGGGTTGGAGACGTCGAGCAGCACCTTGCCGTCCAGGTGTTCCTCGCCGGCCGCCCGCAGCACCCCGAGAGCCACCCGCCCGCCCACGGCGTTCACGATCACCTCGCCGAACGCCGCCGCCTCCGCGAACGTGCCGTGCAACGCCCCCGGACCCGAGCTGTCCGCCCACTCGACTGCCGCCGCGTTGTCCTTCGTGCGCGAACCCAGCGACACCTCGTGCCCCAGCTCGACCAGCTTTCCGGCCAGCGTGCGCCCCACGTCGCCCGTGCCCAGAACCGCGTACCGCATCGTCGTTCCTCCAGTTTCGACCCGCGGGCCACCGGCGGCCCGCGGTCATTGTGCTCCGGGAGCGGCGGTTTCGCCTGGACACGGAGGAATGTGTCGGGTGGGATGGTGCGGTGGCCACCGACACCGCGACCGACGTCTTCGAACAACATCGCCCCGTACTGATGGGCGTGGCGTACCGCATGCTCGGAAGGGTGGCCGACGCGGAGGACGTCGTCCAGGAAGCGTGGCTGCGCTGGTCGGCCGACGACCGGTCGGACGTGCGGGAACCGCGCGGCTATCTGGTCCGCGTCACCACCCGGCTCGCCATCGACCGGCTGCGCCAGCTCCAGTCGCGCCATGAGGCGTACGTCGGACCGTGGCTCCCGGAGCCGTACGTCACCGACTTCGGCGACAGCGTCCCGGACACCGCCGAACGAGCGGTCCTCGCCGACTCCGTCTCCCTCGCCGTTCTCGTCGTCCTGGAGTCCCTGTCACCGCTGGAGCGCGCGGTGTTCGTCCTGAGGGAGGCGTTCGGCTATCCGTACGCCGACATCGCGGCCGTTCTCGACCGGGGCGAACCGGCGGTGCGTCAGCTCGCCGGGCGGGCACGCAAGCACGTCGAGGAACGGCGGCCGCGCTACGAGGTCGATCCCGCCGAACGCCGCGACCTCACCGAGCGGTTCCTCGCCGCGGCGGGCGAGGGCGATCTGGCGGGACTCATGTCCCTGCTGGCGCCGGACGCGCGACTGATCGGCGACAGCGGAGGCCTGGCCCAGGCGCCCCTGCGGGTCCTCGACTCCGCCGACAAGGTCGGCCGCTTCGTCATCGGCGTCACCAGGAAGGGCGTACCCGCCCTGTCGTTCCGCTTCCTCGAGGTCAACGGCGGTTTCGCGGTGCTCGCGCTGTCCGCCGGCAAGCCGGACAGCATCATCCAGCTGGACGTCGCGGACGGTCGCATCCAGTGCGTCTACATCGTGCGCAACCCGGAGAAGCTGGTGGCCCTTTCCGCGGACTAGTCCCGCCCGGCACTCCGCCCGAAGGGCTCCGCCGGAGTGGCGGAAGCACCGCGAAAGCCCCCGTCTCACAGACGGGGGCTTTCGGCGTTGTGACGCGAACATCGCCCAGTGAGAACACCCCGTGAACGCTCCGCGGCCGGGCACCTGTGCAAACCGTAAGGGATCGAGGATTGGTCTTGACCAAGGGTGGGGGCGGCCCTATCGTCGCAGGGATAGTGCAGGAACCTTTAATAAACAAGGGCGTTAAAACGCCGCCGGGCCACGGCGATTGCGGAGGACAGGGTGGGGACCACGCAGTTGGAATCGGTGCCGGAACCGAAGTACTGGCATCTCAGGACCGTGCTCAGCGAGGCACTGGACTCCGAGTTCACCGTGGGCGAGATCCTGCCCAACGAACGTGATCTGGCGGCCCGTTTCGGTGTCGCCCGGGCCACCCTGCGCCAGGCGCTCGAACAGCTCGAACTGGAAGGCCGACTGCAGCGCCGCCGTGGCGTGGGCACCACCGTCGCCCCACCGCGCGTGGGTGTGGCCGTGGGAACCGAACAGAACGTGTGGCCCGGGGCGGTCGGCGACGCCTGGCACCCCGCGGACTGCACCCTGGCGGCACCGCCCGCGTCCGTGGCCGCCGTCCTGGAGACAGCCACCGGCGAGCAGGTGCACGTGGTGCGCCGCTCCCGGGTGACACACGGTCAGCCCGTCGCGGCCGAACTCCTCTACGTCCCGGTGTCCTCGGTGCCGGACCTGTCGGCGATCGACGCGCCCTCGGGTGCCGCACGCGCGCGTGCGGTGCTGCGGGAGCTTCAGCGGATGGAGCTGGAGAGCCAGGACAGCGCCGTCGAGCTCGGTTCGGCCCGCGCGGACGACGCCAAGGAGCTCGACCGCCTTCCCGGGGCGCCCGTTCTCGTCGTCACGACCCGTTTCTTCACCGAGGGGCGCACGGCCGCGGTATCCGTGGCCACGTACCGTGCGGACACCTGCCGGCTCACATTCGGCGACGCCGGCGGCGTGGAGATCCACCACGACCCCGAGCGTCGCGCTTCCTGAGCCGCCCAGCCCGGACCCGTCGCGGTCTTCGAGCCGCGCCCGGATCACACCCGCCGCGCCCCGGAAACACTCCGGGGCGCGCCGCTCTTCCGTCATCGCCGTGTCGCCACAGCCGTGCTGCCATGGCCAGGCCCGCCGTCGGTCGCACTGCCGTCGCCTCAGCGGCGAGCCGTCACGGTCCCCTCCACCGCGAACAGCTGTTCCTCCACATGGTCGAGGGCCAGCCGCAGCGCCCCGGTCGCCACGGCCGCCTCGCCCAGCATGGAGAGGGCCACCTTGGGCGGGCGCAGGCAGTAGCGCGCCAACTCCCGCCGCAGCGGCTCCAGTACGCCGTCCAGGCCGGCCGCCCAGCCGCCGATGACGACCAGCTCCGGGTCGAGGGCGAGGACCAGCGCCGCCACGTCGTGCACCAGCCGCTGGATGAAGCGGTCGACCGCCGCACGCGCCCGCTGGTCGCCGCCCTTGGCCAGCGCGAACACCTTGGCGACGGCCTGCTCGTCGAGCGGGTGCAATGGCTCGTCCGTGGTCGACAGCAGCGTCTCGGGGGTGACGTCACGGCCCAGCAGGTGCAGCGCGCCGATCTCGCCGGCCGCCCCGCCGTACCCCCGGTGCAGCCGCCCGCCGATCAGCGAGCCGGCGCCCGGGCTCAGGCCCGCCAGGACGAACACGACGTCGTCGGACTCGGTCGCCGACCCCTTCCAGTGC
Source organism: Streptomyces sp. NPDC005141 (assembly GCF_053599975.1). Lineage (NCBI taxonomy): Bacteria > Bacillati > Actinomycetota > Actinomycetes > Kitasatosporales > Streptomycetaceae > Streptomyces > Streptomyces sp. NPDC005141. The sequence continues at coordinate 87,523 of NZ_JBSFYW010000019.1, read as the reverse complement.
TCGGCGACCGCCGCCGCGTTGGCGTCGTTCTCCACGAGCACCGGGCACTTGAAGGAGCGGCTCAGCCGCTCGCCCAGGGGCAGACCCGTCCACTCCGGCAGCGCCGTGCCCAGGCGCACCGTGCCGTCCGCCTCCACGATGCCGGGGCTTCCCACCCCCACGGCCCGCAGGGAGCTGCGGGCGACACCGGCCCTGCGCAGCAGTTCGGCGACCGCCACCCGCAGCCGTTCCAGCCGCTCGTCGGCGGACGCCGTCTCGTCCACGTCCTTGGCCATCGCGCCCATCACGCGCCCGTCCAGGTCGGCGAGAAGCGCCGCGACACGGTGCGGGCCGATCTCCAGGCCCAGCAGATGCCCCGCCTCGGCCCGGAACCGGAACCTGCGCGCCGGACGCCCCTGGCGCCGCGTGGCACCCTCCTCGGCCGCCTTCTCGACGACGAGCCCGTTCTCGATCAGCCCCTCGACGACGCCCTCGACCGTCGGCCGCGACAATCCGGTCACCCGGGTGATCTCGGTGAGGGTCGCGCAGTCCGTGGCACGCAAGGCGTGCAACACCACCGCGGAATTGATCCGTCGCAGCAGAGAGGGATCCCCGCCGGTCAACTGCCCCAACGTCCGTCCTCCCAGCTCGTACGCGTGTTGGCCGGATCGTACTCGGCGCGGGGGACACCGGCGAGGGCCGGGGACCCTTTGCCCTTCTCGGGGCACCGCCGGGCCGGTCCCCCGGGCGCCGTCAGCCCGGTGCCACGAACCCCGACTCGTAGGCCGCGATGACCGCCTGAGTACGGTCCCGCGCACCCAGCTTCGCCAGTACGGCGCTGACGTGCGACTTGACCGTCTCCGTCCCGACCACCAGCCGTGCGGCGATCTCGGCGTTCGACATCCCCCGGGCCATCAGCCGCAGCACGTCCGCCTCGCGCTCGGTCAGCGCTGCCCGATCCATGGCCGCCCGCGCCGCCGGATTCCCGCCGGCGGCCCCGTACTCGGCCGCCAACTGCCGTACGGATGCGGGGAACAGCAGGGACTCACCCTCAGCGACCAGCCGCACCGCGTGCACGATCTCGGCAGGCCGCGCCCGTTTCAGCAGGAATCCATCGGCCCCCGCGCGCAGCGCCTCGTAGACGTATTCGTCGTTCTCGAACGTCGTGACCACGAGGATCCTCGGCGGATCGGTGACGGTCCGCAGCACCGCGCGTGTGGCCTCGATGCCGTCCATCAGGGGCATCCGGACATCCATGGCGACCACGTCCGGCCGCAGCCGCCGGACCAGCGGGATCACCGCGGCACCGTCGGCCGCCTCCCCGACGACCTCGATGTCGGGCTGGGCCTCCAGAACGGCGCGCAACCCCGCGCGGACGAGGGGTTCGTCGTCGACGAGGAGAACGCTGACCGGCATCCGGCCAGCCTAGATCAGCGCAGCGGCAATTCTGCGTGCACCTGCCAGTCACCCTCGTCCGGGCCCGTCCGCGCGCGGCCGCCGAGCAGGGCGGCCCGCTCCCGTATGCCGCGCAGGCCGCTGCCCCGTCCGGGCCCCGTGATGCCGGCCGGCAGGGGATTGCGGACCTCCAGGGCCAGCGTGCCGTCGCCGACCTCGATGCGGATCCGCACCGGGACGCTCCCGGCGTGCCGCAGCACATTGGTGAGCGACTCCTGGAGGATGCGGTAGCCCTCCCTGGACACCGGACCGGGTACGGTCTCCAACGGGCCCGTCACCTCGGCGTCCACCTTGGCTCCCGACGTGCGCGCCGACTCCAGCAGCCGGTCGGCGTCGGTCAGCGTCGGGCGGCTGCTCGCGGGACGCTCCGCCTCGCGCAGTACACCCAGCACCCGCTCCAGGTCCTCCAGCGCGGCTCGGCCGGTGTCCTCGATGGCGATCAGGGCGCGGTCGGTGAACGCCGGGTCGGCGGCCGCCCGCGCGGCGCCGGCCTGCACCACCGCGACCGTGAGCGCGTGGCCGATGGAATCGTGGAGCTCACGGGCGATGCGGTTGCGTTCCAGGAGCTGCTCGGTGCGCTCCTCCAGGGCGGCCAGCCGCTCGGCGGGGGAAGGACCGAGGAGCCGGCGCGCGAGTGCCGTGATCAGTTCACCGAGGCCGACCACCCCGCCGTACAGGGCGAGCAGGGGCAGCGGGACGAGCAGCGCGCAGCTCCAGTGCGGGTCCAGGAGCATCACCACGGGGTCGTCGGTCGGCCGGTACCCGGTGGCCGCTCTGCCGAGATCGACGGCGAGCAGGGGCATCCAGACGGTGACGCCGCAGGCCGCCCATCCCAGCAGGATGCGCGCCTCCAGCCAGAGCACGGTCCGCCACCTGTCCCGCCAGGCGACCGAACGAGCGACCGAGAACACCTGGTCCTCGCCACTTCGCTCATCCGGGGCCAGCATGAACCGCGCCTGCACGCCCTCGCCCCGCCGCACGGCCGGAATCAGCCCCAGTGGAACCACCAGCAGCGCGGGCACCCACGGCTTCGCCATGTCGATGAACAGCCACACGCTGGTGAACAGCATCGGCACCCACAGGTGCAGCAAACGCGTGTACGTCGTCCCCCACAGCAGCGGGCGCAGAAAGCGGGCCATTGCGTCATCGTTCCAGCCGGCACTGACAATGGACCTCCCCCGGGCGGGGGAGAGGATCCCCACCGGTGGGGGAGGCGAGGACCGGTCGGTGACGGCCACGCTGGGCCCATGACCGGCATCGACGTCCAAGACCTGACCAAGGCGTACGGCAGCAGGCGCGCCGTGGACCATCTGACCTTCAGCGTTCTCCCGGGCCGTGTCACCGGATTCCTCGGCCCCAACGGCGCCGGGAAGTCCACCACGATGCGACTCGTGCTGGGCCTCGACCGCCCCACGTCCGGCACCGCGACCGTCGGGGGCCGCGCCTACGCCACCCTCGACGAGCCGCTCCGGGAGGTGGGCGCCCTGCTCGACGCCGGTGCCGCGCACGGTTCGCGGACCGCCCGGGACCATCTGCGGGCGCTCGCCGCCACCAACCGCATCCCCGAACGCCGGGTGGACGAGGTGCTGGAGGAAGCCGGGCTCGCCTCGGTGGCCCGGCGCCGGGTGAAGACGTACTCCCTGGGCATGCGTCAGCGTCTGGGCATCGCCGCCGCGCTCCTCGGCGACCCGGCCGTGGTGCTCCTCGACGAACCGTCGAACGGGCTCGACCCGGAGGGGATCTCTGGATCCGGGAACTGCTGCGCCGGCTGGCCCGCGAAGGACGCACCGTCCTCGTCTCCAGCCATCTCATGAACGAGACCGCGTCCTTCGCCGACCAGCTCGTCGTCCTCGGCCGGGGCCGGCTCCTCGCCGACATGCCCATGCGTGACTTCATCCACGCACGCGTGCAGCCCCGCGTCCGGGTACGCAGCACGGACGGCGACGCGTTGGGGAGTCTGCTCGCACAGCACGGCGTCGAGGCCGTCGAGGGGGAGGGCGGCCGCTGGACCGCCCTCGACGTGCGGATGGAGGACATCGGGCGGCTCACATCGGCCGCCTGCCTTCCGATCCTCGAACTCTCCTCGGAGGAGGGCACGTTGGAGCAGGCTTATCTGGATCTGACGGCCACCGAGACCGAGTTCGCCGCCATCCCGACGCAGCCTCAGGAGGCCTGACCATGTCCTTCGCACCCGCTCTCCGCGCGGAATGGATCAAGATCCGAACGCTGCGCTCGCTCGTGTGGGGCCTGCTCGCCGTCCTCGCGGCCACGGTCGCGTTCTCGGCGCTCGCCGGACTCGACGACTCCGGTGAGGGGGACTTCGACCCGCTCTTCTCGACCTTCTTCGGTGTCAGTTTCGGCCAGATCGCGGCGATCACCTTCGGGGCGCAGGCGGTCTCGGCCGAGTACCAGGGCGGCGCCCTGGGCGTCTCGCTGGCGGCGGTTCCCCACCGGGGGCGCTGGTTCCTGGCGAAGACGGTGGCGATCGGCGGACCGGCTCTCATCACCGGTCTGGTCACCGGAGTGGCGGGCCTGGTCGTGGGGACGTCCGTACTTGGGTCCAGGGCGGACGGGCTGACCTGGGCGGAAGAGCTGCGCGGAGTCGTCGGCTGCGCGATCTACCTGACCCTGATGGCCCTGCTCGCGGCGGGCCTGGCAGCCGTCCTGCGTAGTGGGGTCGCCACGTTGAGCATCCTGATCCCCTTCCTCCTGATCGTGTCCTTCGTCGTCGGGGGAGCGTCGGGGAGCATCGCGGACTTCCTGCCGGACAAGGCGGGTCAGGCCGTTCTGCACGAGACGTCGGACGGTGCCCTCGGCCCCTGGAGCGGGCTGGCCGTCACCGCTCTGTGGACCGTCGCGGCACTGGGGGCGGGCGCCTGGAGCGTCCGGCGCCGGGACGCTTGACCTCGACGGCCTCCTGACGCCTCACCAATTGTCAGTGCCGGCCGCTTTACTGGACGTCATGACCATCGCGCAGCATCTCGCCACGATCGACCGGCTGTGCTCCGAGGACTTTCCGCCGGAGCCGGTTCGGTCGGACGCGGGCACCGGTGGACCCGGTTACCACATAGCCGAGTTAGTGACGAGCGAGGACTTCTGGGAAACCGACGGCGCGGCACGCGAGGAGACGGAAGAGCAGTACGAAGCCGACCGGGACGCTCTCTCGGAGCTGCTCACCCGCCGCTGGGGGCGTCCGGACGTCCTGAGCCTGTCGAGCGTCTTCGACCGGGCGACGGACGGCGAGGACATGCCCGAGCCCTGGGGCGCCCTGAGTTCGCACGTGCCCGACGTGCATCTGTGGAAGCCGGGCGGGCAGGACCGCTGGGTTGCTCTCGGTGTCTCGCAGTGGGACAGCGAACTGCCGTTCCAGCTGCTGGCCGTGGTCACGGAGATCGACCCTCCATGAGTCACGGAGTCCGCGCCGCCTCCCGCAGGCGGCCGAACTCCTCGGCCATCGTCGCCGCCGTCCATTGTGCGTTGAGCCCGCTGGGGTTGGGCAGGACCCACACCCGGCTCGAGCCGATCGTCCGCTCCTGAGGGCCGATGCGGGCCCTCCGGTCGTCGAAGGCCGATCGGTACGCGGTCACCCCCACCACCGCCAGCCACTTCGGGCGCAGCCGCTCGACCTTCGCGACGAGCAGCCGTCCGCCCTCGCGATACTCATCGGCGCTCAGCTCGTCGGCCCGCGCGGTCGCCCGGGCCACCACGTTGGTGATGCCGAGTCCGCAGGAGAGCAACTCGTCCTGCTCGGAGGGCTTCATGAGCCGGGGCGTGAACCCGGACAGGTGCAGCACCGGCCAGAACCGATTGCCCGGGCGGGCGAAGTGATGGCCGGTGGCCGCCGTCATCAGGCCCGGATTGATGCCGCAGAAAAGCACCGAGAGGCCGTCCGCGACGACATCCGGCACGAGCCGGTCGCGGGCGGCCTCCAGGTCCGCTGAAGTGAGCCGGGTCAGAGGATCGCCCCGGGCGTGTAGCCGGCGGCCTCCGGGTGCTGCTTCACGATCTCCTCGATGCGACCGACGACGACTGCCACCTGGTCGGCCGCGGCCCCCGTGAAGGACAGCTTGTCGGCCATCAGCTCGTCGAGCTGCGCGCGGTCCAGCGGGATCCGCTCGTCCGCGGCGAGCTTGTCCAGCAGCTCGTTGCGCTCGGCGCCCTGCTCACGCATGGCGAGGGCGGAGGCGACGGCGTTCTCCTTGATCGCCTCGTGGGCGACCTCGCGGCCGACACCGGCGCGCACCGCGCCCATCAGGACCTTGGTCGTCGCGAGGAACGGCAGGTAGCGGTCCAGCTCGCGGGCGACGACGGCCGGGAAGGCACCGAACTCGTCGAGGACGGTCAGGAAGGTCTCCAGGAGACCGTCCAGCGCGAAGAACGCGTCCGGCAGTGCGACACGGCGCACGACCGAGCACGACACGTCGCCCTCGTTCCACTGGTCGCCGGCCAGCTCGCCGGTCATCGACGCGTAGCCGCGCAGGATGACCATCAGACCGTTGACGCGCTCGCAGGAGCGGGTGTTCATCTTGTGCGGCATCGCGGACGAACCGACCTGGCCGGGCTTGAAGCCCTCGGTGACCAGCTCGTGCCCGGCCATCAGCCGGATCGTCTTGGCCGTCGAGGACGGGGCGGCCGCCAGCTGCACCAGGGCGGTCACGACGTCGTAGTCCAGGGAGCGCGGGTATACCTGGCCGACGGAGGTGAAGGCCTGCGAGAAGCCGAGGTGCCCGGCGATCCGCTGCTCCAGGTCCGCGAGCTTGGCCGCGTCCCCGCCCAGCAGGTCGAGCATGTCCTGTGCCGTGCCGACCGGGCCCTTGATGCCGCGCAGCGGGTAGCGGTCGAGCAGCTCCTCGAGGCGGCCGTACGCGACGAGCAGCTCGTCGGCGGCGGTCGCGAAGCGCTTGCCCAGGGTGGTGGCCTGTGCGGCGACGTTGTGCGAGCGGCCCGCCATGACCAGCTGGGCGTACTCGCCGGCGAGCTTGCCCAGCCGGGCGAGGACCGCCACCGTGCGGTCGCGCATCAGTTCCAGCGAGAGGCGGATCTGCAGCTGCTCGACGTTCTCGGTGAGGTCGCGGGACGTCATGCCCTTGTGCACGTGCTCGTGCCCGGCGAGGTCGTTGAACTCCTCGATCCGCGCCTTCACGTCGTGCCGGGTGACCTTCTCGCGTTCGGCGATGGAGGCGAGGTCGACTTGGTCGAGGACGCGCTCGTAGTCGGTGATGGCGGCGTCCGGCACCTCGATCCCGAGGTCCTTCTGGGCGCGCAGCACGGCGAGCCAGAGCTGACGCTCCAGTTTCACCTTCTGCTCGGGGGACCAGAGTGTGGCGAGCTCGGCGGAGGCGTAGCGTCCGGCGAGAACGTTGGGGATACGGGGCTTTGCAGGCGCGGCAGTCACGTGCATGGAGCATACCGGCTGTCCAGCGCGGGTCCTGTTACGTACGCCGCGTCCTGAATGCGCAGGTCGGGGCGGAGCGGCACCCCCCGGCGGACCGGGGTGTGCGTGAGAGGTGCGGGGACGGGACGGAGGTGCCGCGCGGGCGGGCACCACAGATCACGTCGTCGCTCCTGCCGTCCGCCGGTGGTCCCGGCGGAGTGACGCTCAACTTCCCTTGAGTAAAAGAGAGTTGTTCATCGTATTTGGTAGAGAGATGACTTGGCGGATCGTTTTCGCAGAGCCTTGCTCAGGACCCCGAACGCGGGGGGCGGCTTCCGTAGCCCGCCTGCGCGTGGGGGTCGGGGCGGGACTGCTCGCTGCCGACCACGGCGCGCAGACCCCCGTACGTTTTTGAGGTGAACCGATCGTGAGCGAGGGTGAGCTCGGCCGTGATCAGCTGGTTGCGCTCGTCGTTGACTTCCTCGATCTCCCGCATGAGCAGGGAGTTCTTGGCGCGCAGTGCCGTGTTCGCGTTCCGCGCTTCGTCGAGGGCTCTGGCATGGCTGCCGAGCCTGATGGCGGTGATGGTGGCCCTGCGGGCCATGGCCTTCTCGCGCTGGGACAGCTCCAGCTCGCGCTTGTGCATGTCCAGCTCGAGGCGTCTTCGGTGTTCCGCCAGGACGCTGAGATCATGCCGTGTACGGATGTCGGCCTGGTTGACCGTGTGGCGGAGCAGGGCTGCCAGCACCCCTGCTACTCCCATGGTCAACAGGCCGACCCCGACTGCCGCTGATTCCCATGTATGGTGCCAGACGCCTTCGCCCACGAATGTCCAGCCGGCTGTGCAGCTGGCGGTGGACGCGAATGCCAGTCTGTACGCCACGTCTCTTTACCCCCTTGCAGTAGCCCCCCGGTTGTCGTCGGCATCGAGGTCCTTCTGGAGCTCGATCGCTTGGACGATGTTCCCGCTGAGCATTGTGCGGATTCTGAGATCAGTGATTCCCCATGCGTCCATGGCCTCCTCCGGGGTGAGTGATGCCGAGGCTACCCTCCGTACCGTCGGCTGAGGCCCGTGTTCCGGGGGAAGCATGCCGCTGTTGACCAACATCTCCCGCTGGTCGAGACCAAGCACTGACGCCCATGTCGTCAGCTGCGAGGGGAGGGGGAGGGTCTTGCCTTCCAGTGTTCTGCTGATCGTCGTGAGGCTCACTCCAATCGCGATGGCCAGCTGAGCCCGGCCACCGGCTCGTGGGCGGACGTCGTACCCGGCCGCAGTCGCGGCACTCGTGAGGTACTCGCCAACCCTCCTTGCGAGAGCTTGTCGCTCACCGCGGGACTCGTGGGGGGACTCTTCCATGCTCCGCATGCCCGGAGAGTAGCGCGCATGTATGCAACTTGCACGCGACTTGCATGCGTGCATCTTCGCAGGTCAATGGCCGTTTGGGCGTCATGCCAGGCCAAGAGGGACGGATCGCACTCCAGTTCCCAACAAAAAGTCCCGTCGTCATACCGGCGAAGCAACTTGCGTACGTGTACGCAAGTTGCATATGTTGCATGACTGTGAGTTAGTCGCACGTATGCAAGTCCCTTTGAGGGGACCCTATTTGCACCGCCTCGGCATCAGCTCGCCCACGCTCCGGAGCTGTGAGGCATCTGCGGGGGACGCCTCGAAACCTTTGGATACGACGACCCGGTCATCCGGCGCCCGAGGCCGGCCATGGCCGGAGCGGACCGTCGCAGCACCTGCCCACCACAGTTCATCCACTCATGAACGGAGTAGGCCTTGATCGCCGAGGCTAACGCCGCAACACCGCGGTTCGACACGAGAGAACCGGCCCTTATCGCTCGCGCGCTCGCGGGCGACCGGGACGCGTTCGGGGAGCTCTACGCTCTGCACCACCCCGCGGTGCTGGCCTACGTACAGCGCCGTGTACGCAATCGGCAGGTAGCCGAGGACATCACCGGAGAGACTTTTCTCAACGCCTGGATGAAACGCGGCACTTTTACCTATCGCGGCGTCGGCTTCGCCGGCTGGCTGATCACCATCGCCCGGAACAAGGTCATCGACCATTGCAAGAGCGCGCAGCGCCGTGAGTTCGTCGTCGAGGACATGCTCGGCTTCGACGAGGACCTCACCGTCAGCACCGAGGACACCGTACTGATCGGTCTGGACGAGGAGTTGCTGCGTCAGGCACTGGAACAGTTGCGGCCGCCACAACGCGAAGTCCTCACCCGTCGCTTCCTGATGGAGCTCTCGGTGCTCGAGACGGCGCGCCAGATGGAGCGGACCGAGGGCGCCGTGAAGACCTTGCAGTTCCGGGCTCTGGCCAAGCTGCGCAGCGAGTACCTGGGGGTGGCGGCATGACCACCGTGCCCGGGATCCGTACGGCCGTCGAGGCGCACCTCGCCGAGCAACTCGGCACATTTGCCCGGGAATTCGTCGCCGAACTGGAAGCGCAGGGACGCCTGGTCGAGGTGGGCGGTGCCGGTGTCCTCGAACGGCTGCGGACGCAGGTCGAGACATGGCAGAACTGCCCGGAGGCCTACCACGCGACCGTCGACACGATCGTCGAGGACTGCGGCTACCCGAGCGAGGTCGCGATGAGGATCGCCACCGCGCTGAACCGCAAGGGGCTGATCCCCGGCGGCGAGGACATCGCGCCCGATCCAGATCCCGCGCCCACGTCCGAGCCCACGCCCGAGCCCCACCCCGAGAGCGCGCGAGCCCCCGGCTCCTCGCCGGACGGCAAGGGGCTCGCGCCCGTCACCGAGGACCCCGAGCCGCGGCACGACCGTGCCCCCGCGTCCTCGCCGCTCGTGCCGCCCGCGCGCGGCGCGATCGTGCTGCACCTCGCCGACCGCGGCGCCGGACGGTCCATGGTGGAGCACGGGGCGGCGCCGGTGCCCCGACGCGTCGACGGCCAGGTCCCACGGGTGCGGCCGGCCTCCGCGCGGACGCGCGTCGTCGGATGGGGCAGCGCCTCCGCCCGCGCGGTCTCCGTCGCCGCGGCCCTGCAGGCCGACCACCTCGCGCGCCTGGAAGCCATGCAGATCAGCGCGGACGGCGAGCGTGTCACGGTGGCCATCAAGGCCACCTGCCTGGCCGACTGGGAGTACTGGCTCGACGCGATCGGGGCTCCCCGCAACGTCCGGACCAGGACGGCGGGGCACGCGCAGGTGGCCGCGGGAACGCTGGACGGAGTGGCTGTCCACCTCACCGCGCACGGCGTCCCCGAACTCCTCCAGGAAGCGAGCGACGCCGCCGCCGACCCCTTCTACCTCTGGGGACGGATCTACGACCTCGGAATGGGGCAGGTCGACCGGGCCGACCGCATCTGGCTGTCCCTCGGCCGGCGGCAGGACGAGCGCGGGATGCCCCTGCTGATCCTGCGCGGCACGGACGGTCCCCCGTATCCGCTGGCGTCGATCGTCATGGCGCACGGCCCGCTCACGGCCACCCCACCCCCCTCCGAACTCCCCTCCGACGGATCGGCCGGGGACATCGCGTGACAACCGCCGGGGGCCACCGCTTCGGCTGGCTGTTTCTCACCCGTGGCGACCCTCACCTCTGCATCAGGCGACCCAGGGCCAAGCGTCCACGGTGGTTCCGGGGACGTGTACTGCACCTGGCCCAGAACATCCCTGATCAGTAGTAGGCGCCGTCGCTCGACATGGCTGGTTTCCCACCCTCCCGGTGGCTCGCCGTGACGGCGCCGATGGGGCACATCGGCCCTGATCCGTCCACCGATGGCGTGACGGTGCCAAAAGGTACGCACCCGCTTTTGCCCCGGCCACGCCCGCGAGCCGTCAGCGGGAGTTCCTCCGGCGGTGCTCAGGGGCGTACTTCTCAGGCCCACGCATGAGTGCTTGGATGTTGAATCCGGCTGGATTTCCCGGCTGGCCTGTTACTTGCCATCCGCTCCAGGGTGGCGAGACGGCTCCTCTCCATGCTCCGCAAAGCTGGAGGGGCCGTCGGCCGGGTCCGGCGCGCAGCGCCGGGCCCGGCCGTAGTTCCGGGGCGTGGGTGAGCGCATCAGCGGCACTCCCGCGCTGTCAAGCGCCCCCTGTGCGCCCTGTGGCGGCCGAGGGGCCAACCGGTAGCGTCCCCTTCATGCGGAGCATGGGCCGCCGTGTCGCTCGAGAGAGGGGCACGGCGGAAGCCGCCGGATCGGCGCTCCCTTCAGCCCTGGTGGCCACCGTGATCAGCCTCCCCGGCACCCGGACGTGGCCCGGGCTTCCTGGAGTCACCTCGGTGGATCACGGACTCAGCCGCCGTGCGCGCCCGTGACCGGACCCTCGAAGGGAAGCAGCTCCGGCCGTTTCGCCGGAAGGCCGTCGCCGGACGAGCGCCCCGTCAGCCGTCGCCCGATCCAGGGCAGCAGATGCTGCCGGGCGAAGCGGGCGTCGGCACTGCGGCGGGCGCCCCAGCCGGGCGGTGCCGTGTGCGCCGGCGGGGTGCGCCACTCCGGATCCTCCGCCTCGTACCCGAGGGTCTGCCACACGGCCTCCGCGACCCGGTGGTGTCCCTCGGCGGACAGGTGCAGCCGGTCCACGTCCCACAGGCGCGGGTCGGCGAGCGAGGGCGCTCCGTAGAGGTCGACGACCAGCGCGTCGTGCCGCTTCGCGAGATCGTCGACGATGGTGAAGAGCTCCTCCATGCGGGGCCGGAAGCGTTCGAGAACCGGACCGTCGCGGCCGGGGCTGCGCATCAGGACGAGCTGCTCGCAGGCGGGGGCGAGCCGTTCCACGGCCTCCTCCAGGAGACCGCGGACACGTCCCATGTCGACCTTGGGCCGCAGGGTGTCGTTGAGGCCGCCGACCAACGTGATCACGTCGGGCCGCATGGCGGCGGCCACGTCCACCTGCTCGGCGACGATCTGGCCGATCAGTTTGCCGCGCACCGCGAGGTTGGCGTAGCGGAAACCGGGCGCCCGGGCGGCCATCCGGCCGGCGAGGAGGTCGGCCCATCCTCGGTAGGAGCCGTCGGGCAAGAGGTCCGACATGCCCTCGGTGAAGGAGTCGCCGACCGCGACAAGGCTGGTGTAGGTGGCATTCGTCTGCATGGCGGAAAAGATGGTAACCCGAACACATACTCATCGGTCGGTCGGGCTCATGGACCGGTCGGCCCCGCGGGTCGTTCGGGCAGCCTTGTCTGGCGACAGCGACGAACGCACTCCCGTCGGGGCGACCTCCGCCGGGACGACCGGGTTCGGGCGACCTCCGCCTCTACGACCTCGGCCCGGCAACCCCGCCTGGACGACCTCGGCCCGGCGACCTCCGGCCGGGCGACCCCCGACCCGGCGGCGGTCGCCCGGCCGGAATCGCCCAGGGCCCGGATCGTCCCCGGCCGGTACGCCCCGGACCGGGATCGTCGGCCGACGGGTTCCTACGCCGGCTGCCCGAACAGTTCCCGCAGGACGTCCTCCATCGTCACCAGACCCGTGAGCCGTCCGTCGCTGCCCATGACCGCCGCGAGATGCGTACGGCTGCGGCGCATCGCCGTCAGGACGTCGTCCAGCGGGGTGCTCTCCCGGACGCGAGCGATGGGGCGCATGTCCTCCACACGGAACGGCAGCTCGCGCGGAACGGCGTCCAGCGCGTCCTTGACGTGCAGATAGCCGACGATGCGGCGACCGTCGTCGACGACCGGGAAGCGGGAGAAGCCCGACTCGGCCGACAGCCGCTCCAGTTCCTCCGGAGTGACGCCCACGTGTGCGTAGACGACGCGTTCCACCGGGAGCACCACGTCGTGCACCGGGCGGCGCCCCAGCTCCAGCGCGTCGTGCAGCCGCTCCTGCGCGCGATGGTCGATGAGCCCGGCGGCACTGGAGTCCTGGACGAGGCGCGCCAGTTCGTCGTCGGAGAAGGTCGCCGTGACCTCGTCCTTCGTCTCGACCCGCAACAGCTTCAGCAGCCCGTTGGCGAAGGCGTTGACCGTGAAGATCACCGGGCGCAGCGCGCGCGAGAGCGCGACGAGCGGCGGCCCCAGCACCAGCGCCGTACGCACGGGTTCGGCGAGTGAGATGTTCTTCGGAACCATCTCGCCGAGCAGCATGTGCAGATACGTCGCCAGGGCGAGCGCGATGACGAAGGAGACCGCGTGGCCCGCACCGGAGGGGACGCCCATCGCGTGGAACACCGGCTCCAGCAGGTGCGCGATCGCGGGCTCGGCCACGATGCCGAGCACCAGGGTGCACAGCGTGATGCCCAGCTGTGCGGTCGCGAGCAGCGCCGAGACGTGTTCGAGGCCCCAGATCACACTCCGCGCCCGCCGGTCGCCCCGCTCGGCGTGCGGCTCGATCTGGCTGCGGCGCACCGAGATCAGCGCGAACTCGGCACTCACGAAGAAGGCGTTCACGACGAGCGTCGCGAGCCCGATCAGCAGTTGTACGGCGGTCATCGCGCGCCCTCCTCGGCGTCGTGCGGCGCGTGCAGCAGCACGCGTGCGGCCCGCCGTCCCGAGGCGTCCACCACGTCGAGCCGCCAGCCGGCGACCTCGACGGTGTCTCCCTCGGCGGGGATGCGGCCGAGCTCGGACGCGACGAAACCGGCCAGCGTCTCGTACGGCCCGTCGGGCACGCGCAGTCCGACGCGGGCGAGCTGGTCGGTGCGGGCGGAGCCGTCCGCCGAGTACAGCGCCCTGCCCTCGTCGTCCGTGCCGACCGGGGCGAGGTCGGGTGTTTCGTGCGGGTCGTGCTCGTCTCGTACCTCGCCGACGACCTCTTCGACGATGTCCTCCAATGTGGCGACGCCTGCCGTACCGCCGTACTCGTCGATGACGACGGCCATCGTGCGCTTGCCGACGAGCCGGTCCAGCAGCCGGTCGACGGTCAGTGATTCCGGTACGAGCAGCGGCTCACGCATGATCTGCGAGACGGCGGTCTGTGTCCTGCTGTCGGCACCCACGGTCAGCACGTCCTTGATGTGCGCGACGCCGACGACCTCGTCGAGACTGCCGTGGTAGACGGGGAAACGGGACAGACCCGTCGCCCGGGTCGCGTTCGCCACGTCCTCGCAGGTCGCCTGGACCTCCAGCGCGATGACCTGGACGCGGGGCGTCATCACGTTCTCCGCGGTCAGGTCGGCGAGGTTCAGGGTGCGCACGAACAGCTCGGCGGTGTCCGCCTCCAGCGCGCCCTCCTTGGCGGAGTGCCGGGCGAGTGCCACCAGTTCCTGGGGACCGCGGGCGGAGGCCAGCTCCTCGGCGGGTTCGAGGCCGAAGCGGCGTACGACGTGGTTCGCCGTGTTGTTGAGATGCGCGATGAACGGCCGGAACGCGGCGCTGAACCAGCGCTGCGGAGTGGCCACCCGCTTGGCCACGGCCAGCGGTGAGGAGATCGCCCAGTTCTTGGGCACCAGTTCACCGACGACCATCAGGAAGATCGTCGAGAGCGCCGTACCGATGACCAGGGCCACCGAGCGCGACGCGGAGGCCGGAACGCCGATCGACTCCAGGGGGCCGGCGATCAGCTTGGCGATCGAGGACTCGGAGAGCATGCCGACGACCAGGTTCGTCACGGTGATGCCCAGCTGGGCGCCGGACAGCTGGAAGGTGAGGTTCCGTGCGGCCTTGAGGGCGCCAGAGGCGCCCCGCTCGCCGCGTTCCACGGCACGCTCGAGCTCACTGCGCTCGACCGTGGTCAGCGAGAACTCCGCCGCCACGAAGCCGCCGCAGGCCAGCGACAGCAGAACCGCCACCAGGAGCAGGAACACTTCCGTCATCGGGTCACCTCCGTTCCATGATCGGCCAGGGACGGAGGGATCGCGCGATGTCCGGGGCAGCCGTGGGGATCACGGCTCCGGGTACTGGGAGGCTCGCCCATGGGCGGACGCTCACACCTTTCGTTGGAGGACCGATGGTCCACCAATGGTAAAGGACGGGCAAAGGAGCCTCCTTGGCGGCCTCCGCCGCACGGCGGAGCCTCTAATCGGTGAGCGGCTTCACCCAGCGCCGCCAGTTCTCCTCGGGCGCATACCCGGCGGCACGCCAGGCATGGTGGGCGGTCTCGTTCCGGCGCAGCACCATGGCGTCGCCGCGCCGCCCTCCGAGCAGGACGAAACGCTCCTCCGCGGCGGCGAGCAGAGCGGAGCCGATGCCGAGGCGACGCCGTCCGGGATGGACGGCCAGCCGGTACAGATGGCAGCGCCAGCCGTCGAAGCCGGCGATCACGGTGCCGACCAGCTCGCCGTCGCGCTCCGCCAGCAGCAGGGCCTCGGGGTCGCGGGCGATCAGCCGCTCCACGCCGCTCCGGTCGTCACTGATGCTCGTGCCCTCGGCGGCCATCTTCCAGAAGGCGAGCACGGCATCGAGGTCCTCGGGCCGCCCGGCCCGTATCCGCAAGTCGCTCATGGACCGATCCCATCACGCGGGCCGGGCGCGGGCCCCGCATTCCATCATGCGGACGGTCACCGGCCGCGCAGCTCACGGACCACGGGAGCGAAGGCCTCGAGGTTCGGCTCCAGCACGGTCAGATACGAGAATCCGAAACGCTCGCGCTGGTCCCGCACCTGCTCGACGATCTGCTCGACCGTGCCCACCAGGACGATCGGCAGATCCAGGACCTGCCGCTCGGTCAGATGCGGGATCCGGGGAAGCCACGGCCGGACGGCGGCGGCGCGGTCGTCGGCGACGGTGACGATCTGGATCAGCAGGTTGAGTTCGGCGGGTTCCTCGCGCGCGGCGGCAGCCTCCCGGTAGAGCGCGACGCGTTCGTCGAGTTCGGTGGCCGTGATCGGCTCCAGAGTGCCGTCCTGCCGGGTGCGCGCGCCCGTGAACGCCGCGATGTCGGCGTACTCCGCGGCGATACGGAGCATCCGGTCGCCGTTGGCTCCGATCAGCAGCGGGACCCGCGGCTCCGGTGCGGTCGGCGGCCCGGAGGCCTCCCCGCCGGGCCGCGGTGGCGGGTGGGGAGGTTCCCCCGGGCCGAGGATCCGCTCCAACTCCTCGACCGTGCGCCGGAGATGGTCGACGCGCTCGCCCGCGGTGCCCCAGGGCAGACCAGCCGACTCGTGCTCCGCCGGTACGTAACCGGTGCCGAGGCCGAGTTCGAGACGGCCGCCCGTCAGCGCGTTCGTGGTGGTCACCTCGCGGGCCAGCAGCGCGGGGTTCCAGAAGCCCGCGTTGAGCACGAACGTGCCCAGCCGCGGCCGCTCGGTCGCCTCGGCGGCGGCGACCAGCGAGGGGAACGGGGCGGGCATCCCCAGGTGGTCCGCCACGGTGATCACGTCGTAGCCGAGCTCCTCGGCGCGACGGCACTTGGCGCGCCACTCGGCGGCGGGCGCCGGAGTGAGCAGGCTGACGCCGAAGCGGAACGGGCGCGACATGAACTCTCCCTCCCTGGCGGGGACTTGCCCCGGTCCCTGCGGACCGGGGCGAGCCGTCACTCGTGCGCGATGGCCTCGAGCACGTTCATGCGCGAGGCGCGCAGCGCGGGAAGCAGCGCCGCGACGATGCCGACGACGGCCGAACCGACCACGACCGCGACGATCGTCGTCCAGGGGATCGCGAGCGCCTTCATGCCCTGCAGCGCGAGCACCTGCTGGACACAGACGCCCCAGATGATTCCCAGCGCCAGTCCGAGGACGGCACCGAACACGGCGATCACCACCGACTCCAGCCGGATCATCCGGCGCAGCTGGCGCCGCCCGAGCCCGATGGCGCGCAGCAGTCCGATCTCGCGGGTGCGCTCCACGACGGACAGCGCGAGGGTGTTGACCACGCCGAGCACCGCGATGACGATCGCCAGCCCGAGCAGCGCGTACACGAGGTAGAGCAGCACGGCGATCTGGTCGTGGATGAGCTTCTTGTAGTCGGCCTGGTCGCGGACCTGCACCTGCGGATAGGGCTCGAGGGTCTTCTCCAGGCGGGGGCGCAGCCGGTCCGGGGCGGTGCCCGGGGCCGCGTTCACGTAGAGCGCGGAGTCCTGCCCGCCGGGCACGAACTTCTCGATCGTGCCGAAGCCGATGACGAGCCCGCCCTGCATGCCGAACCCACCGCTGCCGTCCTGGTCGGTGAGTGCGCCCACCGTCAGGGTGGTCTTGCGGCCGGCGGGGAACTCGACGGGAATCGTGCTGCCGATCCGCACGTCGTGGTCCTTCGCGAACTTCGCGTCCATGGCGATGCGACCGTCGCCCAGCGCCGCCGCGGTGTCGCCCTGCGCGTACGTGATGTGGGCGACGTCGTCGAGCCGCGCGTCGTAGGCGGAGGCGGCCGTCTCGATCCTCTTGCCGTCCGGCAGCCGCACCGCGACCGGTGTGAACCGCTGGCGGACGACGAGCCCCACGCCCTCGGTGGCGCGCACCTTGTCCGTGAGCTCCTTGGAGAACGGCACGAAGTTGTCGTTCTGGAGCACGAAGTCGGCGCCGAGCGTGTTGTCGATCTGCTTGTCGAAGGACTTGCTCATGGACGCGCTGGCCACGGACATACCGCCGACCAGGGCGAGTCCCACCATGAGCGCGGCCGCGGTGGCGCCCGTGCGCCGCGGATTGCGCAGCGCGTTGCGCTGACTCATCCGGCCCACCGGGCCGAAGATGGCCGGGAAGGCACCCCCCAGTACCCGGATCACCGGACGGACGAGCAGGGGTCCCGCGATCACTGTCGCGATCAGCGTCAGGACGACACCGAGTCCCAGCAGGGAGGCGGACGTCGATGTCTTCGTCGAGGCCGCGCATCCCGCGAGAGCCGCGGCCCCGGCCGCCCCGACGACACCGCCCACCACGGCCCGTACCCGCAACGACCTGCCCACACCCGCGACCTCGGCGTCCGCGAGGGCCGCCATGGGGGAGACGCCCGCCGCGCGCCTGGCCGGGAGATACGCCGCGATGTAGGTGACGCCGACCCCGACGACGTACGCCGCCACGGGAGTTCCCCAGCCGATCACCATCTCGGTGGACTTGAGGTTCATGCCGAACGCGGTCATCAGCTTGATCAGCCCGATCGCCAGCCCGATCCCCGCCGCGAGGCCGAGGGTCGAACCGACCAGGCCGAGGAGCAGCGCCTCGGTGAGCACCGACCGGCGCACCTGACGGCGGTCGGCGCCGAGCGCGCGCAACAGGCCGAGTTCCCGGGTGCGCTGGGCGATCAGCATGGAGAAGGTGTTGACGATGAGGAAGATCCCGACGAGCACGGCGATGCCCGCGAAGCCGAGCATCACGTACTTGATGACGTCGAGGAATCCGCCGAGCTGGGCGGCGGCCGACTCCGCCTGCTCATCGGCGGTCTTCAAGTCGTACTTCTTGGTGTCGAGTTCGGTGGCGATGCGCTGCTTGAGCCGATCGTCACCGACGCCCGGCGCCGCGTCCACGGAGATGCTCGTGGCGACGTCGGGGCCGCCGAGCAGCTTGGTCTGCGCGGTCGGGGTGTCCAGGAAGATCAGCGCGGCACCGGGGTTGGTGGTGGTGAAGGTGGCGATCCCGACGATCCGCACCTGGAACGAACCGGGCTGTGCCTGCACCGTCAGGGTGTCACCGATGCCGAGGTGCTTCTTGTCGGCGGTGTCGGCGTCGAGCAGTGCCTCCCCGTCGCCCTTCGGCTCGTGTCCGGAGGTCAGCTTCACCGGACTGCGTTCCGTGATCTCCCAGTTGGTGACGATGGTGGGAGCGCCTGTCGTCGGTCCGACCGACTTGTTCTCGCTGTCGACGACCGGGGCGTTCTCCACGGACGCGTCCACGTGGGTGGCGGCGACTCCGTCGACCTTGGCGATCCGGTCCGCGAGCGAGGCCGGCACCGTCTCGGTGGCGCCGGTCGGAAGCTGCGAGTTCAGGTCGTTCTTCGGTTCCACGGTCACATCGGCCGAGGTGGAGGCGAAGAGCCGGTCGAACGTGCGGGTCACCGTGTCCGAGAAGATGAGACTGCCCGCGACGAAGGCCACGGACAGCACGATGGCCAGTGCCGAGAGCAGCAGCCGGCCCTTGTGCGCGAGAAAGCTTCGCAGTGTCGCCTTGAGCACGACCGCCTCAGTCCTTGTCGAGGGTTACGTCGCCGGAGCCGCTGTCGGGAGCGGCCTCGCCGGCGCTGCCGGGTGCGGTGTCGCCCGTGCCGGCGACGGGAGACGTGTCACCCGTGCCGCCGGCGCGGGCGCTGCCGTCGGAGCCCCCGGCGACCGTGGGGTCACCGGTCCCGCCGCGCCCGCCGTCGTAGGTCACCCGGATCGTGTCGAAACGCTTCATCCGCTCCAGCACGGCCTCCGCCGTGGGGCGCTCCATCTCGTCCACGATGCGCCCGTCCGCGAGGAAGAGCACCAGGTCTGAGTGGGCGGCCGCGCCGGGATCGTGCGTGACCATGACGACGGTCTGGCCCAGCTCGTCGACGGCCTCGCGCAGGAAGCCGAGGACTTCGAGACCCGCGCGGGAGTCCAGGTTGCCGGTCGGCTCGTCCGCGAAGATCAGCTCGGGCCGGGAGGCGAGCGCCCGCGCGCAGGCGACGCGCTGCTGCTGCCCCCCGGACAACTGGGCGGGCCGGTGCTTCAGCCGGTCGCGCAGCCCGAGGGTGTCGATGACCTGGTCCAGCCACTGCTGGTCGGGCTTCTGGCCCGCGATGTCCATGGGCAGCGTGATGTTCTCCGCCGCGTTCAGTGTGGGGATCAGGTTGAACGACTGGAACATGAAGCCGATCCGGTCCCGTCGCAGCCGGGTCAGTTCGCGGTCCTTCAGGCCGGTGATCTCGGTGTCGCCCAGCCACACCTGGCCGGCCGAGACGGTGTCGAGGCCCGCCAGACAGTGCATGAGGGTCGACTTCCCGGAGCCCGAGGGGCCCATGACGGCGGTGAACCGGCCGCGCGCGATGTCCACGTCGACCGAGTCGAGGGCCAGGACCGCGGTCTCGCCGGAACCGTACGCCTTGGTCAGGCCACGGGCGCGGGCGGCGATCCCGTCCCCCTCCGCGCGGCCGGGAAGATGCTCGGCAGCAGCTGTGGACAAGACCGCCTCCTCTGTGATGGATGTCAGGACTCCTCGTCCGGCCCGAGCGTAGTGTGATCGGAGGCACACTCGGTATCCCCCCTGAGTGCCGGATGGTCTCCGCCCCAGGGTGTGGCCCTGATATCGATGTAAGGGGCACGCTCCATCGGAGTTCTCCACCCCCGGGGCCGGGCGGCCCCTCTTGCGGGTGCTAGTGGTTCCGCGCTAGCTTCGAAGGATGGCGAAGACTCAGCTGAACGTCCGGGTGGACGAGGGCACAGCACGGGCCGCCCGGGAGCGAGCCCTGGAACGGGGGATGAGCGTGAACCGCTACATCGAGGAGCTCGTCCGGCAGGACACCGGGGAAGTGGGCCACACCTTCGTGGAGGCCGCCGCGGATTTCATGAAGCAGTACGAGTCCGTCTTCGCCGAGGAATTCGGCGCGGACCGTGAAGGCACCCGCGAAGGTCGTCGCTGATCCCTTGAGCAGTCTCAGAGTCGATCTTGCCTGGCTCCTCATCATCGCCGAACGGAAAACGCCCGGAGATCCCCAGGTCACCGACTGGGGAGCCCTCGTCGCCGCGGTCAGCCGGCACGAGGCGGAGATCTTCGGCATTCCCGTCTACGACAGCCCGCACGCCCGCGCCGCCGCGCTGCTCCAGCTCCTGCTGCACGTCCCGGCGCTCGAACGCTCCAACGCGATGTTCGCCTCGGCCGTCGCGTACGCCTATCTCGTCGCCAGCGGCCTGAAGGTCGTCACCTCGCCCGAACAGGTACGGGACCTGGCCCGCCTGGTGAAGAGCGGCGAGGCCACGGTGCACGACATCACGAACGAACTGCGCCGCTGGAGCCTGTGACGCCGCCCGGGACGATCCGGAGGTCACCACCTAGCCGAGCGGTCGGCGGGCGGTGCCCAGGACGCAGTACGACGTGGGCAGGCGCGGCCCCTTCTCGGGCATCAGCAGCCGCCGGTAGGGGCCCAGTTCGAAGCCCGCCGCACGCAGGGCGGCGATCGGGTCGCGGGACAGATGGCAGCCGCCGCTCAGCCGCGGCCACACCGTGCGGTCCAGGCCCCGCTGGGCGGACGCCATCACTCGTCCCCCACCCCTGCCGTGCTCGAAGAACCGCACCGTGCCGCCGGGGCGCAGCACCCGCCGCACCTCGGCGAGCGCCCTCGGCACGTCCCGCACACTGCACAGCACCAGGGACAGTACGGCGGCGTCGTACGCCTCGCTCTTGACCGGCAGGGCCTCCGCGGCACCCGGCGCCACATCGACCGGTACCTCGCAGCGCAGCGCCGCCTCCACCGCCAACTGCCGGAGCAGCCGTTCGGGTTCGATGGCGACGACTTCCGAGACGGCGCCCGGATAGTGCGCGAAGTTCAGGCCGTTGCCCGCGCCGATCTCGATGACCCGCCCCGACAGCCCGGTGAGCAGCCGGTCGCGCACGCGGCCCATCCCCATCCGGGTCTCGGCGCCGACGCTGGCGCGGGCGTAGCAGCGGGCGAACACCGGATGGTGCACGGCCTCCGGAGCGACCTTGCCGGAGCGGGCCGGCCGGAGCGACATGAACGGCATGACGGACCTCCTGGGAGGACGGGGCCTACCGGGATTCTCCCCCCGTGAGGTCCGGCGCACGCGCCGGGCGTGCGGGCGCCCGTCCGCACGAAGGGGTTGCGGCGAGGGGCACCGACGCCGATGTCCGCGCGGACGGCTGAGGGCGCGGCGTCCTGGTGTCCATGGCCGGGTACGCCGGGGTGCGGAGGCGAAGCTCCTCGCTCCCGCCGGGTCCCGGGAGCGAGGTGCCCGTCAGATCCTGTACGACGCGGCGAAGGCGTCGGCGTTCCAGCGTCCGCCCAACCGGTGGTCCAGCCAACTCGGCGCCCCCGCACGGAAGCCGGCGGGCGCATGGGTCCCCGCGCCCGCCGGTACCGCGCCCAGCAGGGGTGCTCCGGACACCGCGGGGAGGTCCGCGAGATTGCACCGCATCGCCAGATCGGGGGAGTTCGGCCAGCTGCCGATCACCACGCCCGCGAAGTCCAGCTCCCGGCGCCGTAGTTCACGAGCCGTCAGCTCCGTGGTGTTGAGCGTGCCCAGTCCCGCGGAAGCGACGACCAGTACGGGTGCGTCGAGCAGCCGGGCCGCGTCCGCCAGCGTCCCGTCCTCGTCGTCGAACCGGACGAGCAGACCGCCCGCGCCCTCGACCAGCACCAGATCGTGCTCGGTGGCCAGTTTGGCCGCGGCCTCCGCGGCCTCCTGCGGAGACACCGGCGCGAGGCCGGCCCGCCGGGCGGCCGTCGCGGGCGCCAACGGCTCCGGATAACGGCCCAGTTCGAGCGTCGTGACGGCACCCGCGAGCCGGGCCACCTCGTCGGCGTCGCCGCGCTCGTGCGGACCTACACCGGTCTGCGCGGGCTTCAGGACGGCCACGGACCGCCCGGCCGCGAGAGCCGTGGCGGCGACAGCGGCCGTGACGACCGTCTTGCCGACCTCCGTGCCCGTCCCCGTGATCACCAGTACCGGCATCTCAACCCTCCCGCGCCACCGCGCACACCGCGCGGGCAATCCGTGCCAGATCCGTGTCGCCCGTGACGTACGGCGGCATCGTGTAGACGAGGTCGCGGAACGGCCGCAGCCACACGCCCTCGCGCACCGCGGCCGCCGTCGCCGCCTTCATGTCCACCTCGTGGTCGAGCTGGACGACCCCGATCGCGCCGAGCACCCGTACGTCCCGGACGCCCGGCAGGGTCGCCGCCTCCGCGAGGCCGTCCCGCAGACCCGTCTCGATCCGCTTGACCTCGGTCCGCCAGTCCTGGCCGAGCAGCAGGTCGACGGACGCGCACGCCACCGCCGCGGCGAGCGGATTGCCCATGAAGGTCGGGCCGTGCGCGAGCACCGGGACCTCACCGCGCGAGATGCCGTCGGCCACCCGCGAGGTGCACAGCGTCGCCGCCATCGTCAGATAGCCGCCGGTCAACGCCTTGCCGACACACATCACGTCCGGGGTGACGCCCGCGTGGTCCGCCGCGAACAGTTCACCCGTACGGCCGAAGCCGGTGGCGATCTCGTCGAAGACCAGCAGCACGTCGTGCTCGTCGCACGCCTCGCGCAGCACCCGCAGATACGCGGGGGAGTGGAAACGCATCCCGCCCGCACCCTGCACCACCGGCTCCACGATGACGGCGGCGAGCTCGTCCGCGTGCCGCCCGATCAGCTCGCGCAGCCGGTCGGCGTAAGACTCCTCGTAGGCGGCGGGCGGCGCCTCGGCGAACACCTGACGCTGGAGCACGCCCTGCCACAGCTCGTGCATCCCGCCCTCGGGGTCGCACACCGACATGGGCTGCCAGGTGTCCCCGTGATAGCCGCCCCGCCAGGTCAGCAGCCGCTGCTTGCCCGGGCGGCCGAGCGAGCGCCAGTGCTGGAGGCACATCTTGACGGCGACCTCGACGGAGACCGAGCCGGAGTCGGCGAGGAAGACGTGCTCCAGCCCCTCGGGCGAGATGTCGACCAGCAGCTTCGCCAGCCGGACGGCGGGCTCGTGGGTGAGCCCGCCGAACATCACGTGGCTCATGCGCTCCAGTTGGCCGCGAGCCGCGTCGTTCAGGACCGGGTGGTTGTAGCCGTGGATCGCCGACCACCAGGACGACATGCCGTCGATCAGCTCGCCGGTACCGCCGGCCAGGCGCAGCCGGACCCCGCTCGCCGACTCCACGACCAGCGGCTCCTGGCGGCCGGGCATCGGCCCGTACGGATGCCAGACGTGGCGCCGGTCGAGGTCGAGCAGTTCCCGTACGGACAGCTCAGGCATTGGGCGCGAGGTCCGTCCCCGCACCGCGGCGGCGCACGGAGACGAGGTCCGTGCGGGCCTCGGCGGGCGCCACGGCCGCCGCCGGAGCCGCAGCCGCGGAACCGCACACCCCGCCGTCCGCGTGGGACCCGCATCCGGCCTCCGCCTGCGACCCGCACCCGGCGCTGTCGTGCGATCCGCATCCGGCTTCCGCGTGCGATCCGCAGCCGCCGGCCACCGACACCCGGTGCTCCGGCAGCGTCACCTCGCCGGCGTTCTCCACCTCGAAGCCCGCGTCCGCGATCATCTCCAGGTCGGCCTTGCCCGCCTGGCCCTCGCTGGTGAGGTAGTCACCGAGGAAGATCGAGTTGGCGAGGTTCAGGGCGAGTGGCTGGAGAGTGCGCAGATGGACCTCGCGGCCGCCGGCGATACGGACCTCGACGTCCGGGCAGACGAACCGGACCATGGCGAGGATGCGCAGACAGCGCTGCGGGGTGAGGTTCCACTCCTTGGCGAGCGGGGTGCCCTCGAAGGGAATCAGGAAGTTCACCGGAACGGAGTCAGGGTCGAGCTCGCGCAGCGCGTACACGACGTCCACGAGGTCCTCGTCCGACTCGCCCATGCCCGCGATCAGACCCGAGCAGGCGGACAGCCCCGCCGCGTGCGCCTTCTGGACCGTGTCGACCCGGTCGGCGTACGTGTGGGTGGTCGTGATCTCCCCGTACGTCCCCTCGGACGTGTTCAGGTTGTGGTTGTAGGCGTCCGCGCCCGCCTCGCGCAACCGTTCGGCCTGGCCGTCGGAGAGCAGACCGAGGCAGGCACAGACCTCGACGCTCTCGTTCTGGTCCTTGATCGCCTTGATGGTGTCGGAGACCCGGTCCACGTCACGGTCCGTCGGACCGCGCCCGCTGGCCACCAGGCAGACCCGCTTGGCGCCCCCGGCGAGCCCGGCCGCCGCGGCCCGGGAGGCCTCGTCGGGCTTGAGCCAGGTGTATTTGAGAATGCCCGCCTTGGAGCCGAGGCGCTGCGAGCAGTACGAGCAGTCCTCCGGGCACAGGCCCGATTTGAGGTTGACGAGATAGTTCAGTTTCACCCGTCGGCCGAACCAGTGCCGGCGTACCTTGCCGGCCGCGGCCACCACGTCGAGTACGTCGTCGTCGGAGGTGGCCAGTACGGCCAGCGCCTCGTCGCGGGTCGGCAGCTCGCGCCGAAGCCCCTTGTCCACCAGCGTGTTCAGCAGGTCCATGAGGTCCGATCCTGGACCATGCGACCGCTCTCGGCCAAGGAGAGTTTGCACAACAGAGATGGTTCGACGTGTGGGTATTGCCACATCCTGGGCCGACGGAGCGACCGCTAGGGTCTGTGCACTGCCTACAAAACACCCGCCACCGCACTGGCCACGAGCCCCGGAGGACACATGGCGTTCGGCTGGATCGACGAGCAGGCCGAGGCGCGCCGCCGGGCCGGACTCGTGCGTACGTTGCGCCCGCGCCCCGCCGACTCGCCGCTCCTCGATCTCGCGAGCAACGACTACCTCGGGCTCGCCCGCCATCCGGAGGTCACCGAGGGCGCGGCCCGGGCCGCGCGCACGTGGGGCGGCGGCGCGACGGGCTCCCGCCTCGTCACCGGCACCACCGAACTGCACGGTGAGCTGGAACGCGAGCTGGCCGACTTCTGCGGCTTCGAATCCGCGCTCGTCTTCTCCTCCGGATACGCGGCCAACCTCGCCGCCGTCACCGCGCTCGCGCCGCACGGCTCGCTGGTCGTCTCGGACGCGGGCAACCACGCCTCACTGATCGACGGCTGCCGGCTGGCCCGCGGCACCACACAGGTCGTGGGTCACGCCGACCCCGACGGCGTACGCAAGGCGCTGGGCACCCACGAGGGACCCGCCGTCACCGTCTCCGACACGGTCTTCTCGGTGGACGGCGACGCGGCACCACTCGCCGAACTCGCCCTCGCATGCCGGGAGTACGGCGCCGGGCTGGTCGTCGACGACGCGCACGGACTCGGTGTCCTGGGCGACGGCGGCAGGGGCGCCGCGCACGCGGCGGGGCTCGCGGGGGACCCGGACGTCGTCGTGACCGTAACGCTCTCCAAGTCGCTCGGCAGCCAGGGCGGAGCCGTCCTCGGCCCGGCGGCGGTCATCGACCACCTGATCAACGCGGCGCGCACCTTCATCTTCGACACCGGTCTGGCGCCGGCCGCGGCGGGCGCGGCCCTCGCGGCGCTCCGGTTGCTGCGCCGTGAACCGGGGCGGGCGGCACGGGCGCGAGAGGTGGCCACGGCCCTGCACACCCGTCTGACGGCTGAGGGTCTCGCCGCGGTTCGACCGGACGCCGCCGTCGTCTCCGTGCGGGCACCGTCCCCCGAACGAGCGGTGCGATGGGCGGCCGACTGCCGCGAGGCGGGCCTCGCCGTCGGCTGTTTCCGTCCCCCGTCGGTGCCCGACGGTATTTCGCGGCTGCGGCTGACGGCCCGCGCGGACCTCACCGAGAAGCAGATCGAGCACGCGGTGGACGTGATCAGCCGGAACCGGTGAATTCATGAAGCGGTGAGCCGGTGTGCCGTGCGGGTCAGCTCAGACCGGTGACGAACCCCTCCCAGACGCCAGGGGCGAACAGCAGGGCGGGGCCGGCCGGGTTCTTGGAATCGCGAACCGCGACCATTCCGGACCAGAGCCCGGAGCCAGGCCGCGCCGTCTCGACGCAGTTGTTCATTCCCGTGCTGCGGCTGCTGCGCAGCCATCGCACGCCGTGCAGTGAAGTACTGGAGGGTACGTACCGAGGCATTGCAGACATGAGGGTGCCTCCTTACGCGCCGTCAGCTATCCCGGCGATGTAGTCCAACGAGTCCTCGGGCGAAAGGGCGTGGAACTGAAGGGCGTTGAAGGCCTCGGTGTAGGCC
This sequence comes from Streptomyces sp. NPDC005141, assembly GCF_053599975.1. Taxonomy (NCBI): domain Bacteria; kingdom Bacillati; phylum Actinomycetota; class Actinomycetes; order Kitasatosporales; family Streptomycetaceae; genus Streptomyces; species Streptomyces sp. NPDC005141. The sequence goes on along the minus strand of NZ_JBSFYW010000019.1, from coordinate 61,125 downwards.
TGGAGGTCTTCTTTCCGCTCGAGATAGAGGCTACTCGTCAAGTGGTCGAGAACAACCACATCCAGATCGGTTGTGTTCGGAAATGAGAAAATAACGAAAGGCCCGGTGACTCCGATGTGGGCCCCGGCGGCGAACGGCAGGACCTGGAGCCGTACTTGAGGCAGGGCCGCGGCCTCCCGCAACCGGCACAGCTGGCGTGCCATGACGTCGGGCCCGCCGACCTCCCGTCGTAACACCGCTTCGTCCAGGACCGCGGACAGCTTCAGCGGCGGGTTCGAACGCAGCACGTCCTGCCGGGCCAGACGCACCTCGACCAGGGCGTCGAGCTTGCTGTCCTCCAGCCCGTCCACGGCGGCCCGCGTCACCGCGCGGGCGTAGTCCGGCGTCTGCAGCAGCCCGGGTACGACGGAGGTCTCCAGGGTGCGCATGCCGCTGGCCCCGGACTCCAGGCTGATGAAGTCGCGGTACGCGGGCGGGAGCACCCCGCGATACGCGTGCCACCAGTGATGACGGCCGTTGCCCTCGGACCCCGCCAACACGACGAGGAGCTGGCGCAGTTCTGGATCCTCGACGCCGTACGCGTCCAACAGGCGTTCCACATCGGCCGGTTTCACCCCGCTGGTGCCGGTCTCGATGCGGCTCACCTTCGACTGGTGCCAGCCGAGCAGGCGGGCCGCCTCACCGCTCGTGAGGCCTGAGCCCGCGCGCAGCGCGCGCAGTTCGGCACCGAGCTTGCGGCGGCGCACCGCGGGACCGTGCTGCATGGCTGTTCTCCTTACCCCCTCCAAGTCGCCCGAATACGCTCTGCCGACGCAGAGTTCACCGCATCGAGCGACAGATATATGCATTACTCGGTGGATCGCACCCGTGACCCGCCCGGTAATGGCAGTCTGGCGCAAGCACCAGTCCGGGACCGTACTCGAACCGTCCGCTCGGTGTCGGGCTCCGGTCCCGTGGGAAAGGGACGACGTCGCCATGGCAGATCACCAGGAAGCATCCGTCACGCTGCGGAGCGAACCCGTCTCGGTTTCCACGGCCCGTAAATTCGTCGCCGAGGTGTTGGCCGAATGGGGCCTGCCGTGCGACTCCGAAGTCGCCGAAACAGTACGGCTGATCGTGTCCGAACTGGCCACCAACGCCGTCCAGCACACGCTCGGGCAGTCGCCCACCTTCACGGTCGACGTATGTCTCGACCGGGAGGAGCACCTGCGCATCGGAGTCACCGACAGCCATCCGCGCTTTCCGAAGCGGCTGCCCGCGGCCGTTCAGCAGGACAACGGCCGCGGCATGGTGATCATCCGCTGGCTGGCCGCCGAATGCGGCGGCAGACTCACCGTCCGGCCGACCCGGGAGGGCGGCAAGACGGTCTCCATCGAACTCCCGTGGCCGGCACCGGTCCAGCCTGTGACGGCCGGGGGCCAAGAGCCATGACGCCTGCGTTCGGAAAAGCCGTTCGAAGAGGCTCTTCGGGCTGGCCGTTCGGACAAGTCCGTTCAGGCCGTTCGGACAAGTCCTTTCAGGCCGGCCGTCCGGACAGGGCCTAGCCGTCCGCCCGACTGCCGGGCCGGTGCTGTCCGGCCCGCCCGAACGCGCCGCGCAGCAGGGCACGGAACGCGTCGGCCGCGGGGGCTGTCACATCCGTCCGGTGGACGACCGAGATCGTTCGGCGCAGATCTCCCGGCTCCAGCGAGCGTGTCCCCACCGGCGTCGCCGCGGTCGCCGCCACCATCTCCGGCACGACCGCGATCCCGAGCCCGGCGCTGACCAGCGCGCACACCAGCGCGTACCCCGGAGTCTCGACGAGCACCGCCGGCGTCGCCCCCGCCCGGGCGAGCGCGGCCTCCACACCCTGCCGGGGCGGGTGGTCCGGGGCCATGCTGATCAGCGGCTGCCCGGCGAGCTCGGCGAGCGGCAGCCGCGCCGAACCGCCCGCGAGGATGTGCCCGGGAGCGGTCACCAGCACCAGCTCCTCGACCAGGACCGGCTCGATGCCCACGGACGACGGCAGCGGGACCGGTGCGGCGGGCTGGTAGGTGTGTGTGAGGGCCAGATCCACCTCGCCGGCGGCCACCGCCGCGATCCCGTGCGGAGGTTCGTAGTCGGCGACCGCGAGTTCCACGTCGGGGTGGGCCCGGCGGAAGGCGCTGAGTACGGGCGGCAGCAGATGGATGCCCGCCGTCTGGAAGGTGCCGAGCCGCAGAGTGCCGCCCGACAGTCCCGCCAGACGGGCCAGTTCGTGCCGGGCCAGCTCCATCTCGTCGAGGACCCGGCGGGCCCGTGCCACCAGCAGTTCACCCGCCCCGGTGAGCCGCGTCCCCCGATGGGAGCGCACCAGCAGCGTCGCCCCCGCCTCCCGCTCCAGCTTCGCCACCTGCTGGGACAGTGCCGGCGGGGTGTACCCGAGGCGTTCGGCGGCCCGGGTGATCGAACCCGCCTCGGCGACCGCCACCAGCGCCGCGAGCCGCGTCGGGTCGTACATGGAGCCCTCCCGGGTCCGGCGGCACCGCGCCGGACGCAAAGGACCGCCAGGTCTAAACGATTGCTTAAGGCCCGCCCAGGATATTCGACATACCTGCTGAAGGCCCGGGCCGGGCAACCTGGGGGCATGGACGCACAGCTGGTCGCCTTCACGGGCGTCGCCGCGGGCATGGTCGCCATGCCGGGCGCGGACTTCACCGTCGTCGTACGCAACGCCCTCGTCTCGCGCCGGGCCGGAGTCGCCTGCGCCCTCGGCATCGCGGGCGGGCTGCTGCTCCACACCGCGCTCGCCGTCGCCGGGGTCGCCGCGGTCCTCACCGCCGTACCGGCGCTGTTCCGGACGCTCCAGCTGCTCGGCGGTGCCTATGTGCTGTACCTGGGCCTGCGCACGCTGCGCTCACTGGGGCGTCCGCGCGGGGTGGTGTCCGACGGGGTGGGCCCGCGTCCGGGAGAGGCGGTGGCGGGTGCGGCGTTCGCGGGTGCGCGCCCGCTGCGGCAGGGCTTCGTCACCAACGCACTGAATCCGAAGGCGCCCATCACCTTCCTCAGCCTGCTGCCGCAGTTCGTTCCGGCGGGCAGCCCGGCGATGCCGCGGACGCTGCTGCTGGCGCTCATCGTGGTCGTTCTGGCCCTGCTGTGGTTCCCGGCGGTCGCGCTGCTGGTGGACAGGCTCGGACGGTGGCTGCGCGGGCCGCGGGCCGCACGCGCCGTGGAGGGGGTCACCGGGGGCGCCCTCACCGTTCTGGGCCTCGTCCTGGTGCTGGAGCCGCTGCGGAGCTGAACCGGACGTCTCGTCACGAGGCGGGCGTGCGGGCCGGACCGGCGGTCAGGGGGAATCAGAGACCGGTCAGGGCCGGGTCGCCCACGTTCGCGAGCCAGGTGGCCCCAGGGGCGGCGGCGTGGGCCGCCGCCCCTGGGACAGAGTCAGCTGACCCTGCCGTACCAGACGCTTCTCGTCCAGATCTTCTGGAGCTTCACCACGTCCCCGGTCTTCGGGGAGTGCCAGATCTTTCCCTTCCCGGCGTAGATGCCGACGTGGTACACGTTCCGGCCCGAGTGGAAGAACACGAGGTCACCGGCCTTGCGGTGCGAGGCGGAGACATGGTGCGTCTTGTTGTACTGCGCCGCGGCCGTACGAGGCAGCTTCTTGCCTGCCTTCTTGTACGAGTAGAGCGTGAGCCCGGAGCAGTCGAAGCGGTGCGGTCCCGTGGCGCCCCACTTGTACGGGGCGCCGTGCTTGGACGCCGCGACCTGGAGTGCCTTCGTCGCAGGTGTGGCCGCCTGGGCGTCCGGAGCGACGCCAGGGACCACGAGGCTGCCGCCCACGGCGGCGATGGTGAGCGCCGAGGCCGTACCGGCCCGGGTCCACAGCGACGGGACACGATTGAGCGCAGTCATGCGCAACCCTTCGTCAGCCGCCTGTGAAGGATGACCTGTCGGATTCGGGCTGGCGAAGTTGCCCGGCCGCTGCTGCGGCTTCACCCCAAGGACCGCCCGGATTGCTCCGGCGGCCCGTCGTGCTGGGTCCTCCACTCCTGCCGATGCACATCTGTCGACCGGTCATCCGGGCGGCGGCAGGACTCGGCGTCCGCCCGGACCGCCCCGCCGCTGTGGCGGGGGCTTGTCGTCGGAGGGATCTTCACTCATGAGTGTCGGGAAAACCGAGCGGAACCGGTGTTTTGTGGGCTTACTCACCACTCACCCGTTCGGGTGGACACCCCTCCGTTCGAGCGGGTGTTGGGGACACCGGCCATGCCCGCACCTGCGACGAAGGGCTCATCCCGCCTTTCTGCTCCGCGTGTTGCGCAACTTGAACGGGTCGCAGAAAGGATCGTTCGCTACGCCATCAGGGGGTACACCATCCGGTCCGTTTGTGTCCCGGGCCGGACGGCGCGGAGTCTCGGCGTGGATCGGCTCCGGGGTGTGGGTGCGTCAACTGCCCGACTCGGGCGGCACGGTGACCCGGGCCGCCCGCCGCTCTCCGTCGAGAACCCGCAGGGCCTGAGCCAGGGTCGGGGCGTGCACCTCGCTCTCGCCCCGCTGGTGCATCAGCGCGAGGGCGTCCCGCAGGGCCGTCGCCTTGCCGACCAGTGCCTGAGCCGCCCTCAGGCCGCGATAGGTGTCTCCGGGGCGGGCCGGGTTGATCCGGCCGAGCAGGTCGACCACGTCGAGGTAGCGGTCGATCAGCTCGGCCTCGGCGCGGGTCAGCGCGGGCAGCGGGGGGAGGTCCGGGATCATCGGCCGCTCACCTCGCGCCGGGGGCTTCGCGCGAGGCCTTGCGGCTCGGGACGATCCGGTCGATCAGCCCGTAGGCCAGCGCCGCCGGCGCGTCGAGGATCTTGTCCCGCTGGATGTCCGCCGCGACCCGTTCCGGGCTCTGTCCCGTGTGCCGTACGAGCATCTCCTCCAGCGTCTCGCGGGTGCGTGCCAACTCGTCGGCCTGAAGAGCCAGATCGCTCGCCTGCCCCTGGATCGGCTCCGGGACCGACGGCTGGTGGATGACGACGCGGGCTCCCGGCAGGGCGAGCCGCTTGCCCGGAGTTCCGCCGGCCAGCAGAACGGCAGCGGCCGACGCCGCCCGGCCGAGGCAGACCGTCTCGACGTCGCAGGTCACGAACTGCATCGTGTCGTAGATCGCGGTCATCGCGCTGAAGGAGCCGCCCGGGGAGTTGATGTAGAGCGAGATGTCCTGCTCGGGCGCCTGGTGTTCGAGGTACATGAACTGGGCCGTCACATCGTTCGCCGAGATGTCGTCGATCGGCGTCCCGAGGAACACGATCCGCTCGCTGAGCAGCTTCGAGTAGGGATCCTGCGTCCGGTGTCCCGTGCCGGTGCGTTCGGTGAACTCGGGCAGGACATGGCGGGCGGACGGGCTGGTCATGTCGAGCGCCTCCTCTGGTTCGACGTATGTAAAAAATGTACAGGACGTACGTCTCTGTGGAAGAGGGCCATGCTGAGAGCGAAACGGCGGCGCGCCGGACCGGGAGGCGGTCCAGGGGTGCCCTGTCCCGCCTGCCGGCTGGATCCTGTGCACCCCGTGGTGCCGCCGGGCCCGGTCTAAGCTGGACGTCATGGCCTACGAGATTCCGGTGACGCAAGCCAGGGCTGAGCTCGCCGAACTGATCAATCGCGTCGTGTACGGCGGTGAGCGCGTCGTCGTGACGCGGCACGGGAAGCCCCTCGTCGCCCTGGTCTCCGCCGCCGATCTGGAGCGCCTCGAAGAGCTCCAGGAGCCCGCGGACGAGCAGGTGATCAGCGCGCTGTCCAGCGTGCGCGAGGTGGCGTCCGCGCCCCGCGAACGCCAGCGGTTCGGCATCGCCGCGGAGCACCGGGGGCCCAGCGCCTCCTAGCCGAAGAGGTTCGGCTCGGGCCCCGGCGAGATGGGTGGGGTGCCGCCGGCGACCCGGGACGCGTCGCGGCAGCGGCCCTTCGTCCACGACCGCGATCGCGGCTCGGATCACGACCGTGACCGTGCGACATCCCGTATACGGTCCGGTCCGCTCCGGGGCCGTGGCTTTCCGGAGTGTCGGTGCGGCCGGACGAGGCGAACCCGGGGAAGCTGGGCGGTCCCTCGTGCGCGACGGAGTCCGGCCGCTCGGGCCCGGAAGGATCACAGGCTGGTTAACGTCCTCGAAACTCCGGCCAACTAGCGTGCGCATCCACGCCACCAGGGGTTTTGGTGGCTGCGGCCACCGGGCCCCGCACGGTCCGGAGCGAGGATGTGAGGTGGGACGCCGTGCACTTGACCCCGCACGAGCAGGAGAGGCTGCTGATCCATGTGGCCGCCGACGTCGCCGAGAAGCGCCGGGCCCGCGGGCTGAAACTGAACCACCCCGAGGCCGTCGCCCTGATCACGTCGCACATCCTCGAGGGCGCCCGCGACGGCCGTACCGTCGCCGAGCTGATGTCCTCCGGACGCAAGATCCTCACCCGCGACGACGTCATGTCGGGCATCTCCGAGATGATCCATGACGTCCAGGTCGAGGCGACCTTCCCGGACGGCACCAAGCTCGTCACCGTCCACGACCCGATCGTCTGACGGGAGAGCGAGCGCCATGATTCCCGGAGAGATCCTCTTCGCCGACGAGCCCGTCGTCTTCAACGAGGGCCGTGAGGTCACCCGTCTGACCGTCCTCAACGCCGCCGACCGCCCCGTCCAGGTCGGCTCCCACTACCATTTCGCCGAGGCCAACCCCGGGCTGCACTTCGATCGCGCCGCCGCGCGCGGCAAGCGGCTCAACGTCGCCGCCGGCACCGCCGTGCGCTTCGAGCCCGGGATCCCCGTCGACGTCGAACTCGTCCCGCTCGCCGGCGCCCGCGTGGTGCCCGGCCTGCGCGGTGAGACCGGAGGTGCCCTCGATGCCTGAGATCTCGCGTGCCGTGTACGCCGACCTGTTCGGCCCCACCACGGGCGACCGCATCCGCCTCGCGGACACCGACCTGCTGATCGAGATCGAGGAGGACCGTTCCGGCGGCCCCGGACTCGCCGGTGACGAGGCGGTGTTCGGCGGGGGCAAGGTCATCCGGGAATCCATGGGCCAGGCGCGCGCTACGCGCGCAGACGGCACCCCGGACACGGTCGTCACCGGTGTCGTGATCATCGACCACTGGGGGATCGTCAAGGCCGACGTCGGCATTCGCGACGGCCGGATCACCGGCATCGGCAAGGCCGGCAACCCGGACACGATGGACGGAGTCCACCCCGACCTGGTGATCGGCCCCGAGACCGAGATCATCGCGGGCAACGGGCGGATCCTGACGGCCGGCGCCATCGACGCGCACGTCCATCTGATCTGTCCGCAGATCGCCGACGAGGCGCTCGCCTCCGGCATCACGACGCTCGTCGGCGGCGGTACGGGTCCCGCCGAGGGCTCCAAGGCGACCACCGTCACGCCCGGCCCCTGGCATCTGGCCCGGATGCTGGAGGCGATGGAGGGGTACCCGCTCAACTTCGGCCTGCTCGGCAAGGGCAACACCGTCTCGCACGACGCGATGCTGTCGCAGATCCGGGGCGGCGCACTCGGCCTGAAGATCCACGAGGACTGGGGCTCGACTCCCGCGGCGATCGACGCGGCGCTCACCGTCGCCGACCGCACCGGCGTCCAGGTCGCCATCCACACCGACACGCTCAACGAGGCCGGGTTCGTCGCCGACACCCTCGCGGCGATCGGCGGACGCGGCATTCACGCGTACCACACCGAGGGTGCGGGCGGCGGGCACGCGCCGGACATCATGTCCGTGGTCTCCGAGTCGTACGTGCTGCCCAGCTCGACCAACCCGACCCGGCCCTACACCGTCAACACCGCCGAGGAACACCTCGACATGCTGATGGTGTGCCACCACCTGAACCCGGCGGTGCCCGAGGACCTGGCCTTCGCCGAGTCCCGGATCCGGCCGTCGACGATCGGCGCCGAGGACATACTGCACGACCTCGGTGCCATCTCGATCATCTCGTCCGACTCCCAGGCCATGGGCCGTGTCGGTGAGGTGATCATGCGGACCTGGCAGACGGCCCATGTGATGAAGCGGCGCCGGGGCGCGCTGCCCGGTGACGGCCGCGCGGACAACCACCGGGTCCGTCGCTATGTCGCCAAATACACGATCAACCCGGCGCTCGCGCAGGGCCTCGCGCGGGAGATCGGCTCCGTCGAGACCGGCAAGCTCGCCGACCTCGTGCTGTGGGAGCCCGCGTTCTTCGGGGTCAAGCCGCATCTCGTCATCAAGGGCGGAATGATCGCGTACGCGCAGATGGGCGACGCCAACGCGTCGATCCCGACGCCCCAGCCGATCCTGCCCCGGCCGATGTTCGGGGCGATCGGGCGGGCCCCGGCGGCGAACTCGTTCAACTTCGTCGCGCCGCTCGCCATCGAGGACGGGCTCCCCGAACGGCTCTCGCTCGGCAAGCGGTTCGTGGCCATCGACTCGACGCGGGCGGTCACCAAGGCCGACATGCGGGAGAACGACGCGCGGCCGCAGGTGCGGATCGACCCCGACAGCTTCGCCGTGCACATCGACGGCGAACTCGTCGAGGCGACTCCTGCCGCCGAACTGCCTATGGCCCAGCGTTACTTCCTCTTCTGATGTCCAGGGCAGCGCTTCTCGTCCTGGCCGACGGCCGCTTTCCCGCCGGAGGGCACGCGCACTCCGGCGGGGCCGAGGCGGCCGTCAAGGCCGGGCGGATCACCGGAGCGGCGACCCTGGAGGACTTCATCAGGGGCCGGCTGCACACGACCGGACTCGTCGGGGCCGCACTGGCCGCGGCGGGCGCGCTCGGGATCGATCCGTCGGCCCTGGACGCGGCGGCCGACGCGCGCACGCCCTCGCCGGCGCTGCGGGTCGCCGCGCGTCGGCTGGGACGGCAGCTCATGCGGGCGGCCAGAGCGACCTGGCCCTCCGGCGAACTCGAAGCGCTGGCACGGGAGTTCCCCAAGGGTGCCCATCAGCCGGTCGTGCTGGGCGTGGCGGCGCGGGCCGCCGGGCTGGGGCCCGAGGACGCCGCGTACTGCTCCGCGTACGAGTGCGTCAGCGGGCCGGCGTCGGCGACGGTGCGGTTGCTGAGTCTCGATCCGTTCGACGCGACGGCCGTACTGGCCTGCCTCGCACCGGAACTTGACGTCGTCGCCCACGCGGCGGCCGGTGCGGCGCGGCGGGCTCTCGACGACGGGGTCGAGGCACTGCCCGCGGCGTCGGCGCCGCTGCTGGAGATCAGCGCGGAGGTCCACGCGGCCTGGCCGGTACGCCTCTTCGCGTCGTAGGAGTCGTAGGAGTTGTCGCGAGGAGCCCGCGAGTCCTGACCATCGCGGGGAGCCGGTCACCTTCACCATCGGAGGAGCCCGTCGCCTTCGCCATCCGAGGAAACCCGCGGGGCCGCCGCCGTCGGACGTGGCCGCCCCTTCGCCCCACCCTCTCCGGAGGTCGGAGCCCCACTGGCCCACTCGATGGGCCCGGGACCCATCGCCTCCGGGGCAGCCTCCCCCAGAACCCCGCCGTCGGCCCGAACGGCCCGGTCCGTGAACGCCGGACAGGCCGCCTCGCGTCGGCGCGGACCGAACGAAGTTGGAGCCGTACCGTGCATCTCGACCACAGTCACCACGGGCCGTCCGCGATCAGCGCCGACGCCCACCGTCCCGACGGCTCGCGCCGCGCCCTGCGGATAGGGCTCGGTGGCCCCGTCGGTTCGGGGAAGACCGCCACCGTCGCCGCGCTCTGCCGGGTGCTGCGCGACGAACTGTCCCTCGCCGTCGTCACCAATGACATCTACACCCGAGAGGACGCCGAGTTCCTGCTGCGGGAAGCGGTGCTGCCGCCCGAGCGGATCACGGCCGTGGAGACGGGCGCCTGTCCGCACACGGCGATCCGGGACGACATCTCCGCGAACCTCGAAGCGGTCGAGGACCTGGAGGACGAGATCGGGCCACTGGATCTGATCCTCGTGGAGTCCGGGGGCGACAACCTCACCGCGACCTTCTCCAAGGGGCTCGTCGACGCGCAGATCTTCGTGATCGACGTCGCGGGCGGGGACGACATCCCGCGCAAGGGCGGGCCGGGTGTCACGACGGCCGACCTGCTCGTCGTGAACAAGACCGACCTGGCGCCGTACGTCGGGTCCGATCTGGGCCGGATGGCGGCCGACGCAAAGGCGCAGCGGGCCGAACTTCCCGTGGTCTTCCAGTCGTTGCGGACCGAGGGCGGGGTCACGGCGGTCGCAGGCTGGGTGCGGGAACGGCTCGCGGCGTGGACGGCATGACGACGGCGGGAGTGCGCGCCACCGCGCGGATCGAGGCGCGGGACGACGGCCGGGGCGGGACGTCGCTGCCCGTACTGGACGGGGAGGGGCCGCTCGCCCTGCGCCGGGTCCGGAGCAGCGGGTCCGAGGCGCGCGTGATGCTGGTCGGGGCGATGAGCGGACCGCTCGGCGGCGATCACCTCACCGTCGAGGCGCGGGTCGGCCCGGCCGCGCGCCTGCGGGTGGGTTCGGCGGCCGCCACCATCGCCCTGCCGGGCCAGGCCAAGGGCGAGGCCCGCTACGACGTGCGCCTCGATGTCGCCGACGGTGGCGAACTGGCCTGGCTGCCCGAGCAGTTGATCTCCGCCGGTGGCAGTGAACTGTCCGTCTCCTCGTGCGTCGACCTCGGACTCGGGGCCCGGCTCGTCTTCCGGGAGGAGCAGGTGCTCGGGCGGGTGGGCGAGGAACCCGGGCGGCTCACCAGCCGTCTCACTGTCCGGCGCGACGGCCGGGCCCTGCTCGACCAGGAGTTGGCGTGCGGTCCCGGCGCACCCGGTGGCTGGGACGGGCCCGCCGTCCTGGCGGGACATCGGGCCATCGGGCAACTCATCGTCGTACGACCGGAGTTCGAGAAGGAGGTGCCGTCGGCGCGACTGCTGGGCGAGTCCGCCGCGCTGACCCCGCTCGCCGGGCCCGCCGTGCTCGTGACTGCGCTCGCCCCCGACGCGCTGCTGCTGCGCCGGGTGCTGGACGAGGCGCTGCGTGAGCTCGCCTGAAGGCGGCGGTCCATGCTCGCCTGACGTCAACCGCCTTTGAGGGAAGGGCGATTCGCGGTACATTCACCGCTCAACGGAACAAGGCGTACCGGCTATCGGATTAGTAAAGAACCCCGGTCACATCTGTTCTCAGGGACCTCACAGCCGCAAGGATCCCCGTATCAATCGCAACGATGTACGGGGAGGTACCCACTTGAGGTCCAAGAGACCGACAAGACGGGTGACAGCGCTCGGTTCGGCCGGAGCACTCGTCACGGCGACCCTGATAGCCGGAGCCGTCGCGGCCCCGTCGGCCACCGCCGACTCGCGTCACGGCCAGGGCTACGGGCAGAGCCGCGAGCAGCGCGGCGCGGTCGTCGCCGCCGAGCGTGCCGCCAAGACCGGGATCGACTGGAAGGACTGCCCGGCGGACTGGGGCTTCGAGAAGCCGATCCAGTGCGGCTGGGTCAGCGTGCCGCTGGACTACGCCCACCCGAACGGCAAGCAGCTCAAGCTGGCCGTGGACCGCATCGGGAACACCGGCACCAAGGAGGAGCGCCAGGGCGCGCTCGTCTACAACCCGGGTGGCCCCGGTGGTTCGGGCATGCGCTTCCCGCGTCGTGTCACCACCAAGAACCCCCTGTGGGCGAACACCGCCAAGGCGTACGACTTCGTGGGCTTCGACCCGCGCGGTGTCGGCCACTCGGCGCCCATCTCCTGCATCGATCCGCAGGAGTTCGTCAAGGCGCCCAAGGCGGACCCGGTCCCGGACTCCGAGGCCGACAAGCGCGCCCAGCGCAAGCTGGCCGCGGCGTACGCGGACGGCTGTGCCGAGCGCAGCGGCAAGGCCGTGCTGGCGCAGATGACCACGCCCAACACGGCACGCGACCTCGATGTCATCCGGGCCGCGCTCGGTGAGAAGAAGCTCAACTACCTGGGCGTCTCGTACGGCACGTACCTCGGTGCCGTCTACGGCACGCTGTTCCCGGGCCACGTGCGCCGCATGGTCGTCGACAGCGTCGTCAACCCGTCGCGCGAGAACATCTGGTACCAGGCCAACCTGGAGCAGGACATCGCCTTCGAGGGCCGCTGGAAGGACTGGGAGGACTGGGTCGCCAAGAACGACGCCACCTTCCACCTCGGCGACACCCGCGCCAAGGTGCAGGACCAGTGGCTGAAGCTGCGCGCCACCGCGAAGAAGAGCCCGCTGGGCGGCGTCGTCGGCCCCGCCGAGCTGATCTCCTTCTTCCAGAGCGCCCCGTACTACGACTCGTCGTGGGTGCCGGTCGCCTCGGTGTTCAGCAAGTACGTCGCGGGTGACACCCAGGCGCTCGTCGACGCCGCGGCCCCGGACCTGTCCGACACGGCGGGCAACATCTCCTCGGAGAACGGCAACGCCGTGTACACGGCCGTCGAGTGCACCGACGCCCAGTGGCCCACCAGCTGGAAGAAGTGGGACCGGGACAACACGCGGCTCCACGCGCAGTACCCCTTCATGACCTGGGCGAACGCGTGGATGAACCTGCCGTGTGCGACCTGGCCGGTCAAGCAGCAGACCCCGGTGAACGTGAAGACCGGCAAGGGTCTGCCGGCCGTCCTGATCGTGCAGTCCACGAATGACGCCGCCACGCCGTACGTCGGCGCCGTCGAGCTGCACAAGCGGTTCAAGGGCTCCCGCCTGATCACCGAGCAGGGCGCGGGCTCGCACGGTGTGACCGGTCTGGTCAACCCGTGCATCAACGGGCGGGTGGACTCCTACCTGCTCACCGGCAAGACGGACGCCGCCGACGTGACGTGCGCGCCGCACGCCACTCCGCAGCCGTAGTCCTTGCTGCACGAGGGGGCGGCCGGTCCGACCGGCCACCCCCTCGGTCGTGCGCGTCACGTCGCCGCCTCAGGACGCGAGCCAGGCGTCCTCCGCCGCGTAGTCGAAGAGATCCCCGTAGGTCCTGACCATCGCGGGATACGCCTCACGCCAGTCCCGCCCCGCGAGGTGCCGCTCGATAGAGGCGACCGTCTCCGGGAGCGTGTCGGCGTACCGGATCGCGGGGCGATAGCCCAACTCCCTCTCGGCGGCGCTCATGTCGCAGATCACGGGCAGGGGAACCGACCAAGGGGTGTCGCCCACCGTGGGGGCCGGGGGAGGCCCGTCGACGAGGACGTCCTCCGTGCGGGCGCCCATCACCGCGTCGATGGCCCGGGCGATCTCCGCCACGGTCGGCGCGTCCGGGTCGCACGCGTTCAGGACGCGCGAGCCCGGGTGTGCGGCGGCCAGTCGGATCAGCTCGGCGAGGGTGTGGACGCTCACCGGATGGAAACGGCTCGCGCCGCCGAACGCGAGGATCCGCCTGCGGCGGCCGTCGAGATTGCGCTTGACCACGTACAGCTCGCGGGGCGTGCGGCCGTACGGGCCGTGGACGGCGCCCGCCCGCAGCAGCGTCGTGGGCAACCGGTCGCCCGCGGCGAGGAGTTCACGCTCCAGGGCCACCTTGCGCGTGCTGTACGTGGTGTCTCCGGGCGGGACGGTCCCTTGGCTCTCCGATATCGGCACCGGATAGGCGGGAAAACCGTCCGGCTCGGACTGCGTGTCGAAACCGCGCCCTTTGTCGTCCTCGTACACCGACACGCTGGAGATGACGACCGCCGAGCCGACCTGGCCGGCGAGCGCCGTCAGCTGCCGCGCGTGGCCGGCTCCGTACGCCACGATGTCCACCAGCGCGTCGCAGTCGTCACCGACCACCGCGGCCAGCGCGGTGTCGTCGTCCCGGTCGAGCTCCGTCGTGCGCACCTCGGCCGGCCAGCCGTCGTCGCGGGCGCCGCCGCGCGACGCGGCCGTCACGTCCCAGCCGTCCCGCGCGAGCGCGTTCACGGCCGCGCGCCCGATCTGTCCCGTCGCTCCGATCACCACAACACGTCTCATACGTAAGAAACGTACAGGATGTACGTATGGGTTCCCGGCTGGGTCACCCCATCGGCATCCGGGGGAACTTGCGCCCCGCCTCGGCCTTCTCCGCGGCCTCCTCCGCCTTGACGACGGCCGCGTACCGGTCGACGTACTCCTGCTCGGAGAGGGACAGGATGGCGTACATGATCTCGTCGGTGATGGCCCGCAGGATCGCCTTCTCGTTCTCCATCCCGGCGTAGCGCGAGAAGTCGAGCGGCTTGCCGAAGCGGATCACCACGGGGTGGATCCGCGGGAGCTTCCTGCCCGGGGGCTGGGCCTCGAACGTGCCGATCATCGCGCACGGGATCACCGGGGCCTGGGCCTTCAGGGCCATCACCGCGACGCCGACCTTGCCCTTGTAGAGCCGTCCGTCGTGCGAACGGGTGCCCTCGGGGTAGATGCCGAGCAGCTCGTCCTTGCGCAGCACGCCGAGCCCCTCGCGGATCGCGGCCTGCCCCGCCTCCTTGCCGGAGCGGTCCACCGGAATCTGCCCGGCGCTGCGGAAGAAGGCGGCCGTCAGCCGCCCCTTGATACCGGGCCCCGTGAAGTACTCGGCCTTCGCGAGGAAGGTGATCCGGCGCTTCAGGATCGCCGGCATCAGGAAGTGGTCCGAGAAGGACAGGTGGTTGCCGGCCACGATGGCCGGGCCCGACGACGGTATGTGCTCAAGGCCCTCGATCCGAGGCCGGAAGACCAGTCTCAACAGTGGACCCAGAAGCACATATTTGAGCACGTAATAAAACACTGGGGCGCTCCTCATTTCCCCCGGGGAGCGATCAGTGTAGGCGCGGCCGTCGCCGGGCGTAACCAGTGCGGTGTCACCCTCTGTGGCCTCTTGGCCGGTATCAGACCCCTTGCGTCAGTACTTTCTCCAGGGCCCCGAGAGCCGACTGGAGTTCCTCGGCCGTGATGGTGAGCGGCGGCGCCAGACGGATGGTCGAACCGTGCGTGTCCTTGACCAGAATCCCCTCGCCCATCAGGCCCTGGCTGATCTCGCGGCCCGTGCCGATGGACGGGTCGATGTCGACACCCGCCCACAGCCCGCGCGAGCGGAAGCCCTCGACACCCCGGCCCACCAGGGCCGTCAGCCCGTCCCGCAGCAGGACGCCCAGCTCGGACGCCCGGCGCTGGTACTCGCCGGTCTCCAGCAGCCCGACGACCGCCGAGCCGACCGCCGCGGCCAGCGGATTGCCGCCGAAGGTGGAGCCGTGCTCACCCGGGCGCAGCACCTCCATCACGTCCCGGCGCCCGACCACCGCCGAGACCGGCACGATGCCGCCGCCGAGCGCCTTGCCGAGGAGCAGCAGGTCGGGGACGACCGACTCGTGTTCCACCGCCAGAGTGGTGCCGGTGCGGCCGAGGCCGGACTGGATCTCGTCCGCGACGAACAGACAGCCGGTGCGGCGGGTGAGCTCGCGGACGCCGGCGAGATAGCCGTCGTCCGGGATGACCACGCCCGCCTCGCCCTGGATGGGCTCGAGCAGCACAGCGGCCGTCGTCTCGTCGATCGCCGCTTCGAGCGCGGCCAGGTCGTTGTACGGCACGACCCGGAAACCGGGCGTGAAGGGGCCGAAGCCGGTACGGGCCGTCTCGTCCGTGGAGAAGCTGACGATCGTGGTCGTACGGCCGTGGAAGTTGTCGGCCGCCACCACGATGGTGGCCCGGTCGGGCTCGACGCCCTTCACCTCGTACGCCCATTTGCGGGCCACCTTGATGGCGCTCTCCACCGCCTCCGCGCCCGTGTTCATCGGCAGGACCATGTCCAGGCCGGTCAGCTCGGCCAGGGACTCGGCGAATCCGGCCAGCTTGTCGTTGTGGAACGCCCGCGAGGTGAGGGTGAGCCGGTCCAGCTGGCGGTGCGCGGCCTCGATCAGCACCGGGTTGCGGTGGCCGAAGTTGAGGGCCGAGTAGCCCGCCAGCATGTCGAGGTAGCGGCGGCCCTCGACGTCCTCGACCCAGCTGCCCTCGGCGTGCGCGACGACCACGGGCAGCGGGTGGTAGTTGTGGGCCAGGACGGGAGCTTCGGCTCGGATCAGTTCGTCGGAGCTGCGCGTTCCGGCGACGGCGGACGCAGTCGTACGGGCGGGAGCGGTCATGAACGGATCTCCTGAGTGCAGCACTTGATGCCGCCGCCGGCCTTCTGGAACTCCGAGAGGTCGACGGGGACGGGGACGTAGCCGTGGCGGACGAGCTGATCGGCGAGGGACTCGGCGCGCGGCGCGATGAAGACATGACGGCCGTCGGAGACCGAGTTGAGGCCGAAGGCGAAAGCGTCCTCGCGGGTCGCGAGCACCGCGTCCGGGAACAGCCGGGCCAGCACCTCGCGGCTGCCCGGCGAGAAGGCCTCCGGGTAGTACGCGATGTTGTCGTCGTCGAGGACGAAGAGCGCGGTGTCCAGGTGGTAGAAGAGCGGGTCCGCCAGTTGAAGGCTGATCACCGGGACGCCGAAGAACTCCTGGACCTCGCGATGGGCCTCGGGCGTCGTGCGGAATCCGGTCCCCGCGAGGATGTACCGGCGCGTCGGGACGAGATCGCCCTCGCCCTCGCACACCGACTCGGGGCGGTAGACGTCGAAACCGGCCGCCTTGAACCAGGTCTCGTACGCGATGGACTCGGGGCGGCGTTCCGGCGCGTGGAAGGAGGAGCCGAAGACACGGCCCTCCAGGACGAGCGCGGAGTTCGCCGCGAAGACCATGTCGGGAAGGCCCGCGACCGGTTCGACGGAGTCGACGGTGTGGCCGTGCGCGCGATAGGCGCTGATCAGCGCCTGCCACTGATCGCGTGCGAGATCGACGTCCACGGGGGTGTCGGGACGCATCCAGGGGTTGATCGCGTACTGCACGGCGAAGTGTCTGGGTTCGCAGACGAGAAAGCGCCGGGGGCGCGGCACACGGCTGTCGGGCACAGAGAGGGTCCTCCGCTTCCTGCGGTGGCGGCTGGTGGGATGCCTCCACGGTAAGAAAGAGGGGATACGGGCGACAAGCGAGGAGAGCTGCGCGTATACGCAGTACTGCTGCGTGATCCGGTGGGTCAGCGCACGTTTCCTGCGTCGTCCGGGGCCGCGTGCGTCGCTCCGGCTTCCGGGGCCTCGGGCAGCAGATGGGACAGCACCATGTAGCTGATCGTCTTCCGGATGAACGGCTCCACCCGGATGCGCTCCAGTACCTCCTCGAAGTGCTCCACATCGATGGCTCGCACATGCAGCAGCGCGTCCGCGCCCCCGGTCACCGTCATCGCCGCGGTGATCTCCGGATGGTTGCGCACCACCTCCGCGAGCCGCCGGGGCGGCGCCGCGCCCTCGCAGTACACCTCGACGTACGCCTCCGTGCGCCAGCCGAGCGCCACGGGCTTCACCGTGGCCGTGAACCCGGTGATCACGCCCGTCTCGCGCAGCCGGTCGACACGGCGCTTGACCGCCGTCGCGGACAGTCCGATCGCCGCGCCGATCTCCGCGAAGCTCGTCCTGGCATTGGCCATCAGGGCCGTGATGATCTTGCGGTCGAGCTCGTCGAACATCGCGGGCTTGCTGTTCATGGCGGCACTGTATCCAGCGACGACCTCCACCCGGCCGGGGACGACGTCCATGTCCCGCGCATGTCCAGCCGTGGCAATCGCTCTTACACTCCACTCTCATGCTGCGCGTGCTCGCCGTCGACGACGAACAACCGTCCCTCGAGGAACTTCTGTATCTGCTGAACGCCGATCCCCGGGTCGGCAGCGCCGAGGGCGCGAGCGACGCGACCGAGGCGCTGCGCCGGATCAACCGGGCCCTGGAATCCGGACCCGGCGGGCCCGAGGCGATCGACGTCGTCTTCCTCGACATCCACATGCCCGGCCTGGACGGGCTCGACCTGGCCCGGCTGCTCGGCGGGTTCGCCCAGCCGCCGCTCGTCGTGTTCGTGACCGCCCACGAGGGCTTCGCCGTACAGGCCTTCGACCTCAAGGCCGTGGACTACGTCCTCAAGCCCGTACGCCGCGAACGGCTCGCCGAGGCGGTACGGCGGGCCGTCCAACTGCGGGACGCCGCACCCCTGATCCCCGTCCACGAGCCCGACCCCGACCACATATCCGTCGAACTCGGCGGAGTGACCCGCTTCGTGGCCGTCGAGGACATCACCCATGCCGAGGCACACGGCGACTACGCCCGGCTGCACACCGCGCAGGGCAGCCACCTGGTGCGCATCCCGCTGTCCACCCTCGAAGAGCGCTGGCGCCCCCGCGGCTTCGTCCGCATCCACCGGCGCCATCTCGTCGCGCTGCGCCACATCGGCGAACTCCGCCTGGACGCGGGCGCGGTGAGCGTCCTCGTCGACTCCGTCGAACTCCAGGTCAGCCGCCGTCACGCCCGCCAGCTGCGCGATCTGCTGCTGCGCCGGACCACGAGCTGAGGAGGACGGCGTGCCGCAGGACCCCACCGAACGCCGCGTGGTCGTCACCGGAGCGCCCCGGCGCACCCGCCGGACCTCCGGCTACTACCGGCCGCGGACGGAGATCGACGAACAGACCACCCTCGGCCACACCTATGTACGGTCCCTGATGCGCAGTCAACTCCGAGTCGCGATGGTGGTGTTCGCCGTACTGGTGCTGCTCGTCGGACCGCTGCCGCTGGTCTTCGCCGCGATGCCGGACGGCGCGACCCTGGAATGGGCCGTCCTCGGCTTCTGCGTGTATCCGCCGCTGGTGCTGCTCGCCCGCTGGTACGTACGGCGGGCGGAGCGAAACGAGAGGGACTTCGTGCGCCTGGTCGAGGACCGCTGAACCGTGAACGAGAACTACTCCGTTCCCGCGGTCGCCCTCGTCGTCGTCGCGACCGTCCTGGTCGGCGCGTTCGGGCTGCGCGTATCCCGGACCACCTCCGACTTCTACGTCGCCTCGCGCACCGTCGGCCCCCGGCTCAACGCGGCGGCGATCAGCGGCGAATACCTCTCCGCCGCCTCCTTCCTGGGCATCGCGGGCCTGGTCCTCGTCCAGGGCCCCGACATGCTCTGGTACCCCGTCGGCTACACCGCCGGCTATCTCGTCCTGCTCCTGTTCGTCGCGGCCCCGCTGCGCCGCTCCGGCGCCTACACGCTGCCGGACTTCGCGGAGGCCCGGCTCGGCTCCCAGGCCGTCAGGCGGCTCGCCGGGGCGTTCGTCGTCGGTGTCGGCTGGCTCTATCTGCTGCCTCAACTACAGGGCGCGGGGCTGACGTTGGCGGTGCTGACCGAAGCCCCCGACTGGTTCGGCGGGGTGCTCGTCGCCGTCGTCGTGGTGGCCACGGTCGCCGCGGGCGGCATGCGCAGCATCACCTTCGTCCAGGCCTTCCAGTACTGGCTCAAGCTCACCGCCCTGCTGGTCCCCGCGCTCTTCCTGATCCTCGCCTGGCAGTCCCACGGCACCCCCCGCAACGCCTTCGACGAACCGCCGACCTTCCGTGAACAGCGCCTCGTCCAGATCGACGCCACGCTCGACCTGAAGCTGTCCCGGCCGCTCACCGTCACCGCGACGGGCACCGTCGACGGCCGCCGGTACGAGGACACGCGCGTCCGGCTCCCGCCGGGCGCCCACCACATCGAGCGCGGCACCCGGCTGACCTTCGCCCAGGGCGACCCGGTTCCCGCGGCCGACCGCGGCGCCAACGGCGCCATGTCGACCTCGCTGGCCGCCGGGCGGGAGGAACGCCCGCTGTACGCGACCTACGGGCTGATCCTCGCCACCTTCCTCGGCACCATGGGACTGCCCCACGTCGTCGTCCGCTTCTACACCAGCCCGCACGGCGTCGCCGCCCGCCGCACCACCGTCGCGGTCCTCGGCCTGATCGGCGCCTTCTACCTCCTCCCGCCCGTCTACGGAGCGCTGGGCCGGCTGTACGCCCCCGAACTCAGCCTCACCGGCGACGCCGACGCCGCCGTACTCCTGCTGCCCGACCGGATGATCGGCGGAGTCGGCGCGGACCTCCTCGGTGCGCTCGTCGCGGGCGGCGCCTTCGCCGCCTTCCTGTCGACCGCGTCCGGACTGACCATGGCGGTCGCGGGCGTGCTCACCCAGGATGTGCTGCCCTCCCGCGGTGTACGGCACTTCCGGCTCGGCACCGTGCTGGCGATGGCCGTGCCGCTCGCCGCGAGCGTGCTGGTGGGCGGGCTGCCCGTCGCCGACGCGGTGGGGCTCGCGTTCGCCGTGTCCGCCTCCTCCTTCTGCCCGCTGCTGGTGCTGGGCATCTGGTGGCGCCGGCTCACCCCGCCGGGGGCGGCCGCCGGGATGCTCGTCGGCGGCGGCGCGGCACTCGTCGCCGTCGGCGCGACCATGGCCGGCTATCCGGGCACGGGGTCCTTGCACGCGCTGCTCGCCTGGCCGGCGCTCTGGTCGGTGCCGCTCGGCTTCGTGACCATGGTGCTGGTGTCCCTGGCCACCGCCACCCGCGTACCGCCCGGGACGGCGGCGATCCTGGCCCGCTTCCATCTCCCGGAGGAACTAACGGACGGCCAGGTCCGCGCGGCCGTGAGCGGGGCGGCGAGCGCGACGGCGGGCGTGAAGGAGCCAGGGGTATGAGGGATCCGTCCGACGGGGTGACAGGTGAGGGGTGTTCGCCGGGGGTGCGACGAGGCCGGCTGCCGGTGGATGCCGGCGCTCGCCCGGACGGCTGTACGGGCCCGGCGGGCGAAGGGGTGACCGGGTGAGCGGATTTCTCGCCGGGCTCTGCGTCGCCGTGCTCCCCCTGCTGGCAGCCGGGTTCTGGCTCGGCAGGCGCACCGCGCGGCCGGAGAGTCTCGGAGGGCTCGGCACGCCGGTCGAGCACGCCACCTTCCAGACCCTGCACACCGCCTCGCTGGCCGCGCCCCCGCTCCGCGCCGGACTCACCGAGGAGACGGCCCGCCGGTCCGCCCGGCGGCTGCGCACCCTGCTCGGCACGGACGCGCTGTGCCTCACCGACCAGGAGACGGTCCTCGTCTGGGACGGCGTAGGGGCCCACCACCGCACCGAGATCATGGAACGGCTCGGCGGCCCGCTGGAAACCGGCCGAGGCGAGGCCTTCCGGCTGACCTGCGACGAGCCCGACTGCCCGCTGCGCTGGGCCGTCGTCGCACCGCTCACCGTCGACGAACGGGTGCACGGAGCGCTCGTCGCCTGCGCTCCCCGCGAGTCGGCCGTCCTGGTACGCGCCGCGGGCGAAGTCGCGCGCTGGGTCTCCGTCCAGTTGGAACTCGCCGACCTCGATCAGTCGCGGACGCGGCTGATCGAGGCCGAGATCAAGGCACTTCGCGCCCAGATATCCCCGCACTTCATCTTCAACTCGCTGGCCGTGATCGCCTCGTTCGTCCGCACCGACCCGGAGCGGGCCCGGGAACTCCTGCTGGAGTTCGCCGACTTCACCCGGTACTCGTTCCGCAGGCACGGCGACTTCACCACCCTCGCCGACGAACTACACGCCATCGACCACTACTTGGCGCTGGTCCGGGCCCGTTTCGGCGAGCGGCTGTCCGTCACCCTTCAGATCGCCCCCGAGGTACTGCCGGTCGCGCTGCCCTTCCTCTGCCTCCAGCCCCTGGTGGAGAACGCCGTCAAGCACGGCCTCGAGGGCAAGACCGACAAGAGCCACATCAGCATCACGGCGCAGGACGCGGGCGCCGAGGCACTGGTCGTCATCGAGGACAACGGCACCGGCATGGACCCCGACCGGCTGCGCCGCATCCTGTCCGGAGAGGTCAGCCCCTCCGGGGGGATCGGGCTCTCCAACGTCGACGAACGGCTGCGCCAGGTGTACGGGGACGATCACGGCCTCGTCATCGAGACCGCGGTGGGGGCGGGAATGAAGATCACCGCCCGGCTCCCCAAATACCAGCCGGGCGTGCACTCGGCGGCACGCCGACCCCGGCCATGACCGGCGCGGACGGCGGTCCGGGGCCGGGGGAGGGCAGTGGCCGAACCGGCGGGCCGGGGCCTCGCGAACCCCCGGCCGAGGCGGCGGGCGGGGACCCGGCGCGTGCGCGGCCCGAGCGGGGGGCCGGGCTCAGGCGCTGCGTGAGGCCACCATCCCCAGCGTGATCAGGCCGAGCACGACCCAGCCGAACCACAGCCAGCCGTTACTGCCAAGCGCCACCGTGTAGGCCGTCACCATGACGAGCCCGCCCACGGTGAGCACCCCCATCGTCTTCGTCGTACCGGGCATCGCAACACCCTCCTCCAGGCGGGTCCGCGACGCGGGCCGTGGCCTTTGGGGCCATTTTCACCCGGAGGGAGGAGGTTCGCCAGAGCCCCGGGGACTACTGCGCTCCCTGCGGCGGTCGTTGGCCCTCCTCGATCGAGCAGATCACCAGGTGGTACGGCCGGGCCCACACACCCGTACTGCGCAAGCCATGACTCCAGTGCGTGGCGGGGTCGTAGCCGTACCGATCCGGTGGCGCGTCGACCGCGCACTGGTCGTTCGCCTGCTCCAACGGGTCCGTCCCGGGCCGGTACACGCTCAGGTGGGTGATCTCGACGACCTTTCCCTGATGCTCCTTGTCGCAGGCGACCAGCTCGAAGTGCGTACTGACCCGGGCCTCGCCGCTCACATGGCCCAGACAGTCGTCCCGCTGCATCTGCGTCGCGTCCGTGAACGTCATCCCGTAGGGGCGGAGCTTCCCGAGCGGCCCGAACACCGGGCCGTGCCGGCCCGCGAGCAGGCAGGCGACGGTGCCGCCCGTGGTGGCGAAGCCTTCCCGGGTGGGCACGACGGCCATGCTCTTGACGTTCCAGGCGAGCTTGCGGGCCGTGGCCTTGGTCTTCTCCTCGCACCGGCGCGAGCCGTCATGGCGGGCCGCCTCGAAGGAGGGGGCCTTGAGCACGGTCATGACCTGTGCGTCGGGGCTCTCGTCATGGCAGCTGGCATCAAGCCGCAGTCGTGGCACGGTGGCCGACTTCGAGAGGGACGGATCACCGTAGACGCAGTCGCCCCGGCGGAGCGGTTCGGTGAGCCCGACCGTGTCGCCGTACGGCAGCCGTGCCGCCTGGTGCGCGCCCGCGTACCAGACCGCACCGGCCGCCAGGCCGAGCGCGAGCAGCCCCGCGGCCACGGTCTGCAGCACGCGTGGCCGCTTTCGCCGTCGCCGCCCGGGGGGTCCGGGGACCGGGGCGGGCGGTGCCCCGGTCCAGGGCGGTCCGAAGCCCTGCCCGCGCCCCGGCTGAGGTCCACCGGACTCCGAACGGTCGAACGCGTGCCGCGGCGGCGGTGTGTACGAGCCATGGGAGTGGCCGGTGGGCGCGTAGGGGCCGTGAGCTTGGCTGGTGGGTGTGTACGTGCCCGGCTCCTGGGCCGGCGCCGGGTTCGGGTCCGCGGCGGGGGCTCCCGGGGCGGGGGCTGCCGGGGCGGCGGGCGCGGTGGGGGTGGCGGGCGTGTGGCCACCGGGTGCCGCCAGGCCCCGGTCCTGGGCCGGGCCGTACCCCGTCGCGCCGCCCGGCGCCGGATACGCGCCCGGCAGGGCCCGGCTCCGGTCTCCCGCCGGGCCGAACACTCCCGGGGACCCGTCGGACGTGACGAGGCCCGACCAGGGTGGCTGTGAGCCCGTGTCGAGACGGGTCGGCGGATGGGGCTGCGGGGTCAGGATCCGGGCCAGCGCCGACGCCGTGTCCTCCGCGGAGAGCCGCCGGGCCGGATCCTTGACCAGCAGCGCCTCGACGACCGGTCGCAGGGCGCCGGCCCGCCGCGGTGGCGGGGGCTCCTCCAGTACCACGGCGGTGATCGCCTCGAGATCGGTGTCCCGGTCGAACGGCCCGTGGCCCTCCACCCCGAAATACAGGGTGCAGCCCAGCGAGAACAGGTCGGCCGCGGTGGTCGGAGGACCGCCCGTGGCCCGTTCCGGGGCCAGATAGCCGGCGGTGCCCACCAGCGCGGACGTCTGGGTCCAGCGCGTCTCCAGCGAGTCGGGCTGGACCGATATCCCGTAGTCGGTGAGCAGAATGCGGGCCCCCGGGCTTCCGGTGCGGTCCGGGGCGAGCAGGATGTTGGCGGGCTTCACGTCCCGGTGCATGATCCCGCGCTCGTGCCCGGCGGTCAGGGCGTCCAGCACGGCGAGGCCGATTCGGGCACAGGTGTCGGGGGCCAGCGGACCGCGCCGGGCGAGCCAGTCGCGCAGATCCGCGGCGCCCGCCACGTACTCCATCACGATCCACGGCAGGCCCTCGTGCTCCAGGACGTCGTGGACCGTGACGACGTGCGGGTGCCCGCGCAGCACCGCCGCGTGCCGGGCCTCGGCGCGGGCCCGCGCTATCCGGGACTCGTGCTCCGCGCCGCTCTCCGGGATGTCACGGAACCTGATCTCCTTGAGTGCGACGTCGCAGTCGAGCCGCTGGTCGTGCGCGAGCCACACATGACCCATCCCGCCCGATCCGACCTGGTCCACGAGCAGGTACCGGCCGGCGATGATCCGGCCCACGCCGGACTGAGGTGCTCCCATCATCAGGTGGCTCCCTCATCGGGGGAGGGGGGTCCGGCGGAGTCACCGACCCCACCGGAATCGACCGAGCCGGACTCACCGGCGCCGGCGTC
The DNA here is from genome assembly GCF_053599975.1 of Streptomyces sp. NPDC005141. Taxonomy (NCBI): domain Bacteria; kingdom Bacillati; phylum Actinomycetota; class Actinomycetes; order Kitasatosporales; family Streptomycetaceae; genus Streptomyces; species Streptomyces sp. NPDC005141. Next base: position 36,718 of record NZ_JBSFYW010000019.1, on the reverse strand, counting down.
GCCGGTCCCTGTGGTGGTGTCGCCGGTGGGACCGGTGGTGGTTCGGCCTGTGGCGGTCTGCCCCGTGGTGGTGGCGCCGGCGTTGGCTTCGCCCGTGGTGGTGGCGCCGGTGGTGGCTCCGCCCGCGCCGGTGGCGCCCGTGTTGGTTGCGCCCGCGCTGGTTTCACCTGTGGTGGTCGTGCCGGCGTCGGCTTCGCCCGCGGTGGTCGCGCCAGTGGTGGTGCCTGTGCTGGTTTCACCTGTGACGCCGGCGCCCGGACTGGTTTCGCCTCCCCTCGTCTCGCCCGTGCTGCTCTCGCCTGTGGTGGCACCTGCGCTCGTCTCGCCCGTGCTGCTCTCGCCTGTGGTGGCACCCGTGCTTGTTTCGCCCGCGGTGGTGCCTGTCGTGGTTTCGCCCGCGGTGCTCTCGCCCGTGCTGCTGCTCTCGCCTGTCGTGGCCCCCGCGGTGGTTTCACCCGGTCCCGTGCTGGACCGGTCCGGGCTCGGCGTCGGTCCGCCGGTGTCCTTGGACGTGTCCGGGTCCTCGGCGTGGTCCGTGTCGGAGACGACGAACAGCGTCACCGGCGAGCCCCACTGCAGGGTGCTGCCCTCGACAGGCGAGGCCGAGGTGACGCGGACGTCGTCCGGGGGCAGGGAACCGCCGTCGTAGGCCAGGGCCAGCCCCGCGTCCGCCAGCCGGCCGCTCGCCTCGGCGAACGTCAGGCCCGTCACCTGCGGAACGGTCTTCTCCACGTGTGGGTCGAAGGGGGTGTCGTCCTCGCCCGCCGTGCCGAGCGGGCGCGTGATCCCCCGGTCGGGGTTCTCGACGTCCACGAGCCGGAGCCGGTCGATCCGCGCTTTCCCCGGCGGCGGCTCGACGACGACGATCCGGTCCGGACGATATCCGGACCATTTCCTGTTTCCGCCCTTGAACTGCACCGAGGTCTTTTTGATGTTCGTCTTGGAGGGGCGGAGCGGATTACCGCAGGAACACTTCACCGCGGGCAGCCCCTGACGGTCGACCAGAATGGCGATTCCTGTCTGGAGCAAGGCGTCGAACGGGACGGCCTTGCCGCGCTTGTACTCGTGATTCGTCACGAGGGTGTCGTGACGCAGGACAACGGGTGTGAGTCGATCGACATATCCGGGGATCTCTGCCGGCCGGAAATTCAGCACGTGTGCCCATTCCCGCGCCTTGGCGGAGTTCTTGGGGTCGGTGAGGAATTTCTTGAGCTTCCCGACGGCGCACGTGCCGGGCCGCGCCGAGCCGCCGAAGGCGGGGATGGGTGCACCGGACCCGTCCGGTCCGGGCGTGCCGCCGTTCCCGCCCTGCCCACCGGTGTCTTCGTGGCCGCCGGGTGTACCTCCGTACAACCCCGGGCTGTTGCTGGCCTGCACCCCGCCGATCGGCCGGGCCCGCTGCGCGTCGGTGGCGTCCTTGCCGAGTGTGCCGTCCTCCTTGAAGAAGGGATCGGCCTGGGAAACCCCTGCGGCCACGGCACGTATGGCGAACAATTGATCGGATTTACTGCACCCGCTGATTACCAGTACGGAAACCAGCGGTAAAACCATCCTGCGGGCCGCCGATAATCCGGCCCTTCGCATGGATGCGCGAAATGTCATGACCGCTCCCCCCGCGGTTTCCCCCTGGACCCCGCGAGCCGGAGACCGGGCGCGGAGCTTCGCTTCCATGCTACTGAATGGAAATGCCTTTCACGCAAGCACGAATGACGCGGTTAATTCAGTTGCCGCGTGCGTTGAGGGAGGCCAGATAGGCGTTGTAGGCCTCGAGTTCCTTGTCGCCGTCGCGGTCCGCGGCCCGGTCCTGGCGCTTGGCCTGCCGCTGCTCGGAGCCGTACCACTGGAAGAGCAGCGCGAGCAGGACGAGGACGGAGGGGATCTCGCTGAACGCCCAGGCGATGCCGCCCGCGGCGGTCTGGTCGGCGAGCGCGTCGATGCCGAGGGAGGCCGACGGGTTCTTGTAGGCCTCGACCATCGGCTCCGAGGCCATCATCAGAGCGATGCCGAAGAACGCGTGGAACGGCATGCCCGCGAACAGTTCCAGCATCCGCATCAGGTAGCCCGGGCGGTGCGGGCCCGGGTCCACGCCCATGATCGGCCAGAAGAAGACCAGCCCGACGGCGAGGAAGTGGCACATCATCACGATGTGGCCCGCTGTGGAGCCCATCAGGAAGTCGAAGATGGGGGAGAAGTACAGCGCGTACAGGCTCGCGATGAACAGCGGGATGGTGAACGCGGGGTGCGTGACGATGCGCATGTACCGGCTGTGCAGGAACATCAGCAGCAGTTCACGCGGCCCCTTGTCGCCCCGCTTCGCCGCGACCGGCAGCGCGCGCAGCGCCAGCGTGATCGGCGCCCCGAGCAGGATCAGGATCGGCGACAGCATGCTGATCACCATGTGCTGCACCATGTGCACGCTGAACATGACCATGCCGTAGTCGTTCAGCCGGGTGCACATGACGAGCAGCACGGTCAGCACGCCGATGAAGAAGGAGGCCGTACGGCCCCACGACCACGCGTCGCCGCGCCGTGCGAGCCGCACGACACCCCAGCCGTACAGCCCGAGCCCGAGCAGGCACGCGACGAGAAAGAACGGGTCCGGGGACCACACGAGCCCTCGCCCAAGCGTGAACGGCGGCAGATCCATGGTCATGCCGTGCCCGCTGTGATCCATCCGCCGGCTCCTGTTTCTGGGGTACCTCCCAGGCCCTTTTAAGGCACTGGGGGAGGTTGTGTGCTGTCTGTCCGCACCAGAGTAGAACCGCCCCCGGCCGCTGCTGCGACCGGGGGCGGTTCGAGCCTCGTACGTCTCAGAGCACGCACTCCGCCTCGGCGTACCGCTCGTCAGGAACCGTCTTCAGGGTCTCGACCGCCTCCGCGAGCGACACCATGACGATGTCGGTCCCGCGCAGTGCGGTCATCTTCCCGAACTCGCCCCGGTGCACGGCCTCCACGGCGTGCCACCCGAACCGGGTCGCGAGCACACGGTCGTACGCCGTCGGAGTACCGCCGCGCTGCACGTGCCCGAGGATGACCGGCCGGGCCTCCTTGCCGAGCCGCTCCTCCAGCTCGATGGAGAGCTGCCGGGCGATGCCCGCGAAGCGCTCGTGGCCGTAGATGTCCTTGCCGCCCTCGTCGTACTCCATCGAGCCCTCGCGGGGCTTCGCGCCCTCGGCGGCGACCACGATGGCGAACCGCTTGCCCGCCGCGAAGCGCTCGCCGACCCGCGCGGCCAGCTCCTCGATGTCGAAGGGGCGCTCCGGTACGACGATGGCGTGGGCGCCCGCGGCCATGCCGGAGTGCAGCGCGATCCAGCCGGTGTGGCGGCCCATGACCTCCACGATCAGCACGCGTTGGTGGGACTCGGCGGTGGTCTTCAGCCGGTCGAGGGCCTCGGTCGCGACACCGACGGCCGTGTCGAAGCCGAAGGTGACGTCCGTGACCGCGATGTCGTTGTCGATGGTCTTCGGCACGCCGACGATCGGCAGGCCGCCGTCCGACAGCAGGCGGGCCGCCTTCAGCGTGCCCTCTCCGCCGATCGGGATGATCGCGTCGAGCCCGAGATCGGCGACGTGGCCCTTGGCCCGCTCCACGCCGTCACGCAGATGCGCCGGCTGGACCCGGGAGGAGCCGAGCATGGTGCCGCCGCGAGCCAGGATTCCGCTCACCGCGTCGAGGTCGAGCTTGAGGTAGTCGCACTCCAGGAGACCCTTCCAGCCGTCCCGGAAGCCGATGACCTCGTCGCCGTGGTCGACGACGGCACGGTGTACGACCGACCGGATGACGGCGTTCAGGCCGGGGCAGTCGCCGCCGGACGTGAGGACACCAATGCGCATAGCCCGAAATACCTTCTCAACGTGGGCCGGGGACCGGACCACGTTGTCCGGCGAGGATTCCCGCCACCCTACCGGCGGGAGGGGGCCCGGCCGTACCGTGCGTCCGCCTGCTGGACGGACCCGCTCACCTGTGCGGATGCGCTGTCAGACGGGCTCCGGAGGGGGCTGCGCGGAACCGCTTCTCGAGCGGAAACGGTCCTTCGGGGACGCGTGCGGAGGTCCTCCCGGGAAACGCGAAGAGGAACCGTTCCTCCTTGAGGAACGGTTCCTCCGGCCCGCCGGGCGGGCAGGTGCTACGCGGGCTGCTGGGCGGACGCGATGCGCTCGGTGCGCAGCGCGTCGTACCAGCGGTCGTCGATCGGCGGCAGCGCGTTGACGTCGAGGGCCAGCTTCAGCAGCAGGTCCGCGATCTGCGGATTGCGGGCGAGGACGGGTCCGTGCATGTACGTACCGAACACGGTGTCGTTGTACGCGCCCTCGGTGCCGTCACCCGTGCCGTTGCCCTTGCCGAGCCGCACGTTCGCGAACGGGCGGGCGGTGGGCCCGAGGTGGGTCACGCCCTGGTGGTTCTCGAAGCCGGTCAGCTGGGGCAGGCCGAGCCGCGGGTCGATGTCCGCGAGGACGTCGCCGACACACCGCTCGCCCTCTCCACGCGTGGAGACCACGTCGAGCAGACCGAGGCCGGCCTCGCGCTGGCCGAGGTCGTTGATGAACTCGTGCCCGAGGATCTGGTAGCCGGCGCAGACGGAGAACACGATCGCGCCGTTGCCGACCGCGCGGTGCAGACCGCCGTCGCGGCGCAGCCGCTCCGCCGCGAGCCGCTGCGGCCGGTCCTCACCACCCCCGATGAGGTAGATGTCGCCGGAGGTGGGGATCGGCTGGTCGCTGCGCACGTCCACACGGGCCACGTCGAGGCCGCGCTGACGGGCCCTGCGCTCCACGACCAGGGCGTTGCCCTGGTCGCCGTAGGTGCTCAGCAGGTCCGGATAGATCCACACCAGACGCAGGCTGTTGTCACTCATTCTCTTCGTCCTCCGTGGCTCAGTTGCCGACACGACGCCTCAAGTCCTGGAATGCGGTGTAGTTCGCGATGACCTCGATGCGTCCGGGCGGTGCCAGCTGCACGGCCTGGTCGAGGTTCTCGCAGACCTGGAACTGCTGGTTGGCGACTTCGAGGCGCACGGCGAGGTCCAGCTTGCGGTCGCCGAGAACGAAAATCGGGTGCCCGGTCAGGCGGGTGTAGTCGACGTCCCACAGCCAGGAGGTGTCGGTGCCGTCGGCGCCGCGCGCGTTCACCGACAGGATGACCGGGGTCGGCGGCGGGTCGATCAGGGAGAAGGTCTCCAGCCAGCCCGCGGGGTTCTTGGCGAGCAGCAGACGCAGGTCGCGCTGCATGAACTGCACCACGTCGTAGCGTCCGGCCACCGCCTGCACCTGGTACATCCGCTCCAGGGCGACCTGCGGCGGCACCCCGAAGACGGCGGCCACGGCGGCCGACGAGGCGGCGTTCGCCTTGTTGGCGCGGCCCGGCAGCTGGAGGTGGATCGGCCAGGCGGAACCGTGCGGGTCGAGGACGTGGTCCCCGGACAGGGCCCAGGTCGGCGTCGGACGGCGGAAGCCGCAGTCACCGCAGAACCAGTCGTCGCCGGGGCGCTGCATCACACCGCCGCAGGACGGGCAGGACCAGGCGTCGTCCTTCCACATCTGACCGGCCGCCACCCACATGACGTTCGGCGAGGACGACGCGGCCCAGACGACCAGCGGGTCGTCCGCGTTGGCGACCACGACGGCCTTGGAACCGGCCAGCCCCTCACGCCAGTGCTCGGCCATCATCCGCGTCTCGGCGGCCCGGTCGAGCTGGTCGCGGGAGAGGTTCAGCAGCGCGATGCACTTCGGGTCGGTGTCACGTGCGACACCGGCGAGGTACTTCTCGTCGACCTCGATGACCGCGAACTTGGCGTCCGACCCCCCGGCGAGCGCCGACGTGATGCCCGCGGGCATGTTGGCGCCGAGTGCGTTGGACACGACCGGGCCCGCGGCGCCCAGCGCCTCCGCGATCAGCCGTGTGGTCGTGGTCTTGCCGTTGGTCGCCGACACCAGGATCACGTCCAGGTGTGTGGCCAGCCTCGCCAGCAGATCGGGGTCGAGCTTGAGCGCCACCCGGCCGCCGATCACCGATCCGCTGCCGCGTCCGGCGGCTCGCGAGACGGCTGCCGCCGCCTTGCCCGCCGTCACGGCCAGCTTGGCCCGCGGCGACAGCGGGTCCGAGTTGCCTGACATCGTTTCTCGATCCTCCTTGCGTACGCGCCGCGCCCCTGCCCCCGGCACCCTGTGGGCCTCAGCCTATCGAGATCCACTCACGTGCCCGAATCGCGGCACCACCTCGGTGCCCGCGCGATGTGCGCGCGCTTCCCAGGACCGTACCCTTGCCGCCATGCGACAAGGTTCCATCCCGGGCACCCACGGGCGCGTCCGGCCGCTCACCCTGCTCGGCGACCCCGTGCTGCGCACGGCCTGCGAGGACGTCACCGACTTCGGCCCTCAACTCGCCGAGCTCGTCGAGGACATGTTCGCGACGATGTACGCGGCCGAGGGCGTCGGCCTCGCCGCGAACCAGGTCGGCGTCGGGCTCAGGGTCTTCGTATACGACTGCCCGGACGACGACGAAGTCCGCCATGTCGGACATGTGGTGAACCCGCGTCTTGTCGAGGCGGACGCTGTGGTTCTGCGCGGACCGGAGGGCTGCCTCTCGCTGCCCGGTCTGGAGGCGGGCACCGAGCGGTACGACCACGCGGTCGTCGAGGGCCGCACGGTCACCGGTGAACCGGTGACCGTGCACGGCACCGGCTGGTTCGCCCGGTGCCTCCAGCACGAGTGCGATCACCTCGACGGCGGGGTGTACGCGGACCGCCTCGCCGGGTGGCGCCGGCGGCGGCTGCTGCGGCAGGTGGCACGGGCTTCCTGGAGCGGCTGAGCACGGCCTCGCGCCGGGGGCCGTGTCCAGCCCGCGCCGGTCTTGTTCCGTGGGTCGTGCCCCGCCCTCACGGGCGGTGCCCAGCGCCCCTGGCGGGGTGCCCGCCTGAGCCCGGGTCAGAATCCCGGTCCGCCGACGCGGTCGCCCGCCGCCGCGAGGCGGCCCCACAGCAGGTCGGCCAGGCTTCGCACCAACTCGGCGCGCGTGCACGGCCGTTCGCCGAGCCACCAGTCCCCGGCGGCGTGCATCATGCCGACGATCCCGTGGCCCCAGACCCGCGCCAACTGCTGGCTGCCCGGCCCGAGATCCACCCGCTCCTCGATGACCTCGGCCAGTTCCTCGCCCATGCGGCGCAGCACCGGCGCGGAGTACTTGCCCACGTCGAAGCCGGGGTCGCCCGGCTGGCCGCCCTCAGCCGGATGCATCAGGAACCGGTAGACCTGCGGCCGGGCCTCGATGGCGGCCAAATACGTATCGAGCGTCGCCTCGACGCGCTCACGCCGCTCGGCCGGGGCGTCCAGTGCCGCCCGCAGCGCTCCGAGGAGTGCGTCGGTGTGCCGCTTGGCGAGTGCGGCGTAGAGGCCGCCCTTGTCGCCGAAGTGGCGGTACAGAATCGGCTTCGTGATGCCCGCCTCGGCGGCGATGGCGTTCATGGAGGCCCCGGGGCCGTCGCGGAGCACCACTCTGTCGGCGGCTTCCAGCAGCTCACGCCGGCGGCGGTCGGCGGACCTCTGCTGATCGGTCCGCTGTGTGGTGTCCATGTGCTCTCCCCACCCGTGGTTTTTCGGTGACGCCTGCGCAAACTAACACTGATCGGCGTATGGGTATCGAACGGGCTGCCGAGCCGGGCTCGGGAGTTGACTTTTTCTACTAGCCGGTAACAGACTCCAGTTACCGCAAGTAACAGTTTAGTGCAGCGCTGGAGGGGACATGGCCGAGTTCACCATGGAGCTCAACGACGAACAGAAGGAGGTCCGGGACTGGCTGCACGGCTTCGCCGCCGATGTCATCCGCCCCGCGGCCGCCGAATGGGACGAGCGCGAAGAGACTCCCTGGCCGGTCATCCAGGAAGCCGCGAAGGTCGGCATCTACTCCCTGGACTTCTACGCCCAGCAGTACTTCGACCCCACCGGCCTCGGCGTACCGATGGCCATGGAGGAGCTGTTCTGGGGCGACGCGGGCATCGCCCTCTCGATCGTCGGCACCGGCCTCGCCGCCGTGGGCGTCCTCGCCAACGGCACCGAGGAGCAGATCGGTACCTGGATCCCGCAGATGTACGGCGATGCCAACGATGTCAAGCTCGCCGCCTTCTGCTCCTCCGAGCCGGACGCCGGCTCCGACGTCGCCTCGATGCGCACGCGTGCCGTCTACGACGAGGCCAAGGACGAGTGGGTCCTGAACGGCACGAAGACCTGGGCGACCAACGGCGGCATCGCCAATGTCCACGTCGTCGTCGCGGTCGTCGACGCGGACCTCGGCTCCAAGGGCCACGCCTCCTTCATCGTGCCGCCGAACACGCCCGGCCTGTCGCAGGGCCAGAAGTTCAAGAAGCACGGCATCCGCGCCTCGCACACCGCCGAGGTCGTCCTGGAGAACGTCCGCATCCCCGGCTCCTGCCTGCTCGGCGGCAAGGAGAAGCTCGACGAGCGCATGGCCCGCGCCCATGAGCGCGTCAGGGCGGGGGGCGGCGAGCGCGTGAAGAACGCCGCGATGGCCACGTTCGAGGCGTCCCGTCCGGCCGTCGGCGCCATGGCGGTGGGCACCGCACGGGCCGCGTACGAGGTCGCCCTCGACTACGCGAAGACGCGTGAGCAGTTCGGCCGCCCGATCATCGACAACCAGGGTGTCGCCTTCCAGATCGCCGACATGCGCACCTCGATCGACGCCGCGCGACTGCTGGTGTGGCGGGCGTCCTGGATGGCGGTCAACGGCAAGCAGTTCACGGCGGCCGAGGGATCGATGTCGAAGCTGTTCGCCAGCGAGACGGCGAAGAAGGTCACCGGTCAGGCGATCCAGATCCTCGGCGGCAACGGCTACACGCGGGAGTACCCGGTGGAGCGGATGCACCGTGACGCGGCCATCTACACCATCTTCGAAGGCACCAGCGAGATCCAGCGGCTGGTGATCGCCCGGACGCTGTCCGGGATGCCGATCCGGTAGAAGGCCCGCGCGGGCGGGGGCGGTCGCGCCCCCTCGCCCGGTTCCCCGCGGCCCCGCACCCGTCACCGGGCACTCGTTCACCGGGCACCGCGGATCACGGGTGTGCGCAGCCCCGTGGGGAGCTCGCGCGCGGCCCGCAGGCGAGAGCATGTCCGGCTCGCCTTCGGGGCGACGGTCGCCGGCTGGACCTGGGACATCGCCGGACCGGCGCGACCGGGGGCACGGAGTCCCGGCGTGGCACCCTGGTCGAAGGGGCTCGGAGTCAGCCGGACCGAAGGAGCACGCGATGACGCCGACGGCCAGGGAACTGCTGGAGAGCACCACCGGGAATCTCGCCCCGGATCCCCATGCCAACCGGCTGCTGCCCGTGATCGCCAGGGGCGCCGCCCAGCGCACCACGCTCGTGGCTCTCGCACTCGAACAGCGCCATGTGATCGCCGCGGACCACCGCGCGTTCCTGCATCTGGCCGAACGGTCGGCGATCGGCACCCGGACGTCGGCCCCCGACCCGGCGTGCGCCGCCTTCTTCGAGATGCTCGCGGAAGGTGAGGCGCTGGCCCAGGAGCGGCTCGCCGCTTTCGCCGCCGCCGTGGGGGCCGACGAGGCGCGGACGTCCGCGTACGAGCCGCTCGCCGACTGCCAGGCCTATCCCGCGTATGTCGCCTGGCTCGCCCTGAACGGGGAGCCGGCCGACGTGGTCCTCGCGCTCGGCGCCAACATCGCGGTGTGGGGTGGCTATTGCGAGACGATCGCCGAGGCGCTGCGCCACCACTACGGCTTCGCCGACGAGGCCTGCGGCTTCTTCGACTTCTTCGCCGCGCCCGCCCCCGAGCTGGAGCGCAGGGCGCTGAGCGCCGTGCAGGCCGGGCTCGACGCCGGACGGGTCTCGCAGGACGACGTCCACCGCTACGGGCGGCTGCTCCAGGCGTACGAGACGAAGTTCTGGCACGCCCTGTGGGAGCTGGACCAGCGGGTCGCCTGACACACCGGGCCTGCGGGGCCCGCGGAGCGTCGGGCGCGGGGCCCGTGGGGCGTCGGATGGCCGCTCGGCGGGCCTCCGGCGCCCGGTACGGGGCGGCGCGCCAGAGACATGGCGCCTGCCGCTCAGCCCGCGCTCGTCCCGCTGCTGTGCGCGATGCAGGCGACGTCGATCCGGTCGGCCAGCTTGGCCAGTTCGATCGTGAGCGCGGCCACCGTGTCCTCGTCGAGGCCGTCCTGGCCGGCCTCCACCAGATGCAGCCACCGGCCGCCCACCGTGCGCAGCAGCTTGCTGACGTCGGCGGCCGACACCTGCAACGTGCCGCGGTCGTCGACGATCAGAGGGAGGGTCACTTCGCGGTTCACAGGGGGGATCGTAACTGCGGAACGCTCACGCTCCGTGCCATACGGTGGTGATGTTGCAGAACTCTCGGATTCCGTGCCCCGACAGCTCACGTCCGTAGCCCGAGCGCTTCTCCCCGCCGAAGGGGAACGCGGGGTGCGAGGCCGTCATCCCGTTGACGAACACCCCGCCCGCGTCCAGATCGCGGACGAACCGCTCCACCTCGGCCTCGTCGCGCGTCCAGACGTTCGAGCTCAGCCCGAACGGGGTGTCGTTGGCCATGGCCAACGCCTCGTCCAGATCGGCCGCCCGGTACAGCGTGGCGACGGGCCCGAAGGTCTCCTCCAGGTGGATGCGCATCGCGGGGGTGATGTCGGTGAGCACCGTCGGCGCGTAGTACCAGCCGTCGCCGAAGCCGTCGGGGCGTTCACCGCCGCACAGCACCGTCGCGCCGTTCTCCACCGCGTCGTCGACGAGTTCCTCCAGGTCGGCGCGGCCCTGCTCGGTGGAGAGCGGCCCGATCTCGGTGTCCTCCTCGAGCGGGTCGCCGATCTTGAGGGCCCCCATGCCCGCCGCGAACCGCTCGGCGAAGGCGTCGAACACGTCGGTGTGCACGATGAACCGCTTGGCCGCGATGCACGACTGACCGTTGTTCTGCGCGCGCGCCGTCACGGCGATCTTCGCGGCGCGTTCGACGTCGGCGGACGGCATCACGACGTACGGGTCGCTGCCGCCCAGCTCCAGCACCGTCTTCTTCACCTCGTCCCCGGCGACCGAGGCGACCGCCCGGCCGGCCGGTTCACTGCCGGTCAGGGTGGCCGCCTTGACCCGGGGGTCCCGCAGGATGCCCTCGACCGCCCCAGAGCCGATCAGCAGCGTCTGGAAGCAGCCCTCGGGGAAGCCCGCCCGGCGGAACAGGTCCTCCAGATAGAGGGCGGTCTGCGGCACGTTCGATGCGTGCTTGAGCAGGCCCACATTGCCCGCCATCAGCGCGGGCGCGGCGAAGCGGACCACCTGCCAGAGCGGGAAGTTCCACGGCATCACGGCGAGCACCGGTCCGATCGGCCGGTAGCGCACGAGGACCCGGGAGGCCCCGGAGTCCGCGGCGTCGGCGGGGGCGGCCATTTCGTCGGCCAGCAGGTCCTCGGCGTGGTCGGCGTACCAGCGCATCGCCTTGGCGCATTTGGCGGCCTCCGCCCGGGCCTGCTTGACCGGCTTGCCCATCTCGGTGGTCATCACCCGGCCGATGTCCTCCAGTTCCTCGTCCAGGAGACCGGCGGCGCGGTGCATGAGCCGTGCCCGCTCGGCGAACGAGGTGGTGCGATAAGTGCGGAACGTGGCCTCGGCGGCATCGAGCCTGCGCTCGATCTCCTCGGCGCCGAGCGCGTCGTACGTCTTGAGCGTCTCGCCGTTCGCCGGGTTCACCGTCGCGATGGGCATGGCCGACCTCCTGAAAGCGGGCTGTTCCTCGACCCTCCCGCGCGGCGCGGTGCGGCGCAACGCGGAGGGCGTCTCGGGGAGCCGGCGCACCTGGCCGGACACCGGCTCTCAGTCCGAGTGCTCCGCCAGCCGGTCGAGAAACACGGCCTGCGCCTTCACGATCAGTGTCCGGGCCCGGTCCGGGGTCATCCACTCCACCCGGTCCAGCTCGGGGAACTCCTGCCGCTGTCCCGACTTCGGCGGCCACTCCATGGTGAACGTGCCGGGGACCACGGTCGCCGGATCGAGCTCCGCCTCGATCGCCCAGGCCGTGACGACCTTGCCGTTCGTCTGCGTGACCTCGCCGAGCGGGACCGCCTCCCCGTCGGGCGGCGGCAGCCCGAGCTCCTCCCGGAACTCGCGACGGGCCGCGTCCCAGGCCGTCTCGTCGGGCTCGTACTCGCCCTTGGGAACGGTCCAGGCACCCGCGTCCCGCCGTGCGAAGAAAGGGCCGCCCATATGGCCGAGCAATACTTCCAGGCCGCTGTCGGTGTGCCGGAACAACAGCAGGCCGGCGCTCCTCTTTCCGTGCTTCTCCGCGCTCATCGCGACACCTCCGGGTGTGCGGCGAGCAGGCTGTCGACCGTGTCGGCCTCGGCAGGCGGCTTGTCCTCGCGATAGCGCACGACCCGGGCGAAGCGCAGGGTGACACCGGCGGGGTAGCGGGTGGACCTCTGCAGGCCGTCGTACGCGATCTCGACGACGAGTTCGGGCCGTACGGTCACCACGTGGCCGTCGTCCTCGACGGCCAGCTCCCGGAGCCGTTCGGTCTGCCAGGTGAGCATCGCGTCGGTCATGCCCTTGAACGTCTTGCCGAGCATGGCGAAGGAGCCGTCGCCGGTGCGGGCGCCCAGGTGCAGGTTCGAGAGCTTGCCGGTGCGCCGCCCGTGGCCCCACTCGGCCGCCAGGACCACCAGGTCGAGGGTGTGCACGGGCTTGACCTTCAGCCAGGACGCTCCGCGCCGCCCCGCGCTGTACGGGGCGTCGAGGGCCTTCACGACGACGCCCTCGTGGCCCCGGGCCAGCGTGTCGGCGAGGAACCTCTCGGCCTCGGCGGCATCGTCGGGCCCCGGCACCAGCGTCCGCCGGACCCGCATCGGCTCGGGCACCAGCCGTGCCAGTTCCGCGTGCCGCTCGGTGAACGGCAGGTCCAGCAGTTCCCGCCCGTCGACGGAGAGGGCATCGAAGAACACGGGGGAGACGGGCACCGTCCGCGCGGCCGTCGCCACGTCCACGCGGGACCCCACCCGGCCGGCCGTCTCCTGGAAGGAACGCGGCCGCCCCCGGTCGTCCAGCGCGATCACCTCACCGTCCAGGATGAACCGCTCGCCCCGCAACTCCATTGCCGCGACGGTGAGTTCGGGCAGCCGGTCGGTGATGTCGTCGAGAGTGCGGGTGTACACGCGGACCTCCTCGCCGTCGCGGTGCAGTTGTACGCGGATGCCGTCGAGCTTCTCCTCGACCGCGCAGGCGCCGAGCTTGCCGACCGCCTCGGACACGGAGGCGGCGGTGTGCGCCAGCATCGGAAGCACCGGGCGGCCGACGGTGAGCCGGAACCCGTCCAGGGCTCCCGGGCCGTCCGCGAGGAGGGCCCGCGCCACCGCCTGCAGCGAACCGGCGAGCATCACCGCCCGTCGTACATCCTCCGCGGGTGCGCCGGTCGCCTCGGCGAGCCCCTCGACCGCGACCGCGTCCAGCGCGCCCTGGCGAACCTCACCGGTGAGCAGCCCGAACAGGAAACGCTGTTCGTCCTCGGTGGCCGCCGCCATCAACTCGCCCACCAGGCGGGCCCGTTCGGCCTGTGAGCCGGTGCCCGAGACCTTGCCGAGCGCGGTGAGCCGGGCGTCCACCTCGCGCACGGTGAGGGTGGGTCCGGCGGCGGGGTCGACCCGTCTGCTCAGCACCTTCCAGCCGATGCCGAGCCGGCCCTGCGGCAGCCGCCCCGCCAGATACGGGATCACGATCGGCACGTCGTCCGCCTCGGCGTCCCGGAACAGCTCCGCGAGCAGAGCGGTCTTCCGGGACCGCGCCGAGGTGGCGGCGACCTCCTGGGACACATGGGCGAGCCGGCTCAGCAGCATGCAGCCATGGTGCAACGCCGACGCCGGGTTCACACCCGTACGCGCGTGGCGGCCTGCCCGGACACAACCTTCTGCAACACCCTTCAGCCCTGCCCCCGCGCCACGGCCGCGTCGAGGTCGGTGAAGAGGAGTTCGCCGTTGAGGGTGGCCGCCGCGCGGTAGCCGCCGCTCGCCGCGTTCACGACCTGCTCGGCGAAGCCGGTCGCGTTGCCCGCCGCCCAGACGCCCGGCAGGCTCGTCAGCCCGGTCGGGTCGATCACCGGGTAGGAGCCGAACGGGGTCTCCGTCAGCTCGGCGCCCAGCCGTTCGAGCAGACCGGTCTGCGGCACGGCGCGGGGCGCCACGAACAGCACCGTGCGCTCGTGCGTGGACCCGTCGGCCAGGCGGACGCCGGTGAGGCGGTCGGCCTCGACCACCAGCTCCGCGACCTCGCCCGGCACCACGGCGACCCCCGCGGCGGCGAGCCGGCGCAGGTCCTCGTCGGGGAGCCGGTCCTCGCCGACCGTGTGCAGGAACAGCGTCACGTCCTTCGACCACTGGCTGACCATCAGTGCCTGGTGCACGCTCATCGGCGTACTGGCCAGCACGCCGAAGGCCTGGTCGCGGACCTCCCAGCCGTGGCAGTACGGGCAGTGCAGCACATCGCGTCCGAAGCGCTCGGCGACGCCCGGCACCGGCGGCAGCTCGTCGACCAGCCCCGTCGTGACGATCAGGCGGCGCGCGTGGACCGTGCGCCCGGCCCCGACGGTGACGTCGAACTCCCCGGCACCGTCCCGGACCACGTCCACCACCCGGTCCCGGACGATCTCCACCCCGTACCCCTCGACCTCCCGCCGGCCCGCCGCGAGGAAATCGGCGGGCGGCATACCGTCCCGGGTCAGATAGCCCTGCAGGTGCGCGGCGGGCGCGTTGCGCGGCTCGCCCGCGTCGACGACGAGGGTGCGGCGCCGCGCCCGGCCGAGGACCAGCGCCGCGGAGAGCCCGGCCGTGCCGCCGCCGACGACGACCACTTCGTATGTCTCGGTCATGGTGACCACCTCCACCCAGAAGGTCGCCCGGTACCCGCCGGATTGACAAATGGCTTTGCCGATTCTGCAATGAGGGCATGAATGACGCGGCCCATGCGGGTGTGAGTGACGGAGTCCGGCACGGAGCGGGCGGCGACGCGGCGACGGACGAGGTTCTCGCCGAGGTGGGTCCGCGACTGCGCCGGATCCGGAAGGACCGCGGCGCGACGCTGGCCGGACTGTCCGAGGCGACCGGGATCTCCGTGAGCACGCTGTCGCGCCTGGAATCGGGGCTGCGCAAGCCCAGCCTGGAGCTGCTGCTGCCCATCGCGCGGGCCCACCAGGTCCCGCTGGACGAACTGGTCGGCGCCCCGCAGGTCGGCGATCCCCGGGTGCGCTCCGAGCCGATCGTGCGGTACGGCCGGACGCACTGGCCGCTGACCCGCCAGCCCGGCGGACTCCAGGCCTACAAGGTGGTCGAACCGCAGCGGGCGATGGCACCGGATCCGCGCACGCACGAGGGCTACGAGTGGCTGTACGTGCTGTCCGGGCGGCTGCGGCTGGTGCTCGGTGAGCACGACGTCGTGCTGGGGGCGGGGGAGGCGGCGGAGTTCGACACCCGGGTTCCGCACTGGTTCGGGTCGACGGGGGAGGGGCCCGTGGAGTTCCTGAGCCTGTTCGGGCCGCAGGGGGAGCGGATGCACGTACGGGCGCGGCCCAAGGTGCGGGGCAAGGAGCTGTGAGAACGGGCGGCGGGGCCGCCGGCGTGCGGCGTGGCGAAGACGACGGGCGCCTCCTGTTCCCAGGTGGGCAAGCGACCGCTTAGTATGCGCTCGACCCCGGTCAGACGACGCAGTCCCCTGGAGGCCCCGCATGCAGGCATGGCAAGTGCACCAGACCGGCGAGCCCGCAGAGGTGATGCGCCTCCAGGAGGTGGATCGGCCGACGCCCGGTGACGGCCAGGTCCTGCTCAAGGTGCGCGCCGCGAACATCAACTTCCCGGACGCGCTGATGTGCCGCGGCCAGTACCAGGTCAGGCCGCCGCTGCCGTTCACGCCCGGTGTGGAGATCTGCGGCGAGACCGAGGACGGCCGCCGGGTGATCGCCAATCCCGCGCTGCCCGACGGCGGATTCGCGGAGTACACGATCGCGGACGCCGCGGCCCTGCTGCCCGCGCCCGACGCCCTCGACGACGCCGAGGCCGCGGCCCTGCACATCGGCTACCAGACGGGCTGGTTCGGCCTGCACCGCCGGGCCCGCCTCGAAGCCGGCGAGACCCTCCTCGTCCACGCCGCCGCGGGCGGGGTCGGCAGCGCGGCCGTCCAGCTCGGAAAGGCGGCGGGCGCCACCGTCATCGGTGTCGTGGGCGGCGCCGACAAGGCCGCCGTGGCGCGCGAGCTGGGCTGCGACGTCGTCATCGACCGGCGAGCCGAGAACGTCATCGGCGCCGTCAAGGAAGCGACCGGCGGACGCGGCGCGGACGTGATCTACGACCCCGTCGGCGGCGAGGCCTACACCCAGTCCACCAAGGTCGTCGCCTTCGAGGGCCGGATCGTGGTCGTCGGCTTCGCGAGCGGCTCGATCCCGAGCCCCGCGCTGAACCACGCCCTCGTCAAGAACTACGCGATCCTCGGCCTGCACTGGGGCCTGTACAACACCAAGAACCCGAAGCTGGTCCTGCACTGCCACGAGCAGCTCACCGAGCTGGCCGCACGGGGCGCGATCAAGCCGCTGGTGAGCGAGCGGGTGCCGCTGAGCGGGGCCGCCGCCGCCGTGCAGCGGGTCGCCGACGGAGTCACCACCGGACGGATCGCCGTGGTGCCCGCACTTCAGAACGGAGCCGCCGCATGACCGACGCAACCGAACTGCGCCGCCGCACCCAGGAGTTGCTGGCCGCGCATCCTCCCAGGGAAACCGATCGCCTGGACTTCCTGAAGGCGCGCTTCGACGCCGGGCTCGCCTGGGTGCACTACCCGGAGGGCCTCGGCGGACTCGGCGCCCCGCGCAGCCTCCAGGCTGTCGTGGACGCCGAGCTGGCGGCCGCGGACGCGCCCGACAACGACCCGCGGCGGATCGGCATCGGCCTCGGCATGGCCGCTCCGACCATCCTCGGCTTCGGCACGGAGGAGCAGAAGCGGCGCTTCCTGCGGCCCCTGTGGGTCGGCGAGGAGGTGTGGTGCCAGCTCTTCAGCGAGCCCGGCGCGGGCTCGGACCTGGCCGCCCTCGGCACCCGCGCGGTCCGCGCGGACGGCGATGAGACGGGCAGCGGGGGAGAGTGGGTGGTCAACGGGCAGAAGGTGTGGACCTCCAGCGCCCACGTCGCCCGTTGGGCCATCCTCATCGCCCGCACCGACCCGGACCTGCCCAAGCACCGAGGCATCACCTACTTCATCTGCGACATGACCGACCCGGGCGTCGACGTACGGCCGCTGCGCCAGATCACCGGCGAGGCCGAGTTCAACGAGGTCTTCCTCACCGACGTCCGCATCCCCGACGCGCACCGCCTCGGCGAGGTCGGCGACGGCTGGCGGGTCGCCCAGACCACGCTGATGAACGAGCGCGTGTCCATCGGCGGCATGCGCATCCCGCGTGAGGGCGGCATGATCGGCCCGGTCTCCAAGACCTGGCGCGAGCGGCCCGAACTGCGCACCCACGACACGCACCAGCGGCTGCTGAAGCTGTGGGTCGAGGCCGAGGTCGCCCGGCTCTCGGGCGAGCGGCTGCGTCAGCAGCTCGTCGCCGGCCAGCCCGGCCACGAGGGCTCCGGGATGAAGCTCGGCTTCGCCCGGCTCAACCAGGAGATCAGTGGACTGGAGGTCGAACTCCTCGGCGAGGAAGGCCTGTTGTACGAGGACTGGACGATGCGTCGGCCGGAACTCGTCGACTTCACCGGCCGGGACGCCGGCTACCGCTACCTGCGCTCCAAGGGAAACAGCATCGAGGGCGGGACCAGCGAGGTCCTGCTGAACATCGTCGCCGAACGCGTCCTGGGCCTGCCGTCCGAGCCGCGCACCGACAAGGACGTCGCATGGAAGGACCTCGCCCGATGAGCCAGGAGAGCACCCAGCCCGATCTCCTCTACACCGAGGAGGAAGAGGCGCTGCGGGCCGCCGTCCGTGACCTCCTCGCCGACCGCTGCGCCCCGGCGGACGTCATCACCCGCAGCGAGTCGGGCGCTCCGCACGACCCCGAGCTGTGGAAGGCCCTCTCGGAGAGCATGGGCCTCGCGGGCCTCCTGGTGCCCGAGGAGCGGGGCGGCCAGGGTGCCACGCACCGCGAAGCCGCCGTGGTCCTGGAGGAGTTGGGCCGCGCGGTCGCTCCCGTGCCCTATCTGACGAGCGCCGTCGTCGCGACCGAAGCGCTGCTGGCCTGTACGGGACCGGTCGCGGCCGACCTGCTCGCCGCGCTCGCCTCCGGCCGGACCGTGGGCGCCCTGGCCGTCCCGCTGAACGTCGGACCGGGCGGCGCCTACCAGGTCGTACGGCTGGAGAACGGTGCCCTGCACGGTGAACTGACGGGAATCGCGGACGCGGGCGCCGCCGACGTCCTGCTGGTTCCGGCCGAGGACGGCGGGCTCCACGCCGTCGACGCGGACGCCGTCACGATCGTCCAGCAGAGCTGTCTCGACCAGACCAGGCCGCTCGCCCGGATCACCCTCGACGGAGTTCCCGCACGGCCGCTCACCACGGACGCGCCGACGGCCGTGCGGCGCGCGCTGCGGGCCGGCGCCGGACTGCTCGCCTCCGAGCAGCTCGGGCTCGCCGACTGGTCGTTGACGGAGACCGTCCGCTACCTCAAGGAGCGCAAGCAGTTCAACCGGCCGGTCGGCGGATTCCAGGCGCTCAAGCACCGGCTGGCCCAGGTGTGGCTGGAGGTCGTCAACACGCGCGCCGCGGCGCGGAACGCCGCCGACGCGTTGGCCACCGGCAGCGCGGACAGCGACGTGGCGGTCGCGGTCGCCCAGGCGTACGCGGCACCCGTCGCTGTGCACGCCGCCGAGGAGGCGCTCCAGCTGCACGGCGGCATCGGCATGACATGGGAGCACCCGGTGCACCTCTATCTGAAGCGCGCCAAGGCCGACTCGATCGCGTACGGCACGGCCGGCGCGCATCGCGCGGCACTGGCCGAACTGGTCGATCTCCAAGCGCCCTGACACCCTTTCGACTGAAGCCCGCCCCACCTGGGGCGGGCTTCTCCCGTGTGCCCGAGACGGGCGGGGGAACGCCGTGTCCCCCGCGGATCCGGTGAAGTGAACGCGTAGCGTCGGTCCGGCCAACTCCCTTCACGGCAGGGTTCCTTGAGCCCTGCCGACCGCATACTCCCTGAGGTCCCGTACGGCACCCTCAAGGGAGGCGGAACATGGCCCCTACCACCCGTCGCAGAGCTCTCACCACCCTCGGCGCCGCCCTCGCGGGCTCGATCGCCCTGCCCGCTTCGCGGGCCCTGGCAGGCGAGGCGAAGCCCCACCCCCATGCGCACCCCCTGTGGCGCGCCCACGCCCACAACGACTACGACCATCCGCGCCCCCTCTTCGACGCCCTCGACCACCGGTTCGGCAGCGTCGAGGCGGACATCTACCTCGTCGGCGGCCAGCTCCTGGTCGCCCACGACCCGGTGGACCTCGATCCCACCCGCACGCTCGAATCCCTCTACCTCGGCCCGCTGGCCGCCCGCGTCCGTGCCAACCACGGCTCGGTGTACCGGGGTTACCGCAGGCCGCTCCAACTCCTCATCGACATCAAGACCGAGGGCTCCTCGACGTACCTCGAACTCGACCGGCATCTGCGCCGCTACCGGCACCTGTTCACCACGTACGCGCACGGCCGGGTGCACCCCGGCCCGGTCACGGCCGTGATCTCCGGGGACCGCGCCGCGCGGGCTCCCATGGAGGCGCAGACCGTGCGCCGCGCCTTCTACGACGGCCGCCTCACCGACCTCGGCAGCGCCGCCCCCGCCTCCTTCGTCCCGCTGATCAGCGACAACTGGGCACTCAACTTCAGCTGGCTGGGCGCGGGCCCGTTCCCGGACGCCGAGCGCGAGAAGCTGCGGGGCATCATGGCGGCCGCGCACGCGCGCCGGCAGAAGGTCAGGTTCTGGGCGACACCCGATCTGGCGGGTCCGGCACGCGAGGCGCTCTGGCGCGAACTGCTCGCCGCCGACGTCGATTACCTCAACACCGATGACCTGGGCGGTCTCCAAGAGTTCCTGGACGCCCACGACCGGCGGTAGAACACCACTCGTTCGGAGGACACGTCAACCGCCCGGGCGAACCCTCCGCTACGCCACACTTGCGGCCGAACGCCGCGAAGTGGACGTGGCGGAGGAGGTTGACGATGGCCATTTCCATCTCTGTGGTGCTGCTTCTCCTGTTGCTGGCGGTGATCTTCCTCCGTAACGGAGGGCTGAAGATCTCCCACGCCCTGGTCTGCGCCCTGCTCGGGTTCCTGCTGGCCAGCACGAGCATGGCCCCGACCATCCACAGTGGCCTCACCGCGACGGCGGACATCGTGGGCAGTCTGACGCCATGACGTGCCGCCGCGTCACGGGCGCGCGAACACCCCGATGCCGTTCGGGACGGGACGCTCGGCGCCGCCGCTCGGGTGGTTGAGGACGCTGACGGTGTCCGCCCCCGCCTGCCGGGCCACCATCGTGGTGGATCCGCCGCCGTCCAGGCTGAAGGCGTCCAGCGAACCCAACCGCCGCATCGCCGCCGTCACTTCGGCGATGGTGAGCCCGTTCCGGAACTCCGGGGCGCCGTCCAGGGCGAGGAGCTGCATGCGGCGCCCGTGGTCGGAGAAGCCCACCGCGGTCCGTACGGCGGAGGTCTTGTCGTCCAGACCCGGCAGCGGCACGCCGTCGCTCATCATCGGATAGCCCCCGAGCGCGAAGCGGTACGGCACCCGGGAGGACTCCGCGACCAACCGGTGCCGCACCCCGACCCGTTCGCCCACGGACAGCTTCCGCAGCTGCCGGGCGCCCTCTTCGCGGCCCACCAGCACGGTGGTGCCGGACGCGATGGGGCCGCTGCCCGGAGTGTCGGCGGCGGACACGACCTTCCCGCGGCGGACCGTCACCTCGTAGGTGTCGGTGCTGCACGGCGCGGCCCGGTCGGTGTCCGTGCCACAGGTCGCCCGCACCCGGGAGACGCTGCCCCAGTCCGCGGTGAACGCGCCGACGGAACCGACCGGGAGCGCGTACTGGTTGAACCCGCCGAGCGGCCAGGTGCCGTCGGAGCTGCGGACGGACCCGTCGAGGGCCACGCTGTCCAGCCGGGCCCGGCGGTCGACGCCCACACCGAACACGTCCTCGGTGGTCGTGCCGGGCGGCAGCGCCGGTCCGAAACGCTGACCGTCGGGGACCGCGGCCTTGAGCCCGCGACCGCTCGCGATCGCCGGACCGACGGTCGCGCCCGTCGCCTCGACCCCCGGATGCTGGGTCTCCGCGATGTTGAAGAAGTCGCCGTTGACTCCGGCGACGGCGCCCCGGGAGTCGGCCAGCCGGGAGACGGGCGCCCGGGACGCCACGACTCCCGGGTACAAGAGGTCGACGCGCACATGAGGATTGCGCAGATCGACGCTCAATACGTGCGCGTGCGCCATCCCCTTGGCCGCCGGGATGTCCAACTGCGTGTACTCGACGCCGGGCGCGATGTCCGCCGCGCCCTCCGCGCCGCTGGCCGGTGCCGCCCCGGTCAGGGCGATACCGGCCAGCGCTCCGCATGCCGTGAAGACCGTCAGTGCCGTTCTGAACCGTCCGTCGCGACGCGTCACGGTGCCCCCTGATGTCTCGTCAACTTTCGCAGGACTCAGGGGAATTGCACCAGAGGTCGGTGCCCGGGCCGGTGGCTAGGCGCCGACGACGCGGGAACGGATCAGAAAACGCACTCCTTCGGGTGCCTCGAGAGAGAAGCCACTGCCCCGGCCCGGCACGACGTCCACGATCAGCCGCGTGTGGCTCCACAGTTCGTACTGGCTCTTCGACATCCAGAAGGTCACCGGCTCCTCGACGCCCTCGACCTCCAGCTCGGCCAGCAGGACGTCGGAGCCGCCGGTGCGGAACTCGCCCTCCGGGAAGCACATGGGCGCGCTGCCGTCGCAGCAGCCGCCCGACTGGTGGAACATCAGCGGTCCGTGCAGCGTGCGCAGTCGCCGCAGCAGCTCGGAGGCGGCGGGGGTCAGCTCCACACGTGGGACGACGTCCATCGGCTCTCCCCCTCGGGTCTCGCGGCTCTCACACGTCGTGCGCGGCCCCGCCGCGGACGCACCGCCCGCAGGGGCACGACTCAGCCGACCATCCCGGACGTTGCGAGGGGGTTGCACGCGTTGGACCCGAAAGAGGCCGGCCCCCGGTTGACGCCCGCTTGGTGCGGGTCGTCACCGGGGACCGGCCTCGGGAGTGCCGGGTTCGGCGAACGGCTGTCAGCAGATGCGCGGCAGCTGCTCTCCGAGCGGCATGTCCACCACGCGGGTGCCGCCCAGACCGGTGGCCGCGACCACGATGCCGGGGTGGTCGGGGACGCAGTGGCCGATCGCCACGGACTCCTTGCCGAGCGGGTGGGCGCGCATCGCCGCGAGCACGGCGTCGGCGTGCTCCGGAGCCACGAACGCCACCAGCTTGCCCTCGTTGGCCACGTACAGCGGGTCGAGGCCGAGGAAGGCGCAGGCGTTGGCGACCGTCTCCGGGATGGGCAGGGACCGCTCGTCGAGCGCGATGCCGACTCCCGCGGCCGCGGCGATCTCGTTCAGGGAGGTGGCCAGGCCGCCACGGGTCGGATCGCGCAGCACATGAAGGTCGGGGCAGACGGCCAGCATGTCCGCGACCAGACCGGCCAGCGACGCGGTGTCGCTCTGGATCTCGACGCCGAACTCCAGCCCCTCCCGCACGCTCATGATCGCCACCCCGTGCACGCCGATCGGTCCGCTGACCAGCACCACGTCACCGGGTGCCGCGCGCTGCGGGCGGATGTCGACGCCGTCCGGGATCAGGCCGATCCCGGCGGTGTTGATGAAGATGCCGTCGCCGTGGCCCGCGTCGACGACCTTGGTGTCGCCGGTCGCGACCACCACCCCGGCCGTCCGGGCCGCCTCGCCCAGCGCCTCGGCCACGCGCCCCACGACGGAGAGCTCGACGCCCTCTTCGAGGATGAACCCGCAGGAGAGGTAGGCCGGTACGGCCCCCGCCATGGCCAGGTCGTTGACCGTGCCGTTGACGGCGAGGTCCCCGATGCTGCCGCCGGGAAAGAACAGCGGCCGGACGACGAAGGAGTCGGTGGAGAAGGCGAGCCGGGCGCCGCCCAGCCGCAGATGCGCGGAGTCGCCGAGCTCCGCGAGCACATCGTTGCCGAAGGCCGGCGCGAACAGGTGCTCCACCAGTTCGGCGGAGAGCGTGCCGCCACCGCCGTGCCCCATCACGATCCTGTCGTGGTCGCGCAGAGGCGCGGGGCAGGTCCAGGAGGAGAAGTCGACGGGAGCCGAAGCGGAGTCACCCAACGGAGCTCGCCTCCTTGTTCGGGGCCTCCAGCCGCCGGTACAGGTAGTAGGCGGCGCACGCGCCCTCGCTGGAGACCATCGTCGCGCCCAGCGGATTGCGGGGGGTGCACTCCTTGCCGAACGCGGCGCACTCGTGCGGCTTGATGAGGCCCTGGAGCACCTCGCCGCTGCGGCAGACGGTCGATTCCTGGGTGTCGATGCCGGTCACCGAGAAGCGGTGCTCGGCGTCGTACTCGCGGTACTTGGGCGACAACCGCCAGCCACTCTGCGGAATCATGCCGATCCCGCGCCAGGCCCGGTCGGTCACCTCGAAGACGTCGGACAGCATGGCCCGGGCCGCCGGGCTTCCCTCGGGCTGCACCGCCCGCGGATAGGCGTTCTCCACGGTGTGCTGCCCGGCCTCCAGCTGCCGTACCGCGCGGCGGATGCCCTCCAGGATGTCCAGCGGCTCGAACCCGGTCACCACGATCGGCACCCGGTGCCGCTCGGCGAGTTCGGGATACTCGGCCATGCCCATCACCGTGCAGACGTGCCCGGCGGCGAGGAACGCCTGTACCCGGCAGTCCGGCGAGTTCATGATCGCGTCGATGGCCGGAGGCACCTTGACGTGCGAGACCAGCAGGCTGAAGTTGGGGATGTCCAGCTTCTTGGCCTGGTAGACGGTCATCGCGTTGGGCGGCGCGGTGGTCTCGAAGCCGATGCCGAAGAACACGACCTGACGGTCGGGGTTCTCCTGCGCGACCTTCAGCGCGTCCAGCGGCGAGTACACGACCCGCACGTCCGCGCCCTCGCTCTTGACCTTGAACAGGTCGCGTCCGCTGCCCGGCACACGCAGCATGTCGCCGAAGGAGCAGAAGATCACGTCCGGGCGGGAGGCGATCTCCAGCGCCTTGTCGATGATCTCCAGCGGGGTCACACACACCGGACAGCCCGGCCCGTGGATCAGCTGGATCTCCTCGGGCAGGAGCTGGTCGATGCCGTGGCGGATGATCGAGTGCGTCTGACCGCCGCAGACCTCCATGATCGACCAGGGCCGGGTGGTGGTCGCCCTGATGTCGTCGAAGAGCCGTTTGGCAAGGACAGGGTCGCTGAACTCGTCCAGGTACTTCATGACCGTGCCTCCTTCTCGACGCCATCCATGGGCGTTGGTTCGGTTCCGGCGGGGCGGTCGGCGCCGGCGTCCCGGGCGGCCTTGCCCCAGGCGTCACCGAACTCCTCCTCCAGCACCCCGAGGTTCTCGAAGAGCTGCAGGGTCTGCTTCGCCGACTCCTCGTCCAGCCGCTGCAACGCGAATCCCACATGGACGATGGCGTAGTCACCGACCTGCATGTCCGGCACGTACTCCAGACACACGTCCTTGACGACACCGCCGAAGTCCACTTTGGCCATCCGCGTCGCGTCGCGTTCCTCGATCTCCAGCACTCGGCCGGGTACGGCCAGACACATGACTCGCTCCTGACTCGTTCCTGCGCTCCCGCCGCGCTAGTCCCGCGCTCGTGCGGCGACGATCAGCTGCCCGAGGGCCAGACCGCCGTCATTGGGGGGAACCCTGTGGTGCCTCAGTACGGTGAAGCCGTCCCGTTCCAGAGCGGCGCCGCAGCCCTCGGTGAGCAGGGCGTTGCAGAACACCCCGCCGCTGAGGGCCACAGTGCTGATGCCGGTCCGCTCTCGCGCCACCGTGCACACCTCCTGGACCAGGGCGACCACGGCCCGATGGAACCGACGCGCCACCGGACCGGCCGTGACGCCGGCACGGACGTCCGCGACGGCGGCGGCCAGGACCGGCGCCGGATCGGCGATCAATGGCGCCTCGGGGTCCTGACGGACCGTTCTCAGCATGAACCGGTACCCGTCTTTCCGCTCGTCGTCGCCGAGCGGGCCCGCCAGATCGTCCAGTGCCGCGTTCTCCAGTTCCATCGCCGCCTGCGCCTCGTACTCCACCCGGTGGCAGACCCCCGCGAGCGAGGACACCGCGTCGAACAGGCGGCCCATACTGGACGTGGGCACGCAGTTGAGCCCCCGTTCCAGCTGCCGTTCGAGCAGCCGCCGCTCCTCCGGGGTGGCGGCAGCGGCGCACGGCAGCTCGTCGGACCAGGGCAGTCCCGCCGTCCGCAGATGCGACAGGGCCATCCGGTAGGGGTTGCGTACGGCCGCGTCGCCGCCCGGCAGCGCCGCATAGCCCAGATGAGCGAACCGCCGGTATCCGTCGTAGTCGGCGAGCAGCACCTCGCCGCCCCACACGGCACCGTCGTCGCCGTAACCGGTCCCGTCGAAGGCGATCCCGATCACCGGGGCCGAGCCGTCGAGACCGTGCTCGGCCATGGCGGAGGCGACATGGGCGTGGTGGTGCTGCACCTGGCGAAGCGGCAGGCCGCGGGCCTCGGCGGCGCGCCGCGCCCACTGGGTGGAGCGGTAGCCGGGGTGCAGGTCGGCGATCAGCAGGCGCGGCGCGACGGCGGTGAGGTCCGTCAGATGGCCCGTGGCCCGCTCGAAGGCGGTCAGGGTGGCCAGGTCGTCCATGTCCCCGACGTGCGCGGACAGCCAGGCGTAGCGGCCGTCCCCGGCGCAGAAGGTGTTCTTCAGGTCGCCGCCCACGGCCAGCGCCGGGACCACCGGCACCGGCAGCGCGATCGGGAAGGGGGCGTAGCCGCGCGAACGGCGCACCGGAAGCTCGGCTCCCGCGCAGACCCGTACCACCGAGTCGTCGCAGGGCACGTGGACGGGGCGGTCGTGGGCGAGCCAGGCGTCGGCCAGCCCCACCAGCCGGGTCAGCGCCTCGGCGTCGTCGGTGACGATGGGCTCGCCCGAGCGGTTTCCGCTGGTCATGACGAGGACGGCCGGGCCCGGTGGATCACCGGGCAGACCGAGCAGCAGCCGGTGCACCGGCGTGTACGGGAGCATGAAGCCGAGGTCGGGGCTGCCGGGGGCGACCCCCGCCGCGATCTCGCCGGAGGCCGCCCGCCGCCGCAGCAGGACCACCGGCTTGCGCGGCCCGAGCAGCAGCTCCTGCTCGGCCGGCCCGACGTGGGCCAGCCGGCGCACGGTCTCCAGCGAGTCGGCCAGCACCGCGAAGGGCTTGCCGCCACGGTTCTTGCGCTTGCGCAGGGTGCGGACGGCCGCGGGGTCGCCCGCGTCGCACGCCAGGTGGTAGCCGCCGATCCCCTTGACCGCCACCACGGCACCCTCGGCCAGCAGCCGGCGGGCCTCGGCGATCGCCTGCGCGTCGCGCAGCTCGCCCGGATCACCGGGCCCGGTGCGCAGGGTGAGCCGGGGGCCGCAGGCCGGGCAGGCGATCGGCTGGGCGTGGAAACGCCGGTCGGCCGGGTCGGTGTACTCGCGGGCGCAGTCCGCGCACATGGGGAAGCCCGCCATGGTGGTGCGGTCCCGGTCGTACGGCAGCGAGGTCACGATGGTGAACCGCGGACCGCAGTGCGTGCAGGTGATGAACGGGTGCCGGTACCGCCGGTCGGCGGGGTCCGCGAGCTCGCTCAGACAGGCGTCGCAGGTGGCCGTGTCGGGGGAGACGAGCGTGCGGCCGGGGCCGCCGGAGGAGGGGCGGATGGTGAACACCGAGCCGTCGTTCTCCAGGGGCACGCCACGGTGCTCGACCGACTCGACGACCGCGAGCGGCGGCGGACCCGTCCCGATCCGCGCGCAGAACGCCTCCACATCGGCGGCCGGGCCTTCGACCTCGGCCTCGACGCCCCGCGCGTTGTTGGTGACCCAGCCGGTCAGTCCCAGCTCCTCCGCGAGGGTGTACACGAAGGGCCGGAAACCCACTCCCTGGACGACGCCCGTGACGGTGATGTGCCTGCGCTCGCGCCCCGGGGTCCGTGTCACCGCGCGTGCTCCTGCTCCGGCTTCCGGCTCCGGCCGGCCCCGTCTTCCCGCTCGTGCGGGTGCTGGTGTCCGTCGGCGTGCGAGGGGCCGTCCGGGTGCGGGTGCCCGTCCGGTCGGGGGTGGCCGTCGCCGTTCTCGTGGCGGTGCAGGTACCGCTCGTGCTGCCGCGCCAGGACGGGGACGTGCGTCTCGTCGCCGGCCGCGCAGCGCAGGATGTGGGCCAGCAGCGCGTCGACCCCCTGGCCGGTGCGGGCCGAGGTCTCCAGGACCGGCACTCCGGGGTTGACCTGCTGAACACCCCCCAGGAAGGCCTCCCGGTCGAAGCCGACGGCGTCCGCGATGTCGGTCTTGGTGATCACGACCAGGTGCGCGAGTCCGAAGGCCGTCGGGTACTTGACCGGCTTGTCCTCGCCCTCCGTGACCGACGCGAGCGCGATGCGCAGGGTCTCTCCGAGGTCGTAGGAGGCCGGGCAGACGAGATTGCCGACGTTCTCGACGAACAGCAGGCGCGTGCCCTCGGGCAGCCAGTCCTCGAGCCGGCGCTGGAGCATGCCCGCCTCCAGATGGCAGAGCCCGTCGGTGAGGATCTGCCGCACGGGGGCGCCGGACCTGGCCAGCCGTACCGCGTCGTTCTCGGTCGCCAGGTCGGCGGTGACCGCGGCGGCCGGGGTGCCGCCCGCGACGGCGCGGGCGAGCAGTTGTTCGAGCAGGGCCGTCTTGCCGCTGCCCGGACTGGACAGCAGATTCACCGCCACGGTGCCGCGGTCACCCAGATAGCTCCGCAGGGCCAGGGCGTTCTCGTCGTTCTTGGCGAGGACGGCCTGATGCAGGTCAACGGTGCGGCACATGGCTCGCCTCCTCGTCGTGTGTCGCCAGCCCGGCCGGCGCGGCCCGTGGCCCGTCGTCCGCGCTCTTCGTGTCGCTCTTCCCTTCCAGGGGGCGGTCGGCCAGCGTCACCCGGACGATCTCCAGCTCCCGGCCGGCGAGCAGCGTCAGCGTGGCCCCGCACGCGACGCACCACAGCACCGGAGGCATCCCGGTCGGCGCCTCGCGGCCGCAGCCGTCGCAGTGCGCCCGTGCCTCGACAGTCTCGATCAGCAGACGTGCCCCCGCCAGCGCGGTGCCCTCCGTCGCCAGGTCGAACGAGAAGTCCAGCGCCTCGGGCACCACCCCCGCGAGCTCGCCGATCCGCAGGGTCAGCGACGCGACCGTGCCGCCCTGTTCCCGCAGGGCCTCTTCGACCTGTTCGACGACCGCCACGGCGATGGACAGTTCATGCACGGCCCTCACCTCCCGCTGCCGGGCCCTCGTGGGGCCTTCCGGCGCCCAGGTGTGGGGCTCGCGCATGGCTGGTTACTCTGAGAAGACGATGACTGGCCACGAGGTCGAGCGACGCGCTCTGCTCACCCCGGTGCTGCTCCTGCTGCTGGCCGAACGCCAAGGGCATGGCTACGAGCTGGTGCAGCGCCTGGGCGCTTTCGGCTGTGCCGACGCCGATCAGGCGCATGTGTACCGGCTGCTGCGGGGCATGGAGAGCAGCGGTGAGGTCACCTCGCACTGGCATGCCTCCGAGAGCGGTCCCGCGCGCCGCGTCTACGCGATCACCCAGCAGGGCGCCATGAACCTCGCCCTGTGGTTCGTTCGCCTGGGCGAACTCCACAGCACCCTGCATCTCTTCCTCGAGCGGTACGTGCAGCTCGAGGACGTCGGTGGCCGTGCGGGGCGCACGGGCGAAGGCCCGGGCGCCGGCGCGCGTGCGCCGGATCATGCGCGTACGCCGGATCACATGCGCCGCATGCGCAAGTAGCGGCGGATGTCCGACAGGTTCCTGGCGACTCCGTAGGCCAGTACGAGGCCCGCGGCCACGCCCACCCATTGCCATTCCATCCTTGCCTCCATCGTGGTCAGCTCCTCTGGGGTACAGAGGCAGCGCGGCGTACCAGGTCCAGCACCAGATCGGCGGCGGCCTCCACGGCGTCGGCCACCGGGGGTGTCAGGCCCATGCCCTCGTCCGTGTCGCGGGGTTCGCAGCCGACGACGTACACCTCCTCGGGGAGAGTGCCGCCCGCGCCGGCGTGCAGATCGTGCAGCAGGGCCAGCACGGTGGCGGGGTCCATGGCGTGCGTGTCCATCGGCCCCGGCTCGGGCCGTGCCGCGGGGGGCTCGGGGCCGACGTCGATCGTGTAGAGCGTTCCCGGCGGGCCGCCCCGGCCGACGATGTCCACCAGCACGAGGGTCCGATAGCCCTCCAGCAGCCGGTAGGCGAGGTGCACCCCGCGGATGCCGGCGTCCATCAGCTCGACGCCGGGCGGCAGTTCGGGCATGCGCGCGGCGAGTCGCCGTACGGTCTCCACCCCGAATCCGTCGTCCTGGAGGAACACGTTGCCCACCCCGGCGACCAGGACACGGTGTGTCCCGTCCGGTGCGGCCGTACCGGACGGGTCGACGCGATCGGGTCCGGTCATGTCGCCTCCTCCTTCAACGGGGCCACCTCGTCGGGCTTGAAGTACAGGAAGCGGCCCTGGGCGCGGCGTACGTCGGTGCCCGGATCGTCGTCCACGACGACGGCGAGGTGCGTCTCGCCGTCGAGGTCCCCGACCACGGCCTCGACCGTGGCGTGGCGGCCGAAGAGGAAGGCATCCTGGGCGTCGGAACGCCGGGCGCCCGGTCTGAGCAGGACTCTGCTGCCGGCCCGTACGCTCTCGCCGTCGATGACGACGGCGGCCGGCACCTCGTCGGCCCCGGGGTCCTGCGCCGGGTCCCACCAGGGGTGCCCGGGGCCCTCGGGCAGGGGCAGTCCGGTCTCGGGAGCAGCGGGGCGTGTCTCGCCCGGAAGGCCGTCGCCGGTGATCTCGCGCAGCCCCCGGATCGCTCCGTGCAGCCGTTCGCGGACCGCCTCCGGCATGTCGTCCACCAGGTCGATGACCTCGGCGGCGCGGGCGTCCGTGCCGCGGGCCTCGCGCTTCTCCCGTTCGGTGAGCGCGGCCGTGCGCAGCGAGAGGATCTCGTCGATCTCGGTGGCGTCGTAGAGGGGCCCCGGGCTCTCCTCGGCGACGGCCGGGTGGTCCTCCAGGATGATCGGCGAGGACAGCATGACGTCGTCCGAACCGGGCGGTCCCGCGAGTACGGGCCAGGTGTGGTCGTTGTGGCAGCTCGCGGCGGCCGGGCGGGCCCACTCGGGCGGGTCGGTCAGCGACAGGAACCGTCCCCCGGGCACGCCGAACAGCAGATGGGTGCCGATCATGCTGTGGGCGAGGGCGGTCTCACGGTCGGTGCCGGCGTCCTTCGGGGCGACGGTGGTGTTGTGCACGCTCACCGTGAGCCGCAGCACCCGGTACGGTCCCGGCAACTCCTCGACGCGCGGGCGCAGTTCTCCTGTCAGCCGCTTCCTGTGCCGCACGAGACGACCGAGCGTCCGGCCCTCGGAGTCGGTCACCGGCTCGTACTCGACGGAATCCGGCAGGTCGAAACGTACGGCGTGGACGGCCGCCTGATCACCCATCAGCTCGGCGAGCGATTCATGGATCAGTACGCGCTCCTCGTGACCCTCGTCCCATGGCACCAACACCCGGTCCGGAAGGTCGAGTTCGGGCACCTCCGTGTAGCCGCCGTCGGCGTCGAGCCGTTCGACCGTGCGCCGCCGGACGTGCAGGAAGCGCAGCTCGGTGTGGAGCCGGTCCCCGGCGCGGGGCTCCAGCAGGCATTCGGTGCGCTGGACGGCGTGTTCCCCGGTCGTCGCGGTCCAGGCGGGTGGCACCAGGACGCCGAACTGCCAGCGCAGTTGGTTCTTCGCGGCCGAGGCACGGTAGGGGTAGAGGACATATCCCTCGAACAGGACGGCGTCCGCGACGGTGCGGGCCTGTTCGAAGCCGTTCTCCAGGGGATTGCTCATCTCAGTCGGCCCCCTTCGCGTCGGCGGTGGCGAGGAGTTCCTCGAAGACCCGCTCCCAGGACGGCAGGGCGTGGGCGGAGCGATAGCGGCGCAAGGCGTCCAGCACGTCCAGCCGGACGCGCAGCCAGCCCGAGTTGGGGAAGTACTGCTCGATCATGTTCCGCCACACGTCCACGGGCATCCGGTACGACGTCTCCTTGTGCCAGGGCACCGGCTCGGCCCGGAAGCCGTCCCGGCCCGTGAACACCGTGCCGGAGAAGAGCAGGAGCAGCGGGACCTCCCCGCGGGACAGCGCCCGGAAGTACGACGCGGAGGCGACCTCCGTGTCGTAGGTGCAGGGCACCGGGAGATCGACCTCCGTCGAACCGGTGAACCCCGGGACCGTGATGGAGGCGTGGGCGAACTGCAACGGCTTGAGCGTGCTGTTCCAGCGGCTCGGTTCGCCGAACAGGTCACCCAGCATGCCGACTTCCTCCGGCTCGTACGATCGCCCGGCGGGCTCGATACGGATCTGGCAGCGCAGCGCGACGGCGTGCACGGGCTGGTGATCGGCCTCCTCGATGCGCAGCCCGAACAGCAGCGTGGGCCCGGCTCCGTACGGCTCGGGGCGCACACCGGTGCAGGTGAACTGGAGATCGGTCACGGGGCGCCCCCGGAGTGCGTGGCCCGGCTGCCGGATTCCGCGGGAGCGGCGGGGGGCCCGGATTCCGCCGATGCGGCGGTGGGCCCAGGTCGCGCCGATGCGGCGGTGGGCCCGGGTTCCGCTTCCAGCGGCCGGGCGGCCGCCGTGATCCGATCGAAGAACTCCGCGATGTCCGCGCGTGCCTCGGCACCGCCGTCGAAGCCCTTCCAGTGCAGCCGCATCCGGCCGACCAGCTCGTAGCAGACGTCGACCGGGACGAGCGTGCACGTCACCGAGCTGCCCCGTTCGTAGTGCAGCAGCAGTGCCTCCACGTCGGGTTCGAGCAGCTCCGTGAGCCGGCTGCCTCCGAGGACCGCGTCCCAGGTCTGCGGATCGAGTTCGCTCTCGGTGGCGCCCGCCGGGCTCGGGTAGAAGGCCGCGAGCCGGTCGAGTTCCGAGTTGCGGAAGAAGAAGGCGAGCGCGACAGGGATCTGCAGCCGGTTCCAGTCCGCCTCGTCCAGGTCGAACCCGGGATCGGTGAGATACCGGTCGGGGACGGCCCGGAAGCGGCCCTGCCCCGCGCCCGGCCGGGTGAAGAGCAGATGGCAGGGCGGGCAGGCGCATTTGAGGGACCGCCGGGAGCTGTCCACGAGATGCCGGTGCTCGGCGGGAAGCGGCTCCCCGCACAGGTCGCAGCGCTCGCCAGCGGGCGGCGGCCTCCGGGTGAACTGTTTGAGGACGTCGGTGGTCATGGCCCCGCCCCCAGCAGCTCGCCGGGCAGCGCCACCCGCACCGATCCGTCCTCCTCCAGCAGCGGTACGGGCTCCAGGTGGCCCCTCTCGCCCCGGCCCGCCCGGTGCACGTCGAACTCGGCGGCGCATCCCGCGCACCGCAGCAGTTCGCCGTCCAGGGCCGCCGGTGCGAGGCTCGCCGCACAGACCGGGCAGCGGTCGCGGTAGGCGTACAGCTGTCCCGGCAGGCGGACGAGCAGCAGGGTGCGGCCGGCGACATCCGTGACGCCGGTGGCCCGTTCGCCCAGGGGCAGCGCCCGGGGGCCGAGGGTGTACCAGCGCGCCGGGTCGCCCGTTTCCCCGGACGCGGCCGGACCGCCCGGAACGTCGTCCGGGCGGTGCGGCAGGATCTGGAGCAGCGACGGCTGCGGGTTCTCCTCGGCCATCCCCTCGACCTCGATGTGCTCCACCTCGGGGGCGATCCGGGCGACCGCCTCCTCGATGGTCCAGCGCACGGTCTGGGTGGAGGACGGGCAGCCGTCGCAGCTGCCGCGCAGCCTGAGCCGCAGTGTCAGGCCGTCGGCCGCCTCCATGTCGAGCCCGGCCACCTCGACGTCACCCGCGTGCGAGCCGAGGTAGGGACGGACCTTGTCGAGGGCCCGGCCCACCCGGGTCGCGGTGTCCTCCGGATGCAGATCGTGCAGGATGAGCAGATCGCTGACGAGTTCGTCGGCGGTCAGGACGGCGAGGGGATCCGCGCCGTCCGGGGCCGCGCGCAGCAGCCGTACGGCCCGCGCCAGACCCTCGCCGTAGAACTCCACGACGCAGCGCACGAGTTCGTCCGCCGTGTCGCGTGCTTCCGGTCCCGCCTGCTGCGCCAGCTCGTCGAGCAGCGCGCCTATCCGCTCACCCGTCTCCTGTCCGGCCATCGGCAAGCCCCTCTCCTGAGGAAGGTCAGACCGCCAGTCCGCTCAGCCCCGTCGGCATGTGCGTCTGCTGGATGGTCCGCCCGCCGCCGACGTACATGTGCACGCCGCACGGCAGACACGGGTCGAAGCTGCGGACGGCCCGCATGATGTCGATGCCCTTGAAGTTCTCGGGCGGGTTCTCCTCGAAGATGGGGGTGTTCTGTACCGCGTCCTCGTACGGGCCCGGTGTGCCGTAGCTGTCGCGCACGCTGCCGTTCCAGGGCGTCGGCGGATACGGGTGGTAGTTGGCGATCTTGCCGTCCCTGATCACCATGTGGTGGGACAGCACGCCCCGGACCGCCTCGGTGAAGCCGCAGCCGATCGACTCGTCCGGCACGTCGAACTTCTCCCAGGTCTGGGTGCGTCCGGCGCGTACCTCCTCCATCGCCCGCTCGGCGAAGTGGAGGGCGGCCGCGGCGGCGTAGGCCTGGAAGTAGGTGCGGGCCCGGTTGCGTTCGAGGGCGTTGCTCCACTGCGGGATCTTCCACTCAAGCGCCATCTCCGGCTTGGTCATCGTGCGCGGCAGGTTGATCTGCACGCTGTGCCCGGTGGCCTTGATGTAGCCGATGTCGACGAGTCCGGACAGCGCCGTGGACCACAGGCGGGCGATCGGGCCGCCGCCGGTGTCCAGGGCCAGATGGTCGGTGCCGTCGAACCAGCGCGGCGACATGACCCAGCTGTACTTGTCGTCGAAGTCCCGCTTCTGAGGGGCCGGGATGGTGTGCTGGTTCCACGGGTGCCGCTCGTCGACGGGGTTCCCGAGCGGGTCCCGCTCGACGAACTTCTCCATGCCCGACCAGTCCTCGTAGTACGAGCTGCCGAGCAGGATGCGGATGCCGAGGTTGATGTCCAGAAGGCTGTTGGTGACCAGCTTGCCGTCCACGATGACACCAGGGGTGACGAACATCCGCCGGCCCCAGTTCTCCATGTTGGCGTACTGGAAGTCGCAGTACTCGGGGTCGTTCAGCGCGCCCCAGCACCCCAGCAGTACCCGGCGCCTGCCCACTTCCTCGTACCCGGGCAGTGCCTCGTAGAAGAAGTCGAAGAGGTCGTCGTGCAGCGGGACGACCCGCTTCATGAACTCCACGTAGCGGGTGAGCCGGGTCAGGTAGTCGGTGAAGAGCTGGATGGTCGCGACCGTGCCGACACCGCCCGGATAGAGCGTGGAGGGGTGCACATGGCGGCCCTCCATCAGACAGAACATCTCCCGTGTGTAGCGGCTGACCTGGAGCGCCTCGCGGTAGAACTCGCCCTCCAGCGGGTTGAGCGAGCGCATGATGTCGGCGATGGTGCGGTAGCCGTGGTCGGCCGCGTGCGGGGCCTCGGTGCGTTCGGCGAGTTCGAGTACGCGGGGATTGGTCTCGCGGACCATCCGCTCGCAGTAGTCCACACCGACCAGGTTCTCCTGGAAGATGTTGTGGTCGAACATGTACTCCGCGGCCTCGCCGAGGTTGATGATCCACTCACCGAGGTGCGGCGGTGCCACGCCGTACGCCATGTTCTGGGCGTACACCGAGCAGGTGGCGTGGTTGTCACCGCAGATGCCGCAGATCCGGCTGGTGATGAAGTGCGCGTCGCGCGGGTCCTTGCCGCGCATGAACACGCTGTACCCGCGGAAGACGGACGAGGTGCTGTAGCACTCCGCGACCCGCTTCGCCTTGAAGTCGATCTTGGTGTGGATGCCGAGACTGCCCACGATGCGGGTGATCGGGTCCCACGACATCTCCGTGAGGCCGTCACCGGCCGGCTTGTTCGTCGCCGTCGCCATGGTGCCGCGCCACCTTCCTGTCGAGTGTCCTGCTCAGCGGGCAACCGTGGTCACCACGGGGCCTTGTAGCCGGTCGTGAGCTTCTCGCCCTTGCCGCGCCACTTCGGTTCCTTTTCGACGGTCTTCTCGGTGATGTGCCGCAGCCGTCGTACGACCGAGCCGTAGATGCCGCTCGCCGTCGCGGACACATGGCCGCCTGGCGGCTCGTCCATGAACGGCATGAACTTGTCGGGGAAGCCCGGCATCGTGCAGGCGATGCAGATGCCGCCGACGTTCGGACAGCCGCCCACACCGTTGATCCAGCCGCGCTTGGGCACGTTGCACTTGACCACCGGGCCCCAGCAGCCGAGCTTCACCAGACACTGCGGCGATCCGTACTCGGTGGCGAACTGCCCCTGCTCGTAGTAGCCGGCACGATCGCAGCCCTCGTGCACCGTGGCGCCGAACAGCCAGGTCGGCCGCAGCTCCTCGTCCAGCGGGATCATGGGCGCCGCGCCCGCCGCCTGGTACAGCAGGTAGAGCAGGGTCTCGGAGGCGTTGTCCGGGTGCACGGGGCAGCCCGGGATGCAGACGATCGGAATGCCGGCCTTGGACTTCCACTCCCAGCCCAGATAGTCCGGCACTCCCATCGCGCCGGTCGGATTGCCGGCCATCGCGTGGATACCGCCGTACGTCGCACAGGTGCCGATGGCGACGACGGCGAGCGCCTTGGGGGTGAGCCGGTCCAGCCACTCACTGGTGGTGATCGGCTGGCCCGTCTCCGGATCGTCCCCGAATCCGCACCAGTAGCCCTCCGGCTTGACCCGCTCGTTCGGGATGGACCCCTCGACGACCAGCACGAAGGGCTCCAGCTCGCCCCGGTCGGCCTTGAAGAACCACTCGACGAAATTGTCCGCGCCCTGCACGGGCCCGCACTCGAAGTCGATCAGAGGCCAGTGGACCGCCACCTTCGGCAGTCCTGGCAGGGCACCGAGTGCCAGTTCCTCGATGCTCGGCTGGGTCGCGGCGGTCAGCGACACCGAATCCCCGTCGCAGCTCAGCCCCGCGTTGATCCAGAGAATGTGGACGGTCGGATCGTCCTGCGCGTCGTCCTGCGCGACGGGGTCGGCCGTCGTCGCGGTCGGGGCGTCCATGAGCCCTCCTGGGAATCAGCTCATTCCGGTCATAACTGTACAAACAGCCTTTCCCATGGTTACCGACCCGACGTGTCGGCGGTAAGTGCGAACGGGCCCTATCGCCGCCGCGCACCTTCGTCGCGCCGACACCCTCGACGGCGCGAGCGCCGGGGCCGGCACTGCGACGGTGGGGCGTCGGGGCTGACGCTGTGACGGTAGGGCGCATCGGGGCCGGCGCTGTGACGGCAGGGCGCGCCGGGGCCGGCGCTGTGACCGCGGGGCGTTCGGTGAGCGCCCGCCCGTGCAGCCGGTGAACAGCGGAACGGCGCCTGACCGGTGATCCGGGCCAGCGTGATGCGTGATGGAGTCACCATGGCGGACTGCCTCATTTGTCGGTGGTGCAGGGTGCGGCACTGGCTCAACAGTGCCGCACCA
>NZ_JBSFYW010000018.1:112705-150877 GCF_053599975.1 Streptomyces sp. NPDC005141 | reverse complement strand
CCCGTATCCGCCTGACCGAGCCCACCTCGACATCCGGTCCGCAAGCGGCCCGGATGCTGCCGCCTGCCCTCCCGAACCTCGATTTTCCGATCAGCGTCATCAACGACGCCGACGAGGGCGTACAGCAGCGACACTGCCCAGCCGTCGCGCCAGTCACCGACAGCAGCGTAGCGGGCTCAGATCGGACTCCTGGAGCGGGGTGTCGCAGGTTCGAATCCTGCCGGGCACAGAGAAGCACCGGGCCAGGGCGCTTCTGTCCAGCGGACAGGAGGGCCCTGGCGCTCGTGGCACGCATCTCGTACGGCACACACGCGGTGCGCGCGCAGACGGTGGGGATCTATCGCGGATGCAGGGTCCCGAGACGCGGGTAGCCGGAGCGCGCCGCAACTATCCCGCGACCAGTGGAGCAGAGTGGAGGTCGCGTACCAACTGCGGGGTGAGCAGTTCTCCGGCGCGGTCGGCGAGGACAGCCATCTCATAGCCGACCAGGCCGACGTCACACCCCTCGGCGGCGAGGACACCGAGGCAGCTGCCGTCGCGAATACGACCCACCATGAGGAAGCCCCCGAGCATTTCGATCATAACGAGTTTCATGCCGCGGAAGCCGTGTGCGGTGGACGCGTTCTGGGCGAGGCTGGTGATGCCGGAGACGATGGCGGCGAGGTGGTCCGCGCGATCTCGGCCGAGGCTGTCCGAGGCGGCCATGAGCAGGCCGTCGGTGGAGACGGCGACGGCATCGGTGACGCCGTCGGCGGTGCGTACGAACTCCGAGATGAGCCAGCCGAAATTCTGGATGGCGGTGGTCACGATGACGCTCCTTGTGTGCTTCGGGCCTCGGCACGGGCGATACCTGCTCGGAAACCGTTCAGCAGGGAGGAGACAGTGGGCCTGGCGGGCGGGGGTGGGACGGAGGGAGCCTCCACGGAGGCGAGCAGGCGTCCGGGGAGGGCAAGGAGTGCGGACAGGCCGCCGCCGGTGGTGTCGAAGAGGTGGACTTGGGCACCTGCGCCGAGGCGGTGGGCGAGTCGGCCGACGACGAGATGGCCGAGGAACCGAGTGGGGGCGACGAGGAAGGCTTCCTCACTGGCGTCGGAGAGGCGGGCGTTGGCACGTTCCTTGTCGGCTTCGGACATGCCGATGCCGTGGTCGACGACAGCGAAGCAGTACGTGTTGTCCTCGCTGTCGTGCCAGCCGTGCACCTCGACCGGTTCGGTCGGTGGCGAGAATGTCAGCCCGTTCTCGATGAGTTCGGCAAGGAGGTGGGCGACATCGGCGACGGCGTGCCCGCGCACCCGCACTGGCTCCACGGTGGCGATCAGGACCCGTCGGTACTGCTCCACCTCGGCGACGGCGGACTGGACGACTTCCAGGGCGTCGGCGGGTGCTGCCGTGGGCTGCGGCGATTTCTGCCCGACCAGGACCAGAAGGCTTTCGGCGTTGCGCCGCATCCGGGTGGCGAGGTGGTCGAGCTCGAAGAGCTCGGCGAGGGCGTCCGGGTCGAGTTCCTGCCGTTCCAGGCGGGTGATGAGGCTGAGCTGACGACGCACGAGGTTCTGGTTGCGGCGGCCGAGATTGGCGAGCGATTCGGTGGTGTTACGGCGCAGGCCGGCCTGCTGGGCGGCCAGCCGGAGGGCGGTGTGTTCCACCTGGTGCAGCGACGCCGCGACCTCGGCGATCTCCGCCGCGCCGCCCAGCAGCCGTGAATTGAGGTTGTCCGGCGCGTCCGCCGGCGGGAGGATCTCAGCATGGTTCTGTAGGGACTGCTGGATACGGGCCACAGTCGCGGGCAACCGGTGCCGCGCCACGTCGTGGGCGGCCTCGGCGAGCGCGCCCAGCGGGCGTGTGAGGGAACGGGAGGCAAAGGCGGCGAGGCCCGCGAGGAAGGCGGCAATGAGCGCTCCCGCGACGAGATAGGCGACGAGGCCGATCTCGGCGTCGTGGCTGAGCTGGTCGGCCCGGTCCCTCGCGTCGTCACCCACCGACTGCTGGACGGCGTACAGATCGTCGACGAGTACGGTCATCGCATCCCACCAGTCGCCGGCGTCGGCGTGCAGCGCGGAGCCATCGGCGGCGCCTTCCGCCCGGCTCTCGTAGGCGGTGGCGCGTTCGGCGTCCTCGGTGCCGAAGGCGTTCTTCAAAGCCGCGCGCTGGGGTGCGGTGGCCATCTGCCGGAAACGGGCGAGGGCGGCGACGCGCGTAGCACGTACCTCGGTGAACTTGAGGTACTCGCGGCCGTGAAAGGCGCCGTTGGCGAACACCCCATTGAGGAGGCCACGTTCGAGAGCGACTGACTCCGTGGCCGCGGCGAGTTCCCGCAACGCCGTGAGCTCGTCACCCAGTTGACGGTCGGTGCCATTCGTGGTCTCCACTACCGGATCGACGGCGTTGAGGGCTTCGACAGCGGTGGTGTAGAAGTTCAGGGCCGCGGCCCGGTCTGCGGTGCCCGTGTCGGTGGTGGCCCTGTCGGTGGTGGCCCGGATGTCGGCAAGGCGCTGCAAGTGCCGCTCAATGACATCTTCGACGGCGCTTTCGTGGCGCATTCCGCGCAGCGCCGTGTCAACGCGCTTGCGAGTAGTGGCGAGCGGCGGGCGGAACCCCTCCTCGCCTCCCAATAGACCGTTGGTCAGGCCGCGTTCGCGTTGCAGCTGGTGTACCAGGGCCTGGATTTGCAGGCTCAGGCCAACCTCGGAACGGGTCGTCCGGGCGTCACCGAGGGCCACGGCGCGGCCGTGCACGGCGAGACCGGCCACCGCCAGCAGCAGGCAGATCGGGACCGTGATGACCACCGCCACACGGCCCCTGATGCTGCGCCAGCCAGGCATCGGCCGACGGCCAGGAGGCGTTCGGCCACTGCGGCGGCGTCCCGAACTGCCCCTGCCTAAAACGCTCTTGCCGATTGCGTCAAACCTGCTTAGCGCCAGCCGTGCTGGCCTCCACACCCTCATAGTCACGAAGCTAGTCCGACCGCCGTAGCGGCCGGTTTCCGACCTGTTAGGCCGCGTGAGAAGTTCAGTTGCGCCGCCCTCACACCGCGGGCCAAGAGACTGTGACCGCGGATGGCAAGACAGGTGACGCCAGGAGCCGTGGTCGATATACGGCGTGTTCGAGCGCAAGGAGAAAGGAGACCGAGCAATGAACCGCAAGATACGCCAGAAGCGCTCACCCAGGCCGACATTCACGAGTGAAAACGAGGGTTTGACTATCAATTATCCGTTTCGTTTGGCTTAGCTTGTCGCGCCAGTTGGGGGCGGATTCGTGGGTGAGGCGGCGCGTAATGAGTTGATGGCGGCGAGTTGGATCATTGCGGCTGAGTGGTGGGGGTGGTTTCGTAATCGCAGGCCAGGCGGCGGTGCATGAGCCAGCCGAGGGCGCGTTCTACGACCCAGTGATGGGGTTGGACGTGGAAGCCGCGGGTTGTGGGGTCGCGTTGGACTATCTCGAGGTCGATGCCGATGCGGGCGGTCTGTTCGACCGCGTTGCTCTTGTACCCGTTGTCGGCCCATTCGATCGGCGTCCTAGGGTGCGCGAAAGCTGAGGGGGCCCGGTAGCTGCCCGGTCGTTGGCCTTCAACGCAGCCCAGCCCCGGAACCCTCTGGTGGAACCGGGCTGACCACGTCACCGCGGATTCCTTCAGGACACGGAGGTCTGCGACAGAACGGCGGAGGTGCGGCCAGGACAGATCGCTGCCCGAGGAGCCACGGCGGGGCGGGCGGACCGCGTCGGCGAGGATGAGCGTGTCATCCCAATGGGGCGATGTGCGGCACGGTGGATCAGGAAAGACTCTCGCGAAGCCCAACTTCGCCCCGGAGGTTCCATGTCGAAAAGCGGCGCGCCTCGTATCGACGTTCCGCGTGAGGCCCCGGCGCGGGCGTCGCTCGTTTTGGCGTCCCTGATCACCGTTGCCGCGGTGGCCAACTTGAACCTGTCGGTGGCCAACGTGGCGCTGCCCGCGATCGGGAAGGCCTTCGACTCCTCCCAGAGCACGCTGAACCTGATCGCCGTGGGGTACTCCCTCGGCCTGGCCGCATCGGTGCTCTACCTGGGTGCGGTCGGCGACCGTCACGGGCGCAAGCTGCTGCTGCTCCTCGGCATCGCTCTGTCCATCCCCGCCTGCCTGCTCGCCGCGTACGCGCCGAACGACACCGTTCTCGTGGTGGCCCGGATCCTCGGCGGGCTCTCCGCTGGCATGGCCTACCCGACCACCCTGGCGCTGATCGCCGCCCTGTGGGCGGGGCCGGGGCGGACGAAGTCGATCGCGCTGTGGTCGGCCCTGGGCGGCGGCATCTCCATGCTCGGGCCGGTGATCGCGGGCGCGCTGCTCGAACGCTTCTACTGGGGGTCGGTGTTCCTGGTAACCCTGCCCCTCGCCGTGGTCGCGCTGGTCATGGCCCTGCTGTTCGTCCCCGCCCACGCCAACGAGTCGGCCGAACCGGTGGACAACCTCGGCGGCATCCTGTCCGTCCTCCTGGTCGCGGGACTGGTGCTGGCGATCAATTTCGCCGCCGTCCCCAACCAGGAGGCACTGGTCGTCGGCCTCGTCGT
The DNA here is from genome assembly GCF_053599975.1 of Streptomyces sp. NPDC005141. NCBI lineage: Bacteria > Bacillati > Actinomycetota > Actinomycetes > Kitasatosporales > Streptomycetaceae > Streptomyces > Streptomyces sp. NPDC005141. Next base: position 146,335 of record NZ_JBSFYW010000018.1, on the reverse strand, counting down.
GATCGCCCTGGCTGCCGGAGCGGCGTTCCTCTGGCGTCAGCGCCGGGCTCCCAACCCGTTGTACGACCTCCACATCGCCGGCCGGCGCACGTTCTGGGTCGCCGCATGCGCGGGAATCATCGTGTTCGGCTCCATGATGGGGTCGGCGTTCATCAGCCAGCAGTACCTCCAGAACGTGCTCGAGTACAACCCCGTCGAAGCCGGCGCCGCCATCCTCCCCCTCGCCGTGATGATGGTGCTCGTGGCACCACGGTCCGCGAAACTGGTCGAGACACGCGGCGCCCGCACGACCCTGCTGACCGGTTACGCGTTCCTCTTCCTCGCCTTCGCCTGGATGCTGCTGTTCTGGGGCGAGGACAGCAGCTACTGGCAGATCGGCTTCGCCTACGTGCTCATCGGTATCGGCGCCGGCTTCGCCGGGACGCCCGCATCCCACTCCCTGACCGGATCGGTGCCCGTGCGACGGGCCGGAATGGCCTCAGGCACCGCCGACCTGCAACGGGACCTCGGCGGGGCCATCATGCAGTCCATCATGGGCGCGCTCCTCACCGCCGGCTATGCCTCGGCCTTCAGCGCGGCGATCGCCGCATCCCCGGAGAGCAAGGACGTGTCGGACCAGGTCCAGAGCGAGCTGACGAAGTCGTTCGCCTCCGCCGGGCAGGTCGCCCAGCAGCACCCTCAGTACGCCGACCGGATCGTCGCGGCGGCACGCCAGTCGTTCCTCCACGGCGACGACTGGGCGTACACCGTCGGCCTGGCCGCGGTCGCCCTGGGTGCGCTGCTGATCTTCTTCATGTTCCCGCACCGGGACGCCGAGCGGGAACTCCTACGGCGCTACTGCACCGAGGACTCCACCTCCTCCGCCGCCGCCGAGAGGCCGAGCGGACCGGGAGCCTGAGGGGTCGGCCGGTCAGCGGTCGCCGACCGGCTCGTGCGCGGCCTTGCCCCATGGTCGTCGAAAGCAGGTCCGAGGACCGGATCGACGCGGGCGAGGATGCGGGCGTGGCCTGCTTGACCAGCCGTGCCGCCACCTGCAGAGTCGTGCTGCTGCACCGCAGCGCCGCCCGACTCTGTTGACCGGTCCCGCCCATCCACACGTGGCAGACGGTCCTGACACCAGGAGCGGCTGATCCTATGGTCCTCGACCTGCTGGTGATCGGTACGGCCGTCACCTTGGGGCCTTTGCACAACAGCCCTTCATCCTGCTTCTCTCCTCACGGCGCGGCGTCCGCCAGGGTCTGGCGTTCCTGTTGTCGTGGCTGGCCAACCTGATCGCGGTGATCGACTGCGTGATGCTGCTGACCGGCGGACAGCCCCCGGCCCGTCACAGCGCGCAGGCCGCTCACGGAACGGTGCCGGTTCTTCCAGGCCGTGAGCACCGGCTCGATCAACGCCCACTGCTCGTCGGACAAGTCGCTCTGGTACGGCTTGCGAGTGCCGCTGGCACTGCTCGGCGCGGCTGTCTCCGGCGCGGTACGCGCCGTCGTCTCGTGGCTGTTGCAGCAGGGCACGAACGACTCGTAACCATAGATCAGAGAGAATTTGCACATATTTCTTTGCCTCAAGTCCGTCCCGCGGAGCGGACGCGGCCGCCGGTCCGAAAGACCCACCGCACATCACCGGGTCTAGGAGCGGAAGTTGGCAGAGAGAGGAGTCGGCGGCGGTGCGGGCGTCACCTCCGGTGCGGTAGCCACAGCGGTTGGCTCTTCTCTCAGACGGGCCGCCGCCGCGACTGAAGCGCCTCGGTTGTCGTCGAACACCAGGCGCCACAGCTCCCGCTCCCAACGTGCAGGTCATCATCGATGCCGACGCCCCTTTGCGTGGAACGAGCCGGCGGTGCTGGATTCAGGGTTCCGGAGACAGGATCCGATCATCTGGTGTGCGAGAGTGCCGTGCTGCGGAAACCGCACGGCGTCAGGGTCGAGCAAGTCGATGAGCTCCACGAGCTGCCGCTGCAGTGACCGCAGGCGCGGCTCAGCGGGAGCCATGTGGGCCGCGACCGCATCCATGCCACGTCGGTCTGGCGGGTCGCAACGCCGTCGACCCGAGGCTCGAACCGGGCCCTGAACAACTATGCGTCAGCGGGTGGGTTCGAATAGTTCGATGAGGTTGCCGGCGGGGTCGGTGAGCAGGATCTGGTGCCCGCCGGGGCCCGAGACCACGTCGCTGCGGAAGGTGAGTCCGGCACTACGCAGCCGGTCGATCTCGGTGTCGAGGTCGTCGACGGTCAGGTGGATCCGGTTGCCTCCGGCGCCGAGGCCGCTGGGGGTGGCGCGGGCGCCGGAAGTGGCCGGGCCGGACAGCAGCAGCCGGAGCGGCCCGCGTGTCACGTCGGCGAAGGCGGGGGCGGGGTGGCTGCGGAGGGTGAAGCCCAGGTGGATGGTGTAGAAGTCGATGGCCTCCTGAACGTCGTCGACGAGGTAGCGGACGCTGGCGAACTGGTCGGGGGTGGTCACGGCTGAACCTCCTGTGGCGTGGGGATGAGCAGCGGCAGCAGGTAGCGGATGCGGGTGTCGATCTCTGCTGCCGTGCGGACGAACGCGGGGTAGCCAGCCGGGCCGGGGCCACTGGCTGCGGCGGGGTCGGGGATGCTCCAGTGGACCAGCCGAGGATGGTCGCCGAAGTCGGGGCAGACCTCGCGGACCTTGTCGCACAGGCTGATCACGTAGTCGAACCGGCGGCCGAGCAGGGTGTCCAGGTGTCGTGGACGCTGCCCGGAGATGTCGGTGCCGTGCTGCTCACGCAGGACCTGTACGGCGTCGGAATGGATGCCGGGTTTGGGGTGGCTGCCGGCGCTGGTCACCTCGACCCGACCGCCGGCGCGGTGGCGCAGCAGTGCCTCGGCGATCGGTGAGCGGGCGCTGTTGCCGGTGCAGGCGAACAGGACGGCGGGTCGTCTCGCCGGTGGTGGCGAGGGCGGCTGCGGTGGGGTGGGGGCGAAACCCAGCGCCGGGTGCAGGGCGGTACCCGCGTTGGCGAGCGCGTGTGCGCACTGCTGCAGGTCCAGGTGGTAGTAGCTGTCGCGGGCGTCGAAGCTGCTGCGGCGGGCGGTGACCAGCCCGCCGCCGCGCAGCAGCCGTAGATGGTAGGAGACCAGGTTCTGCGGCTGGCCGACCCGCTCCACCAGTTCACGAACCCGGTAGTCACTCGCGGCCAGCTCGGTCAGCAGCTTCCACCGCAGCGGGTGGGCGGCCAGCTGCACGAACGCCGGGGCGGCAGGATTCGAGGGCCTCATACAGCCAAAATACATCAAACATAATTGATGTACCTTGCTGTCGGGAGTCCCGACGCTCCATGCCGCAAAACGGAGGCACGTCATGACTCAGCCCGCCCTGACCGCGGCACCTCAGCTCCAGCGGCGGCTCGGCGTCGGCGACGCCGTCCTCATCGGCCTGGGCTCGATGATCGGCGCGGGCATCTTCGCGGCGCTCGCCCCGGCCGCCCACGCGGCCGGCTCCGGGCTGCTGGTCGCTCTCGCTGTGGCCGCGGTGGTGGCCTACTGCAACGCCACCTCCTCCGCCCGGCTGGCCACCCGATACCCGGCCTCCGGCGGCACCTACGTCTACGGCCGCGAACGCCTCGGCGACTTCTGGGGCTACCTGGCCGGCTGGGCCTTCGTGATCGGCAAGACCGCCTCCTGCGCGGCGATGGCGCTGACCGTCGGCTCGTACGTGTGGCCCGCTCACGCCCACGCTGTGGCGGTCGCAGCAGTGGTGGCGCTGACCGCCGTGAACTACGCCGGGATCCAGAAGTCCGCCTGGCTGACCCGGTCGATCGTCGCCGTCGTCCTTGCGGTGCTGGCGGCGGTCGTGGTCGCCAGCCTCACCTCGTCGTCAGCGGACGCGGGCCAGCTGAGTGTCGACTCCGATGCCACCGTCAGCGGCGTGCTGCAGGCGGCGGGCCTGCTGTTCTTCGCCTTCGCCGGGTACGCCCGCATCGCCACCCTCGGCGAGGAAGTCCGCGATCCCGCGCGCACCATCCCCCGCGCCATCCCACTCGCCCTCGGCCTCACCCTGATCGTGTACGCGGCCGTGGCGGTCGCCGTCCTGACGGTGCTCGGTCCCCGCGCGCTGGGCGAGGCGGCTGCGCCGCTGTCGGACGCGGTGCGGGCCGCGGGGGTCAACTGGTTGGCGCCCGTCGTCCGGGTCGGGGCGGCCGTCGCCGCGCTCGGCTCCCTGCTCGCCCTGATCCTTGGGGTCTCCCGGACCACCCTGGCGATGGCCCGCGACCGGCACCTGCCCCACGCCCTGGCCGCCGTTCATCCGCGCTTCCAGGTGCCGCACCGCGCCGAACCACTGGTGGGCGCCATCGTCGTGATCCTTGCCGCCACCGCCGACGTACGCGGCGCGATCGGCTTCTCCTCCTTCGGCGTCCTGGCCTACTACGCCGTCGCCAACGCCTCCGCCTGGACGCTCACGCCGGACGAGAACCGTCCGCCCCGCATCGTCCCCGCACTCGGCCTGGCCGGCTGCCTGCTGCTGGCCTTCACCCTGCCCGCCGCCTCCGTCGTGTGGGGAGCCATGGTCTTGGCCGTCGGCATCGCCGCCTACGGGATACGCCGGGTCATCACCGCCCGCCGGGCGCCCTGAGTCGCTCACACCTACAGGGCGGGGTGGCATCAGGGCCGCAGCCAGGTACTCAGGGCGGCGCCCCCTGAGAGGCCCGCACCCCGTTCACTTCCGGCGGCGACGAGACCGAGATCGGCAACCGCCCGTCCAAGGCAACGAGGCCACCCAGCGGTGCACACAGACGGCACGGCGACACGTGCGGTCAGCGGCGCGGAGCCTGTCGCACCAGCCGCCCGGCGATCCGCCGGGCGGCGAACTCCGTGCCGGCCATGAAGCGCAGCATCGGCCCGAACATGGGTGCCGCCAGCGAGCCGGTGAAATACAGCCCCGCCACGCTGGACTCGAACGCACCGGACAGACGCGGAGCCTGTGAGCCGGGCACGCCCCCCACCGCCCGACGCACCGACGGCATCAGGAAGGGCAGGGCATCCACATCGAGCCGGTACCCAGTGGCCGCCAGCACATGGTCGACGACGCGATCAGCCGGCCCGCTGCCCCTGCCGCCGAGACGCAGGTGCACCTCGGCCCCGGACCGACGCGCCCGCTCCACACAGCACTCCGTGTGAACGGGCACCACGCCTTCCACTCGCTCACGCAGCCACCACCCGCCCGACGGACCCAGCGCGCCGCGAAAGAGCTGCATCCGGGCGGCGGCCGGCAGCCGTCGTACGGCACCCGGAGCGCCGCAGACCGCGGCCAGCGCCCAGCCCGTCCCCAGCGCAGACGCCGGGGCGACCAGCCGCTGCCCCAACGGCTGCTGCAACTGCGGGCGCACTACCCAGTTCACCCGGGCATCGCGCACCAGCACCTCGACGTCAGCGCCGGCTTCGTGCAGCAGTGCAGCACTCTCCAGGGCCGACTGGCCTCCCCCCGACCACCGCCACCCGCTGCCCCGCGTACCCGGACAAGTCGGTGTGCTGGCTCGTGTGGGACAGCGCAGCCTGTGACCCGGCCCTCCGGGCGCCAGCGGCAACAACGCGTCGGGGACGTACGCGAACGTGGCAAGCCCGCTGGCCACCACCACGGCCGCCGCCTCGATCTGCCCGCCGCCCTCCAACCGGACAGTGAAACCGGCCCCGGAACGCTCAACCGCCGTCACCCGGGCCGCCTCCACCGGGCCGACGTACCGCTGGGCGAACCACATCCCATAGCGCACGAACGTCTCGCACGGGATCGGCGTCAACTCCGTCAACTCCGGTGCGCCCACCGCACGGCAGAAGTCCGCCAACCGCCCCCCGGCACCGGAGCCCGTTCTTCGAGCAGTGCCCGCACCGCATGGCCTGCGCGCGCTGCGACTTCTATACGCCCAAGGACTCCAGCAAAGGCCAGCTCCTGGAAGCGAAGGACAATCTCCAGCGCATGCTCGCCACGATCCCTCTCACGGACGAAGAGCAGGCCGCAGTCGACGACGGCCAGGCCGCACTGGACCAGGTCCTGGGACGCCTGGCGGACGTCCCCACTCCCTCTGGTGCCACTCCGCGTCAGCTCCTGCCGATCGTCGAGGTCAGGCGGGGCGATGCGCTACGGCCCTAAGTGGCTTCGATCACTTCTTGCGACAGCGTTTGTTGATGAGTTTGGACGGCAGCGTCCGGTCGACGGCTTCGCGGATCGTCACGAGTTTTGAAGTCACCTGCTGATTGAGGCGAGTCGGGTTGGCGGGTTGGCGGGTTGGCGGGTTGCGACAGGGCTGTCACAAGCTTCGAAGATCACTTGACCTTGCCCCCGAGGGAGAGACGACAGTGTCTCTGTCGATCACATGAGCGGGCGGTCTGTGCTCGCTGGTCAGGCCAGGACGAAGAGGGGGAGTTCGCGTGACCGCGACCTGCGTCATTCTCGACATCGGGGGCGTGCTGGAGATCACGCCGGAAACGGGATGGGTGCAACGGTGGGAAGAGCGGCTGGAACTGCCACTGGGCACTGTCGATGAGCGGATGCACGACGTGTGGCGGGCCGGGAGCGTCGGGAGCATCAGCGAGCGTGAAGTGCACGAACAGGTGGCGGCCCGATTGGGACTCGACGCCCCCCAGGTTGAAGCCTTCATGGCTGATCTCTGGGCGGAATACCTGGGGACGCCGAACGAGGAGTTCATGGACTATGTGCGAGGGCTGCGCGGAAGCTGCAGGCTGGGCATCCTGAGCAACAGCTTCGTCGGCGCCCGGGAGCGGGAGACGACGCTGTATCACTTCGACGAACTGGTGGAGCAGATCGTCTACTCGCACGAGATCGGCATCGAGAAGCCCGACCTGCGTGCCTTCGAGGCAACATGCGCCAGCTTGGACGTGCGGCCGGAAAACTGCCTGTTCATCGACGATGTCGCAGTCAACGTTGAGGCCGCCCGGACGGCGGGCATGCAGGCGCATCTGTTCGAGGACAACGCCCGCACCATCACACGCATCGCAGCCCATCTGGATGCCGGGCCCTTGGCCCCAGGGCGGGTCCCGCTCGGATGACGTCGGCCTGGCCGGTCTTCGCGGTTGCCGGCCAGGCGTTGAAGCGGTTGATCAGCCCGCTTCTGCGTGTTCGGCTCGGGCTCGGGTGCTGGCGAGGCGGTAGGAGTCGGTGCCCGTTTCGATGATGGTGCCATTGAAGGTGAGGCGATCGACGATTGCCGCGCAGAGGCGGGGATCGGTGAAGGTCTTCGTCCAGCCGCCGAACGACTCGTTGGAGGCGATGGCGACGCTGTTCTTCTCCTCGCGCTCGGTCAAAACCTGGAACAGCAGCTCGGCTCCATGCCGGTCGAGTTCCATATATCCGAGTTCATCAATGCAGAGGAGATCGACGCGGCCGTAGCGGGCGATCGTCTTGTTCAGCTGCTTCTCATCCGCAGCCTCGACCAGTTCGTTCACCAGCTTGGTGGCGAGGGTGTAGCGGACGCGGTAGCCCTTCATGGCGGCCTCAGTGCCGAGGGCGATGAGCATGTGGGACTTGCCGGTGCCGGAGTCGCCGATCAGGCAGAGTGGCTGGCTCTTCTTGATCCATTCGCAGCCGGCGAGGGTGTGGATGGTGGCCGGGTCGATGTTCGGGTTGGCGTCGAAGTCGAAGGCCCGCAGCGACTTCTCCCGGGGGAAGCCGGCTGCCTTGATCCGCCGTTCCGAGCGGCGCCGTGCGCGGTCGTCGCACTCGGCCATCAGCAGTTCGGCGAGGAAGCCGCGGTAGGTCATCTGGTCCTTGGCCGCCGAGGTTGCGATGTCGGGGAACTCAGCCCGGATCGTCGGCAGCCGCAGGAGACGGCAGGCGGTGTCGATAGCGGCGTCGGCGGCCTGCTCGGTCATGTTCCGTTGGCGGGGCAGGGTCACTGGGCTTCTCCCTCACGGTGGGTGCTGCCACTGGTGCGGTGGCGGCGGAGCAACTGGTCATAGGGGGGCACCGAGGGCAGCGGCCTGGTGTCCGGCGGAAGGTGTGCGAGCCGCCACTCGTGCAAGGACGTGATAGTCGCCGACGGCTGGCCTGCCGGATGCGGATCGCGCGGGGCAGGGATGGTGGTGGGTTCTTCCTCGGTCTGAGCGGCTTTGCGTGCCTCCAGGGCAACGGCGTCCGCGGTCAAAGCGCCTGCCCTCAGTGACGTGGCCAGGCCGGCGACCAGATGCTCGTGCGCGATATACCGGCCCAGTAGCAGCACTTCGATCAGTGCTCGGGTGCCGTCCCTCTCGCCGAGGACCTTGCGGGCGGCCGCCCACCACGCGTCATGGACCGGGGTGAATCTCCCGGCTGAACGGGCTTGTTCCAGGGCGGTGGCGCCGGGAAAGGCTCCCGGTTTGCGGACCAGGGCCTCCAGGTAGTGGTCCAGCTCCAGGTGGATTCCGCACTTGGCGATCAGACGCTCATGCCGGGCCACTTCCACGTTCTGGTCGTAAACCACCAGGTGAGAGGCGTGCAGCAGGACCGGACCTTCTTGCCGATCAACCGGACGGGGACCGAGTAGCGGTTGGTCCGGACGGTGATCTGGCTGTAGCGGTCCACTCGCGGCGTGAACAGCCGGCCCGTTTCGAACGGCTCGTCCGGCAGGGGCGCCAGCAGCGGCTGTTCGACGGCGAAGTACTCGTCGATCGCCCGCGGCCTCGCCCCGATGCGGCGATGTCCGTCGTGGAGGTCCCACTGATCGACCAGTTCGTTCAGCTTGGCGAGCGAGCCGACTTCGGGAACGGGCGTGAAGTGGTTGCGGCGGAAGTAGCCGATCTGCCCCCGACCCCGCCCTTCTCGTGGGCGCCCTCGATGCCGGGGCGGCAGTAGAAGCTCTCGATGCCGAAGTGGGAGCGGAAGGCAATCCAGCGGTTTCGGTTGATGCTGTCGTTCCACTCATACAACACCTGCCGATAGTCCTCCATACGCCTCTCGGAGCGTTCGGAGCGGACGCCCGTGTCAGCGGCGAGACTCCAGTAGAGAAGCCGGAGCCGATAGAGGCGTTTATCCAGCAACTTGCTGACTTCCTCGAATACCAGAGCTGCACGGTCCCGCTCCCGCTCCCGCGTCTCCACACGATGCTGGTGAGCCCAAGTGCGCTGTTGAAAGAAGGAGCCGAGCAGCCCACCCAGCACAGTGGTTAACAGGAAGCCAGCCGCCACCGGAATCAACTCTTTCACAAGACCGTCCCCCACCTGTTGGCCGGGCTGGCTTCGTTGATCTCTAGGAACAGCGTTTGTCGACCCGTTCCGGAGGCAGGAGTAGCGGCAGAGGTCGACCGGAAGGAAGATCGGGGACGGGGCAAGCCGCCTACGAATCTCGTTTCCGGCGCTATGTCACGCAGGTCTAGGCGGTTCCTGAGCAGCTCGAAGCCCGCCATCTCTTTCTCCTCGTATGACACGAACCCCAGACTCCGGCGTGATCCGGCGCAGATTCTCCGCCGCCGGGAGGCACTTGCCCCGCGCGGAGCGGCTGTACCAGAGCGCCGCTTCCTCCATCCGCCCCTGATCCTCGTACAGGGTGCCCAGGTTGTTCATGGCGGAGAAGCGTTCCGCGTCGCCGAGGCCGTCGAAGATCTCGATCGCCTTCCGTAGTGCGGCCTCGGCCTCCTCGTAGCGGCCGGTCCCGCAGAGCGGGATGGCGAGTTGCATGAGCGCCTGCGCTTCGCCATCGCGCTCGGCGAGTTCCCGGTAGCGGTGCAGCGCCGACTCGCAAGCCGTGAGGGCCTGTTCGTACTTGCCTTGATCGGCCAGGCACCCGCCCAGATTGTTCGCGACCACCGCGACGAAGTGGTCGTGACCCAGAGTCTCGAAGAGAGGCCCGGCCTCCTCGTAGTACGCCTCGGCCTGCGCCCTCTCGCCCCGCATTTGCCGCAGCATGCCGAAGCTGAGCAGCGTACGGGCGCGGTATGCGGCGAGGTCCGGCTGTGTATCGGGGCCCGCCAGCGCTGCCGCATCCGGTGGCTCAGCGGCTTCCGGCGCCGCGAACAGCGCCAGCGCCTCCGCGTGGATCGAGGCTCCGTCGAGAGCCGCACGGGCCTTCTTCAGCGTCCTGGCGTAGTTGCTCACTGCAGCCTGCGCGTGATCGTTCTCGGTTCCGGCGAGGAGCAGCGCGGCCCGGTGGGCGGCCCGTACCGACTCGCGCGGCCGTCCTGCGGTACTCAACTGCTCTGCCAGCCCGAGCTGCACGATGGCCTCCCGCCGGGTATCCCCGGCCGCCGCGTGCGCGTCTGCGGACTCGCGGTAAGCGTTGAGGGCGTCCTTGGGCCGGCGCATCTCGCCGTACGCGACGGCGATTCGGGACAGCATCCGCCCGCGACCGCCCTGGTTGTCCAGCTCGTCGAAAATCGTCTCGGCCTGCCGGTACAACTCCAAGGCCCGGCGGTACTTGTCCCTGGCGTCGAAGCACAGCCCCAGTTCCCCCAAGGACTCCGCCTCCAGCGAGCGCTCGCCGGTACGGTGGAAGGCCGCAACCGCCTTCTCTATAGCGTCGGCTGCGGCCTTGTGCTCGCTCGCCCGTCTGAGCAACTTGCCGAGCTGCATGGTCGCGATCGCCGCGCCGTACACATCTCCAGCCTCTTCGAACACTGCGATGGCGCGTCGGCAGGTCCCGATCTCGTCGTCTTGGGCGTTCGCCTCAATGCGACTGTCCTGACTGTCCTGTTCCTCCTGACCGAGTGACATGGCAGCCAGATTCACCAGCGCCCCTGCCTCATGCCGGACGTCCCCTTCGCTTCGGAAGATCGCGATCGCCCGGCGTAGCATCTCCCGGCCCTCGTCCTCCCGCCCCATCCGCGCCAGACAGGACGCCCGGTTGACATCGACTTCCGCCACAGAGCTGCCGCCGTCCCGGCGGGCGAGGAGCGCTGCGGCTGCCGAGAACTGCTCGTACGCCTCGCCCAGTCGGCCTTCGTCCATCATGATCAGGCCACTGACATTGGCGACGTTTGCCTCACCGACGAGATCGCCCGCCGCCCGGTGTAGTCCGGCGGCGATCTCCAGCATCGACAATGCCTCACCGTTGCGGCCAGCCGCGGTGAACGCCTGCCCCAGGTTGAGGGTCGCGTACGCTAATTCCTTCCCACCAAGCGCCTTCGCGGCTCGCCACCCGGCCAGCGCCGTGAGAATCCACTCGTCGATGTGCCGGCGCAGCTCGAAGAAGCCTGACAGACGCAGAGCGAGCGGCAGCACGAACTTCCACTGCTCCCCGCCAGCGGCCCAGACCGTCGAGGCCACCAGATTCGGCAGCTCGGCCTCCAGCCAGTCGATCGCCTGCGCGCGGTTGGGGAAGAGCCTGTCCCTCGACTCCTGCCCGGCGATGTGCACTTGGGCGTCCCGCACATTGATGGCGTAGAACGTGAGCAGCCGCCCGGCCGCGTGCCCGCGTCCGTCTCCCTCCCTGTCCTCCCAGCCGCGCTCGTTCGCGTAGAGCCGCAGCAGATCGTGCATCCGCCATCTGCCGTACGCCGCGCCGCGTTCCACCAAGTGCGCCCGGTGCAGGGCCTCCAGAGTGCGTCGGGCCACTGGCTCGCGGACGTCCAGTAGCGCCGCCGCAGCCGGCACCGCGACGTCCGGACCCGGGTTGAGCGGCAACAGACGAAAGAGCAGGGCCTGGTGGGCGTCCAGCCGTCGGTAGGAGAGGTGGAAGGCCGCCCGTACCGCCGCCTCGTCCCGCTCCAGCTCGTCCAGTCGCTCCTCCGTGAGATCGCGGGCCATCACCGCCAGCGGCTTGTCGGGCTGATCGGCGAGCAGCGCGGTGACGATTTGCAGGGCGAGCGGCAGCAATCCGCACAACCGGGCGATCTCTGCGGCCGACTCGGGCGCGTCCGTGACACGGGTGTCGGACGCGCCGTTCGCGGCGGTCAGGCCGTCTCCTAACAGTGCGACGGCCTCATCCGGCTGAAGCTCCATCAGCCGATGCGTCCGCGCGCCGGGGACGCCGAGGGCGTACCGGGAGGTGATCAGTACGGAGGTGGCACTGCCGGACGGCACGAGGAGCCGTACGTCCTCGGCGGCGGCCACGTTGTCGAGGACCACCAGCAGCCTGCGGCCAGCGTCGGCGTACGTGCGCAGGATCGTCGCGTACAGCCGGGCGCGTTCCTGCACGTCGGCGGGTACATGCTCGGCTGGTACGCCGAGTGCACGCAGGAAGCTGGCCAGCGCCTGCTCGGGCGGCAGGCGGCGCTCGGGGTCGTAGCCGAAGAGATCCACGAATAGAACGCCGCCGGGGAACCAGCCCTCGCGGCGGAGCGCGCGGTCGGCGACCTGGAGGACGAGTTCGGTCTTGCCGACGCCGGGCATGCCGGTGACGACGTGGGCGACGCAGTCGTCCGACTGGTCCGGGTCCAACGCCTGTGCGAGGTCATTGAGATACGCGTGACGGCCGCTGAACAGCCGTGTGGGGGACGGGAGTCCGTCCAGGGCGGGGGTGATCCGCTCCGAGACCTGGAGGACGAAGTCACGGCCGACGTTGCCGACAGTGATGAGGTCGCCTGAGACCAGATTGTGGGAGGTGTCCTGGTAGAGGTCGCGGAAAGCGGGGGCGGGGGCCGACGCAGGCTCGGCCTCCTCAGTTCCAGGGGCCGCGGCCGCGCCTTCCGCCTCAGAGCTTGCGGCCGATGGTGATGTCACGGCCGGCCGAACCGATCACCATCGCGTCGCCCTTGATCGTGTTGCGGGAGAGGGTCTGGGTCACCCGGGTCGCCCGCTCCTCCGGCAGCGCAGCCCGAGCCTGCGAGACCAGCGCCTCCAAATCGCCCCGAGCTTCCGGGTGTTCGTCCAGGAAGTCCTGGAGCCGGGTCTCCCACTGGCCGGCCACCCGCGCGAGCACGGCTGCCTCCTCGGCCCCGTCTGCCCGTACGACCTCGGCGGCGGTCTCGTCGAGTCGCGCAAGCGCACGCTGCTCGCGCTCTTCGCTGCCCCGCCCCAGGATCCGGGCCAGCATGTCCCTGGTACTTTGCCACGCTTGTCCGGCCATCGACTCTGTGAAGGTCGTGGCCCCCACAAGTGCCAGCGCGGCCACCCATTCCAGCATGTCGTTCTCTCTCCCCCCGGCGACCCCGCGGACCGCCTGTCCCTGCCTTCAGCGTATGGGACGGCAACGGACAGGTGGGGCGAGTTCGGCAAACCGCCCCACCGGCCGGTCTGTCAGGGTCCAGAGGCTTGCCGCCCTGAAGCCGCAGATCCTTCACCGCCGTGGTCAACTCGCCCGCTGGCAGGAACGGGACGATGAAAGCCCGGTGCACCACACTGACACAACTCACAACGGGAAGCCGCCCGCCTCCTTCCGGGAAACGATCACGCTCGCCCCGGCAACATCGCATGTCAGAGAATGCCTTCGGTGGCCCAGGACACGGGATCGAGTGGTTCGGTGCGGTAGTCGAGGGCGAGGACCGTCTCGTCACCGGCTACACACGGTTCACCACGACGCCGCGCTGTTCGGTGCCCAGCCAGGGCAGTTCAACCGGCGCACTCCGGTTCCCTGCCTCGCACGGGCAGAAGGCGTACAACTCGCCATAGCGCCCGAGCTGGGACTGCAGGGCGGATACGCCGCATGCTTGACAGAGGTGATTCCACAGAATGCGGGTGTGGCACGCCATGTGGCTGCAGCGCATCGACACCAAGATCGCCGCTCTCCAGGAGCGGGAGGCCGAACAGGAACAGGGCCGCAGGAACCGGCCTGCAGAGCCGGACTGGGTCGTCGAACTCGGCATCGGCAAGGGCCGCCCGCCCATCCAGGTCCACGTCGGCGGCTGCCACGCCGCAGGCAAACGGCGGCCTACGGCCACTGCCAGCCGGACACCGCGCTGCAGATCCTCGACTTATCCGCCGGCCCGGCCCTCTCCACCGCGATGCGCTGACCGGAACCCCGCACCATCCAGCCTCAGGCTGTCTTCGCGGTGATCAATCCACCAGTCACCCGGAAGGGACGCCCTGATGACCAGCGCTCCCCCGCCGCCGGTCAGTGAACCGGACCCCTCCACCTTCAGCTGCCCCGGCAGCCTGGTCGGCCCGTGTTCCGGCTGTCAGCGGCGCACCCACAAGCACGGCAACGGCGGCGTGTCCCTGTGCCAGTGGTGCATGGCCCCCGTCCAGGACACCTGGGGCTCCACCGTCCGCTTCACCGGCAGACGCCCGCAAAGCACATGATGCGGCACGGCCCGACAGCTGCGCGCCGCCACGGCCGATGCCACCACGCCCCCGTTCAGTGATGAGGCCTCGCCGCGCTCGAGCCTGCGCCTAGGCTGAGGTGTAGGTTCTCGCCGTTCGTGGCACAGGCTGTGCTCGCGGCCGGCATCTTTCTTCCGTCTCAGGGGGCCGGCCTAGCCGCTCAGTCTCACGAACGTGGCATTTCCTAACGGTCCATCGGCTTTGTTCACGAGTTTCGGTTCTGGATCACTTTCTGGGCTCTGTCGCTGATTTAGGGGTGGTAACAAGCAAGAGCAGATGGGCATCACCTGGGCGTGAGAGATGTCGTTCGCCTCACCGACCTTCTTCTTCCGCCTCACTGGCGGTGGTGACTGTTATGGACGCGAGCCGGGTAGGTGTCGCGGGCCGGCCTTCGTGCCCGTCGCGTCGCTGTAGTGGCTATGCGCCGACGCGAGCCAGCGTCTCCAGAGGGCCGACCAGGATCTCGGAGAAGGCGAGTTCGGCGGCTCCGATGAGCACCGCGTCGTCGCCGAGTTCCCCCACTCGCAGCCGCAGGTTCTCGCGGGAGGCTGTGAGGGCAATGCGGTTGATACGGCTGCGGATCTGGGCGGCCGAGCCGAGGAACACCTCGCGGAGCGTTCCGCCGAAGATGACGGTGCGCGGGTTGAGCACATTGACCAGGTTGGCGACGCCGATTCCGAGCCAGTCGCCGACGTCGTGCAGGGCGGCGCGGGCGGTGATGTCGCCCAGGTCGGCCGCTTCGATGACGGCGCGTACGGCTTCCCTGCCGGTGGCCGACGGGTCGCGCTGCGCCGCCTCCAGCAGGGCGCGCTCCCCCGCTTCGGCTTCGAGGCAGCCGCGCGCCCCGCAGCCACAGTGCCTGCCATTGCGCGGGTTGACGACCATGTGCCCGATCTCGCCGCCATATCCGCAGTCTCCGTGCAGCAGTTGGCCACCGGTGATGACACCGCCGCCGATGCCGATGTCGCCATGCAGGTATACGAGGTCCTGGCAGCCGGTTCCGGCACCGCGCAGGTGCTCCGCGAGCGCACCGAGACTGGCCTCGTTACCCACCGAGACGGGAAGGCCGAAGCCCAGCCGGCGCGTGAGGTCCTCGCCGAACTCCTCGTCCTTCCAGCCGAGGTAGGGGACGGCGCGGACGAGGCCGTCGGGTCGACGCACCATCCCGCGGACGGCGGCGGCCACGCCGACGCAGTTGGTGCCGCGCTGTGCTGTGCTCACCATTTCCAGCGCGGAGCTGGCGAGGACCTCGGCCACCTTGTCGGCGTTGCGACCCCCTGAAGGCATGGAGATCTCCCTGCGGTCGAGGAAGATCCCGCCCAGGCCGATGCGGGCGGCGGCCAGCCGGTCCACGCCCACGTCGAAGGCCAGGACGTACACGCGGTCGGACTCGGGTCGTACGACCAGGGACGGCCGGCCGGCCCTGCCGGTCTCACGGGGCAGTTCCTCGCGGACCAGGCCGGCCGAGCCCAACTCGCTCACCAGGCCCAGGATGGTGCTGCGGTTGAGTCCCATGCGCTCCGCCAGGACGGCCCGCGACATGGATCCGCCGATGTGCACGTGCCGGAGCAGGGTGCCGAGGTTGTGCCGGCGAATCTCCTCCTGCGAGGGACCGGCTTTCATGGAACCCCAGACGTCATCGTTGTACGGCCCGGCGACGGGACAGCGCATCCACGCCTGCGGCCACCAGCAGAACCGAACCCGTGACAGCGTACTTGACCCCTGAGCTGTACCCCATCAGGCCCATGCCGTTCTGGATGACCGCGACCACCATGCCGCCGAGCACGGCGTCAATGGCCCGGCCCCGCCCGCCGAACAGGCTCGTCCCGCCGATCACGGCGGCGCCGACCGCCAGCAGCAGCACGTTGCTGCCACCAGTGTTGGGGTCGACCGAGTTGCCCCGGGACGCGGCGATGATGCCTCCGACCGCGGCCAGGGAGGAGCAGATGACGAACGCGGAGATCCGGATGGCTGCCACGTTGATGCCGGCCCGGCGGGCCGCCTCGGCGTTACCGCCCACCGCGTAGATGTGCAGGCCGAACGAGGTGCGCTGGAGCAGGAACGTACCGGCGATGAGCAGGACGGCGATGACCGGCACCACGATCGGCACGCCCTTGAGCGAGTCGACGATGATGTTGCGGCTGCGCTCCTGGTTGAGCAGGTGGACGGCGATCGCACCGAGCACCGCCAGGCCGCCGATCCTGACCGCGAGCAGGGTGAGTGGAGCGGGGGCGAGCCCGCGCCGCCGGCGGTTCCGGCCCTGCCGGAGCTGGATCGCCGCGTACGCCCCGACACTCACGGCAAGCAGTACCCAGCCCAGCATGGGGGAAAGGTTGTTGTTTGCGACGGCCAGGATCGTCTCGTCTCGGATCGAGACGTTGGTGCCTTCCTTCAGCAGCATCAGCACGATGCCCTGGAACCCCAGGAAGGCTGCCAGCGTGACCACGAATGAAGGGATGCCGACCTTCGCCACCAGCAGGCCGAGCACCAGGCCTATGACCGTGCCGGTGAGGATCGCCGCGCCGGCCGCGCCGTACCAGGGCCATCCGTGGTCGGTGAGCAGGATTGCGAGGACGGCGGCGCAGACGCCGCTGGCGTAACCCGCGGACAGGTCGATCTCGCCGAGGAGGAGGACGAAGACCAGACCCATGGCGATGGCGATGCTGCCCGCGCCCTGGGTCAGCAGGTTGGCGAAGTTCAGCTCGGACAGGAAGACCGGGCGCAGGGCGGCGAAGAACACGCACAGGACGATCAGGCCGAGTACGGCGGGGATGGCGCCCAGCTCGCCCCCCCTTACCCGATGGACGTAGTTCCGGGCGACCGAGCGCAGACTCGCGGCTTTGACAGCTCCGTTCTTCTTCGGTTTACCAGGACCGCGCGGCAGTTCCGGCTTCTCGGGGGCGACTGCGGCAGTCATGCGGTGACTCCGTTGCTGTGGGCGAGGCCGAGGTCTCCGCTGCGGCCCGAGGTGATGAGTTCGACGACCTGGGAGTGCGTCACGTCCGACGTGCTGACCTGGGCGGCCATCCGGCCCAGGTAGAGGGTGGCGATCCGGTCGGACACCGCGAAGACGTCGTTCATGTTGTGCGAGATCAGGACCACGGCGAGACCGTTGTCGGCCAGCCGCCGGACCAGTTCGAGGACCTGTGCCGTCTGGGCGACACCGAGTGCGGCGGTCGGTTCGTCCAGGATGACGACCTTGCTGTTCCACAGCACGGCCTTGGCGATGGCCACGGTCTGCCGCTGGCCGCCGGAGAGACTGGAGACCTGTTGGCGGATGGACTTGACGGTGCGGACCGACAGCCCTTCGAGGGTCCGGGTGGCCATCTCCTCCATCGTCGTGTTGTCCAGGACGAGCCCCCGGCGCTTCTCGCGGCCGAGGAACATGTTCTGCACGATGTCGAGATTGTCGCAGAGCGCGAGGTCCTGGTAAACGATCTCAACGCCAAGGGCCGCCGCCTCACGCGGGCCGTGCACCTGGACCTGCTCACCTTCGAACCAGTACTCGCCGCCGTCAATCGCGTGGATCCCGCCGATGCACTTGACCAGGGTGGACTTGCCTGCGCCGTTGTCTCCGACGAGAGCGGTCACCTCCCCCGGATGGACGTCGAAGGACACGTCGTGCAGTACCTGCACGGCGCCGAAGCTCTTGTCGATCCCGCGCAGTTGAAGGATGGGGGTCGCTGTCATGGAAGACGGCTCCTTATGGTCGTGAGGTCGCGGGTCCCGGGTCCCGGCCAGGTGGGAGCCCCGGGACCCGCGGTCGGGTCGGCCGGACCAGGGGTGGCGGTCCGAGCAGCCGGGCAGGGCTACTTGATGCCGGCCTTGGCGCACAGGACGGCGTACTTGCCCGTGCACAGCTCTTCCTTGGTGACGTAGCCGTCGTCCACGACGTCCTTGACGTTGTCCTTGTAGATAGCCACGGGTGTCTCCAGCACGGACGGGACCTTGCGCTTGCCCTCGGGGTCCTCGACGGTTGCGTTCGTCTCGCCCTTCTCGGCCTTGGCGAGGGAGACGGCGAGCTTGACCGTGGCGTCTGCCTCTTTCTTGACCGCCTTGTAGACAGTCATGCACTGGTCGCCCGCGAGGATGTTCTGCAGAGCCTGCACGGTGGCGTCCTGGCCGGTGACCGGGACCTCGCCGTTGCGGTTCTGCTTGCGCAGGATGGCGATGGCCGCGTTGCCGAGAGTGTCGTTGGCGGCGAGCACGCCGCCGATCTTGGGCTCGCTGGTGAGCATCTGCTCGAAGATGGTGCTGGCCTCAGCGCTGTCCCAGTCCGGGACGGACTGGTCCGGGCCCTTCACGTACTCGCCCGACTTGTACTTCGGGTCGAGGACGCCGTTGTAGCCGTCGGCGAGGAGAGTGGCGTTGTTGTCCGTCGGTGAGCCGTTGAGCGTGGCGACGATGGGCTTCTTGGCCTTCATGTCGCCCAGGCACTTGCTGAGGCCCTCGCCCTGAAGCTTGCCGACCGCGGTGTTGTCGAAACTCACGTAGTACTGGGCGGAGCCACCGAGAGTGAGCCGGTCGTAGTCGATCGTGGCGACGCCCTGCGCCTTGGCCTTGTCCAGAACAGCCTTACCCGTGCCGCTGTCCAGGTTCACGATCACCAGGACGTTCACACCGCTGGTGATCATCTGGTCCGCGATGGTCTGGAACTCCTGCTTGTCGGCCTGCGCGTTCTGGATGTCGAACTCGACGCCCGCCGCCTTGAACGCCTCGGAGAGGTACTTGCGGTCCGCGGTCTCCCAGCGGGCGGAGGACTTGCTGTCCGGGAGGATTACGCCGATCTTCGCCTTGGCGTGGGAGCCGGAGTCAGTGTCGCCCGACGAGGAGTCGTCGCAGGCAGCGAGCGAACTGACCAGTGCCACCGAGGCGGCGGTGAGGAGGAGTCCCTTGCGCATGGGCGGGGTCCTTTCTGGTGTTACGGCCGGAGACCGGACGTACGGGGGCGGTCAGGAAGCTGAGAAGCGCTCTCTTAAGGAATTGCCGGGTGTCGGGTGATCCGCCCGAATCGAATGTTGTGAGCGGGAACTTACGGCGATCCGGACCTCGTGCCCAGAGCGCGGGAAGCGCTATTTGTCATCCGCCATAACAATTAGATGACGTCGTCACAACGCCGCGACCTCACCGCCTCCTGTGCCCTCATGACCCGGAGAGCGCATGAGGCCGTGCGGTGGCCGGCCGTGCAGTAGTGGCACATAGGGACCGCGTGGCAGGTCAGCCCTGGCACACCGGAGGTGCTGCTGCTCGTCTTCCTGCCGGTGCTCCTGCACTGGGAGAGCGTGACGACCTCGCTGCGGGCGATCCGGCGCGATCTGCGCGGCATCGTCCTGACCGGCACCCTGCTGGTGGCATCACAACCTGGGCCGTCGCGACCCTCACGCACACGCTCGGCCTGCCGTGGGACCCCGGCGGAGCAGCTCATCGAACGGCTGACCCGCGACGACCTGGAAGGCGAGGAGTTCACCGACCGGTACACGCAGGCGGTGGAGCAGCTCATCGACGCGAAACGAGAAAACCACCAAACCGCCCACGGCTGAAGAGCCCGAGGCGCCGGCACAGGTCGTCGACCTGATGGCCGCGCTCAAGGAGTCCGTGGCCAAGGCCCGCAAGTCCCGAGGCGAGGACGCGACCGTCCACGACATGCCCAAGAAGACGGCGAAGAAAGCAGCCCGCCACGCTGCCCGGCCAAGATGTCGCCGCCGGCATCGTCGCGGACATCGCCACGCAGATCCTCGCCCTGAACGACCGGCCCTCGCCTCCGCCGCCGGCCCGGTGCCCGTTCCACGCGACTCCGGACGCCGCACCGGCAACCCGCCCCGCCCCAAGCGCTACAGCCGACGCCTCCGCCGCGTCCTCTTCCTGTCCGCGCAGACCAGCGTCATCCGTGAAGGCCCCAACCGCGACTACTACGTGAAGAAGCGGGCCGAGGGATGCAAGCACGTCCCAGGCCGTCATCGCCCTCGCCCGCCGACGTGTCGATGTCGTATGGGCGCTCTTGCGCGACGGCAGAGCCTTCACCCTCCATCCACCCGTCGCCCAAGCCGCCTGAAACGGGCCAGTGCTGCCCGCGTGCCTGGGGATAGCCTGCGGGCCCAACCAGGAAGGTGGGTCCGGTGGGCTTCGACGCAGAACGATCAGCGCGCATCGCCGCCATGCAGGAAACCGCACGGCCCCTCTGGGAGGCAACCTGCGACACGGACGCACTCCAGCAGTTCCTCAAAGACAACGGATGTCACGGCGTGGAAGCCGTGCTCGTGACCATGGGCCTGCTGAACTGCAATCTTGCCGAAGCCCAACGAGCCTTCTTCAACGCCCCATGCCGCGACGCCGAACGCCGCTTCCACAACCACGCCATGGACCTGCTCGAAGAGGCTGCCGCCCACGACGCCTGACCGCACCGCCGACCGGTGGAGCCTCGTGACTCAGCCATTAAGACTCCGCCGACCGCGTGGCCAACCTCGCCCGTCAGTCCCAGGCATTGAAGATCACCCCGCCCAACGTGGTGATGCCGTAGAGGCGAATTTCGCGCCACTCGCCCTGTACGAGCGCCGAGGTGTCCACTGCGGAAAGCGGGTGAGCGCTCGCGGTTGAGCACCACAAACCCGGCGTGCGCGAAGGTGCGGGCCCAGGGTGGCGCTGCGAGGAATTCCTCGCTGTACCAGTCCCGACGTTCCTGAACGTACGCGATCCAGGGGTGATAGGCGTGACACAAGATGATGCTGATGGGCTTGCCCTCGCCACTGCAACAGTCCCCATCTGCTCATCGCCGCGACGGTGCCGAAGAAGGATGCCGCCGGTCGGCCCGTCGAACTGGAGCTGTGCAGGACCTGCGATGCGGATCAGCCCGCAGCCGCCGCACTCATCCGCTTCCTCACCGACGGAGCCAATCACAGCCTCAGACAATGCACGGAGAACGGGCAGCTCATGATCGCCTGGATGAAAGAAGGCATGGCCGCCGCCCACGGCTGGTACTGAGAAGAACAACCGACCAGCCGGACGCAGGCCGCCCCTGCTTCCCGGCGGCGTCCGCGGGCTAGGAGCGCCGGGTGCCGAGGACGGATTCGTTTCACCAGAGATCGCGTATGGGCCGCGATGACGCCTCCGTCGTGGACCCGCAGCTACGGGTACGGGGGGTGCGGGGCCTGCGGGTGGCGGACGCCTCCATCATGCCGACGATCATCCGGGGCCACACCAACGCCCCGTCCGTCGTAATCGGGGAACGGGCAGCGGATCTGCTCACGGCGAACTGAGGCCCCCTACCTTGAACGACGTCCTCCCCAGAAGATCAGCGGTTGAACGTTGGTGTTTTGAGGTGTCCGAGGGTGATGAGCCCGGCTCCGATGACTGCGACAGCCGAGGAGAAGGACACGCCGGCTGCTAGCAACGAAGCACCGGCCCCCCAGATCCTTGGGTGCTCGACGTTGCGCTGTAGCCATCGGCCGGGTACTCGCCCGAGTGCAAACGCGTACATGCCGACTACGAAGCCTGCGAATTGCAGCGCAGTGATCGCTAGCCATCCACCCACCATTATGAGCAATCCCGGCCCCATGGCCTACCCCCCTCGTGAGGCCACACTCCGACGGCCGGACGCAGTGTGGCACAGGGGCGAGATGCTGACGGCGCGAGGGTGAGCCCCTGGTCAGCAGCAGAATTTGAACCTGTGGCCTCATCCTTATCAGGTCGATCCATAGGCGCCATCAGCGTAGACCAACCCGCCATGCATCCCGCCCGAGCGGTCGCGGAGGTTCGGCGCTAGTCGGCGGGGTTCGCTGCTGTTGGTGTCAGGCGTTGATGTCGGGGATCGGGGCGACCTTGACAAGCGAGCGGAGAGTATCAAGGTCGGGACGTGGCAGCGGACGACCCCACTGGGATGCGTACTCCTCATCACCCAACTCGTCGGCCACGTGATCGAATGCGCTCACCGCAGCCTGCGCGAAGGCCGCAATAGAGTGGTGTCCTTCCCAGAGCAGGGTGCCTGTATCGGCAGGTGCTTCATGGTCATCGGCCAGCACCAGACGGATGTGCGCCTTCGATTCGACCTGGCGGAAGTACCAGCGGAACACTTGTGGCTCGGCTTCGAACTCGGCCTGCGCTTCATCAGCGCCACCCAACAGTGCGGCAAGGGCCTGCAAGAGTTGCTCCGGCCCTCCAGTGATGTCGGAGGCGATCGCCACCGCTTCGCCTTGATCATCACGTACGGTGCAGTACGCCCAGCCCTGATAGGGCAACGTCCACGTGATCGCGAGAGACCCCATCCCACCCCCTAGTAGTGCCTGGTCAGGTCGGCTGGAGTGGTGCGTGTCCTTGGGGCTTGGTGGGACGTTGAGGGTGTATGACTCCGGACGAGATTGCTGTGGTGCGTGGTGAGTTGGAGGCGTTCGCGGCGGAGGTGTTCGAGCCGTTCGCGCGTAATGACCAACGTCGCTGGGGGCAGGTCTATCTGCGGGGGCTGCTGACCGACGGCAAGCGTAAGTCGGTCGAGCCGATGGCTGCTCGCCTGGGTGAGGACGGGAACCGGCAGGCACTGGCCAACTTCATCACGACGAGTCCCTGGGACCCGGCACGCATCCGGGCCCAGCTCGCCTGGCGGATGGAGGAAGTGATCGGGCCCGATGCTTTCGTCTTCGACGACACCGGGTTCCTCAAGGACGGGACGGCCTCGGCATGCGTGTCGCGGCAGTACACCGGCACCGCGGGCAAGGTCACCAACTGCCAGGTCGGCGTCTCGCTCCACCTCGCGTCCGACCACGCCTCGGCAGCGGTCAACTGGCGGCTGTTCC
The DNA here is from genome assembly GCF_053599975.1 of Streptomyces sp. NPDC005141. Taxonomy (NCBI): domain Bacteria; kingdom Bacillati; phylum Actinomycetota; class Actinomycetes; order Kitasatosporales; family Streptomycetaceae; genus Streptomyces; species Streptomyces sp. NPDC005141. The sequence continues at coordinate 123,415 of NZ_JBSFYW010000018.1, read as the reverse complement.
TGCCCGAGACCTGGGATCCCGCCTCGCCGAAGGCCGACGCGGACAAGATCGCCCGCCGCACCGCCTGCGGCGTCCCCGACGACGTCGGGCATGTGGAGAAGTGGCAGCTGGCCCTGGACATGCTCGACGAGACCCGCTCCTGGGGCTCGAGGTGCCGCTGGCCGTCGCCGACGCCGGATACGGAGACGCCGCCGCCTTCCGGCACGGACTGCAGGAACGCGGCCTGAACTACGTGGTGGGAATCTCCAGCACGCTGTCGGCCCAGAGCGCCGACGCAGTCCCGGTGGCCGAGCCGTACTCGGGGATTGGACGCCCGCCGGTGGCGAAATATCCCGACAAGCCGCGGTCGGTGAAGGAGCTGGTCATCGCGGCGGGCCGGAAGGCTGCCCGGCCGGTGCAGTGGCGGGAGGGCTCCCGGCCCGGCTCCGGCCGCTCGGGGCGCAGGCGGATGTACTCCCGGTTCGTGGCCCTGCGCATCCGGCCTGCCGGACGCGAGGTCCGCCAGAACGCCGACGGCCCGGAACTGCCCGTGTGCTGGCTGCTGGCCGAATGGCCCGCCGGCGAGAGCGAGCCGGCGCAGTTCTGGCTGTCCGACCTGCCCTCCGGCATGCCGTTGACCACACTGGTCCGCCTCGCCAAGCTCCGCTGGCGTATCGAGCACGACTACCGGGAGATGAAACAGGCCTTGGGACTGGCCCACTTCGAGGGCCGGACCTGGAACGGATGGCACCACCACGTCACCCTTGTTTCCGTCGCGCACGCCTTCTGCACCCTGCAACGACTGGCCCGGGCCCCAAAAGAACCAGCGCCGGCCTGAGCCTCTACCAAGTCGTCTGCGAGCTACAGACACTCCTCGCACTCTGGACCGGCGCCTGTCCCACCTGCCACCGCGACATACCAACATCCATATCAACCTGACCAGGCACTACTAGAGTCGCGCACTCTACGCCGCAGGTCGGTGGAGCGGCTTCGGGCGGGAGCTGCTTTGGGGCGAGTGTTCATGGCCCCTTAAGCTTTCGGCGAGTCGGGCAGTATGTGGACGTATGTGGACCTGCCCGTTAGGTTCCCGGAAGGAAACGGCTGACCCCGAGCGCTCGCCGAAGGCCCGGCCGACGTCGAGGCGGCGAAAAGGTTGGTGTGCGGGGCCGACGGAAGCGGGTAACGTCTTTGTCATGTTCTTCCAGGCGCCGATTTACGAGTGAGAGCGTGATGGGCCCCTGCTGACGTCCTTCGACGTCGCCGCCCGTCCTCCACTGATGAATCCGTAGATCACTTCAAATCATTACCGGGAGAACCCGTGACCGTGAGCAAGAACATCAACAACCCCGTGGGTATGGGCGGCGGCCAGCGCAAGAAGCTGTCCCGCGCCGAACGGCAGAACAACGGTCCGCACCGCAACCGCGACCGCCAGGGTGCAGCCGACCAGAAGGCGGAGCTGGTGCGCAAGATGCGCGAGAAGGCAGGCGCAGTTGAAGGCACCGGGCAGGCGGGCGACGACACCACACAGAGCTGACGCACCGCCGCACCAGGGTGGCACCGCACGGGGCAGGGCCCGGACCGCGACGCGCGGTCCGGGCCCTGCTGCCGTACCGGGCGCGGCGGTCCCGCTCAGCTCTCCGCCGACCACCCTCGTCTCAGAGGACCACCCGGGGCAGCCGCAGATTCGGCAACCCGTCACCGCCACCACCTCACGGACACCCCCAACCTCGCGGCCCCCGTCGTCTACACGGTGATCACTGCCTGCAGCACGGCGTGCCTTGTTCTGATGGCCCGCTGGGGCTACCCGGACAGCGGCCGTGCCCGCCGCGTGTCCCGCGTCGGGATCACCGTCTGCGCCCTGGTCTACGTCGCCTTGTTCGTGCTCTTCGCGCTGGGTGATGCGCCCCTGGAACGTCGGCGCGACCTCGATGTGTACTACGCGAACACGCCCTACATCAGCGCCATGATCATTATGTATCTGGTGGGGACGCCATCGCCGCGGCGACCACCAGCCTGCTGTGTCTGGTGTCTGTGACGCGCGCCCGGATCCGCGGGTGGACCGGCGTGGGCCTCGTCGTTCTGGTCTCCGGATTCGCACTCAACGCCAGCTTCGCGATCACGAAACTCGTCGCGGTCATCGGAACCCGCCCAGGCCGCGACATGCCCCTTCTCGGTGTCACCGTGGCCCCGCAACTGGCCGCCCTCGGAGCGGATTTTGGTGTGCGTCGGCTACATCGTCCCCGTGGCAGGCTCGCGGATCGACTCCACCCTGGCCTACCTCCGGCTCGCCCCGCTGTCCCGCTGCCTGGCCGACGGCACCGTCGGCACGGCGGCCCTGTCCCGCTGGTCGTCCGCTCACATGCGCCTGCCCGCACGGGAGACCGGGATCCAGGACGGCATCATCCGCATTGCCCCGCACCTTGATCCCGCTATCCGGCACAGCGTGCAGCAGGCGGCTGTGGCTGCGGGTGCCAGCCGTTGCGAGGCGCAGGCGATCGGTGACGCCGCCATGGTCGTCATCGCCGCCAGCGGCGCGACCCTGCCCGGACAACCCGCCAGGCTGGTGACCACCCGGGAGCACCTGGTGCGCGTATCCCGCGTCATCCGAACCCCCATCGTGAAGTCATTCCGCGACCATGCCCTGGAGAGCCCGCGCGTCCTGCACCGTCGCCGTGATCCTCACTGGATCAGCTCGATGTGCGGATGATCCGGGGAGGCAGGGCAGACGTGGAGTTGCAGGTTGTAGCCGCCGGCGATGCCGATCTCCGTGAAGTCGCCGGCCTGGGTGCCCAGGGGAAGCGGGGTCGGGTTCGCCCGTTCTTCCTCGGGGATCCAGGTCTCGTTGCCGCCGTCCCATTCCGAGGAGGCGATGGTGAGGAGCGGGACCTCCTCGGTGCCGCACTCGGGGCAGGGGCGGTCGACGGGGTCGGTGGGGTCCCAGCGGGTCCAGCCGCCGGTCTTCCAGCCGGGGGCGTGGCAGAGGTTGTTCAGGTAGAGGTCGCTTGGGTCGTCCGCATACGTGTTGTACAACGCGGGGTCGATCGTCTCCCAGCGGCTCATGTCGTCCAGCTGGTCCCGAAGCTCCTTGCTCAGCTCTCTGGGGTTGGGGTACTCGGTGACCTGCTCCGGTGAGAACAGGCACGGCTCCGGGAGGTAGCAGTCCAGCTGGACGATGGGCGGCTCGGGCGGTGCGTCGAGAACGTCGGTGACGGTGGCGGAGGAGCGCCAGAAGAGGGCTGTCCGGGGGTGGGTCATCTCGTGGTCGAAGGGGCACCAGAGGACCTGGAGGAGGTCCACGTCGGGCGGGCACGGGAAGGGGACGTCGCGGGCGTAGAGCTGGGCGACGGGGAGGAGGGGGATCGGACCGTCGAACCACGGGCGGCCCGCGAGCCGTTCCCAGGTCTCCCGTTCCTCGGGAGTCCACTGGGGTGCCTCGGGGTCGAGGCGCAACCGCTCGGCCGCTGCGGCGCGGTCGTGGCGGAGGAGCCGGATGTCGTCCGGGGAGTGGACCAGCGGCGCCACGCGGCTGTTGTGCGGCTCGTCGCAGTACGGCCACGGCTCGTCGGCGGGCCACAGGAGCGGCCCGCCGACGGAGCTGTCGTGCACGGTCGGCGACCCGGGCCGCGGGTGCAGCCGGGTCGCCGTGCGCGCCAGCGGGGCCAGCTGAGGGAAGAGCGCGGCGATGTCGAACGGCCGCGGTGGGGTGGTGAAACTCATGCCGGCTCCCGTTGGCGCGAACGGAGTGGGATCAGTTACCGAGGTTGTACAACCCGGTGTCCCTATAGGTGTTGGTGACGTAGACGTTGGGGAACAGTTCCTCCGTCGTCCCGTTCGCCCGTTGGATATTAGCGTTCATCGTGACGCCCACCGGGATGGTGCTGTTCGCGTCCTTGTAGACGGGTGTCACCTGGTAGAAGACCGCGTCGTTCGTTCCGAGAACTAGACCGGGAGTCTTGCCCTTGACCAGGTGCTCCGCAATGGTCTCGTAGGTCCGCATGCTGGGCGTGCCCGTGTTCATCCCGCTCTGCCAGCAGGGGACGAGGTTGGTCCGAGTGAGCGCAGTCGTGCCCATTCCGCCGAGGACCTTCGGGATGAGATGGCACCGGGACAGGCCGTAGGTGAGGCTGTTGTCCGTCTTGAACTTCTCCGCGTCCTTCCAGCCGGTGATGAAATCGCTGGTTCCGCTCCCCTTGCCGGGGTTCAGCCCCACGCATGCCTGCGCCCGGGTCGGCCGCTGTCCGGCCCCCTCCGCCGGGACGCTCTGGTTGATGAGAGGAACTGCCTCGGTGGTGTTCGAGAACCAGCCGTCGCCGTTGGGAATCGAGTTGATCGGCGGGGGGTCGTTCAGGCAGCTGGCCTGCGGGCCGGTGTCCGGCAACGAGAACGTCAGCTCGAACTGGTCGGCGTCGATCACCCGCTGGTTCTTGAAGCCGTCCGCGAGCTGGGTGTCGGCGAACTGCTTCTCGGCGGGCGTGACATGGGCCTGCGTGCACGGTGCGGCGCGGTCCAGTTCATGTGCGTCGTTCAGGACGTAGTTGTCCCATTCGCCGTTGCCGAGATTGGGGATCACCTGGACGCACTGCGTGCCGGGGGCGCCGCCTTGTTTCGCCTCGCCGAAGGGGAAGTCACCGCAGGAGTCGGCGTCGACGAGCTCCGTCTGGGCCGTGAAGCCGCCGCACGTGCTGGCGGTGCGGGCGGCCACGCCGCTCGTCGACCGGGTCAGGGGGCTGCCCTTCTTCCCCCAGGCGCCGTCGAGGTTCTTCTGCGCCCAGCCGTAGGCGGCCACAGCGCCACCCGGGTCCGAACTCTGTGCGCTCATCGGCACGACGGGCATGACCGACGGGACGGCACAGCCCGCCGACGAGGTGCCCCCGACGGCGTCGTCGCAGCGGATCTTGCGCGGGTTGTCCCACGAGGCGTTCGGGTCGATGGCCGCGGCGCCCGGGGAGGTCACGTACATCTTGTACGAGGTGGTGAACTCCACGTCGGTGTTGGCGGCGGGAGTCGAGGAGTAGGCGACGGAGCCACTGACGGACTGGCCCAGGGTCAGATCACCGCCGTACCAGGGCGCGGTCTTCGTCGTCGTGCAGCCGGTCCCGCATGAGGCGCGGAACTTGGCGTTGAGGGCGGTGACATCGCCACTCGCACTCGTCATCTTCGCAGTGATCTGCTCCGTCCAGGTTGTGCCCTTCGCGGGAAGGGTGGCGCTGGCCGAGACCTGCAGGGTGCCGCGTCCGATCTCCTTGCCGTTGCTGTCGCGCAGGATGTAGAGGACGTTCACCCCCGTCACGCAGTACTCGAAGCGGCTGTAGGTGTAGGAGCCGGGGTTGGTGATGTCGCAGCTGCCGGCGGCCGCGACTGCGGCCCGGTTCCGCCGTGGTGTCGCGGTGGCAGGGCTCGTGCTCACACACGCCTTCACGGCGCCTGCCCGGCGTTCCTTCGAGCCTGCCTGCGTGGGCTCGCAGCGCTCCCCGGAATCCGCCCGGAACGCGGCGGTCTCGGTGAGGGGCGCGGTGGCCGGCAGGTCGGCCGAGTCGAGCCTGCCCACCTGCTGCGGTTTTTCTTCGGCCCCCTGCTGCGCCGGGCTCATGCCGGTCGTGGTGAGCCCCAGCGTCATCACGGTCAGCAGGGCCAGTACGGTCGACCGGGCTCGTCTTCGTCCGGGCCGTCCAGGTCGTATCGCATGCATGATCGTCATACCTCTCTTTTTTGGTGTGGGTGTCCCGAGGGCTTCGGGCAGGGGGTGTGGGGGCACCGCCACAGCGGTGCCCCCGGCCAGCGGCACAGCGGTGCCCCCGGGCAGCGGGCAACTGCCGGACATGCAGGGGATCCGGACCGGCGCGGTCAGCGGTTCGCCCGCGTGAGAGTCGTTCTCTTGCGGTGGGGACCGGCCGGGCCATCGGGTTCGCCGGCGCCGGGATCGTCCGGGCTCGGGCCGAGGCCGTTCGGGTCGGCCGGGTCGCCGAGCGCTGCGAGGCGGGTCAGAAGATGGACGACAGGACCTTGGTGGCCCCCGACACCACGTCCTCGCCGACGTCGGCGATCTTGCCGACGACGGGCTTGATGAGCTTGCCGCCGAGCGCCTTGTCCGCGGCACCGATCCACTTGGACTGGCCGAAGGTGACCAGGCTCAGGCCGGTGCCGATGGCGGATTCGATGAACTCGCCGCTGGAGAAGCCGTGTTCGATGCCGGTGAAGAGGGTGCCGAGGGCGCCGGCGCCCATCGAGACCGCGGAGAAGAAGCCGGCGGCCGCGGCCGCCGGGGGGAACACGAAGGCGGCGAGGGCGCAGCCCGCGGCCAGGAACCCGGCGCCGACGCTGATCGCGTTGAACGCGTCCGCGTAGAAGCCGGCGTCGTTCCACCACTCGTCGGCGTCCGTGCTGGTGCCGTTGGGGTTGATCTGGTCGTTGACGCCCTTGTCGGCCGGGTCGGTCTTGGCCTCCCGCTCACGTCGGGCCTTCTCGGCAGCCGCCTTGGCAGCCTCGTTGACCTCGGCCTCACGCTTGGTTGCAGCGATCTGCCTGGCCTCGGTGGCCGCAGCCGCCGCCGTCGCCGCGTCCTTGCCCGCCGCGATCGAGGAGGCGCGGGCATCGGCGGCCGAAGCCTGGGCGCTGTACGAGGACTTGAGGGCGGCGCGGGCGGAGTCCATCGCCTTGTTCGCCGAGTAGTTCGCGGAGCGGGCGGCACCACGGGCGGTCGACGCCGCCGCGCTCGCCTTGTTCGCGGACGCCTTGGCGTCGGCCGCGGACTTGTCGGCCGCGTCCGCGTTCCGCCTGGCCTCGTCGGCGTAGTCGTCGGCCTTGGCCGCGGAGTCGAGTGCCTTGGCCGCCCACTGCTTGGCTTCGGCGGCGGCATTCCGGGCGTCGGCGCCGGCCTTCGATGCCAGGGCGGCGTTCTCCTGTGCCTTCTCGGCGATCTTCGCCGCAGCCGCGATGGCACCGCGGATCGCGGCGACATGGGTGGCGGTGTCGTGGTCGAGCTGGGCCGTGCGGAACTGCACCAGAGAGACGAAGTTGCGGCGCATCCAGGTGGGCCCCTCCATGGCCACCTCGGCGTACGCCTTGGTGAAGGCCCCCCCGGTGTTCATCAGGGTGATGGTGAGGACCGCGTCGTCCTCCCGTATCGCCTCGGGGTAGTCGTGGTCGAAGAACTTCTGCAGCGATTCGGTGGTGTTGAGGTCGAGTGCCTTGTTCGCCGCGGCGGTGACGGCCTTGCCGGGCTTCGAGGCCAGGATGCGGCCGATCGCCACCCGGTTGTCCTCGTCGGAGGCCTTCTTCATGCCGCTGGTGAGGAAGTCGCCGACCGCCTTGGAATCGGGGCTCTCCAGGGCGCCATGGGCCGCTTCGGCGATCCTGGGGCCGGCGATCGTGGCCACGTGGAGCGTGGTCTCCCGGTCGTCCTGTCCCCGGGCCAGGAGCCGGTCGAGGTCGATCCAGGCGTACACGTCATCGTCCGTGCCGGAGAGAGCGAACTGGGCTGCCTGCCGGGTCCAGGCACCCCTGGAGCTGAGCAGGGCGATGGCCGCCTTGCGCCCCTGGACCGCCGCGAGTTCCATGTCGTTCGCCGCCAGCGCCTGCTCGGCCTTGGTGATCAGATCCTTGGTCGCCTGATCGGTCTGCTGGGCTTGGGCGATCTTGTTCTGATAGGAGGTCAGCTCCTTCGTCTCGATCTCGGCGAGCAGCCTGACCTCCTCGATGGCCTGCAGTTTGTCCTGCTCAAGGGTTTCCGCCTCCGCTTTCCGCGCGTTCTGCTCCACCAAGAGGGCGTCCGAGACGGCCTTGGTGGCCGTGTTGGCGGCCAGCACGGCCTCTGCCGCGTGGGCGGTGGACCTGTTGGCGTAGTCGACGGCCTTGCCCGCGTACTTCACGGCCTCCTCGGCGGCGGCCGCCGCCTTGTCGGCGTGGTCCGCCGCGGAGTTGGCGGCATCCCGTGCGGTGCGGGCGGCCGCGGCCGCGATGGTGGCGAGGGTCTGGGCGGTGGAGGCGGCATTGGTGGCCCGGTTCGCGGCGCTGGACGCGATCGCCGCCTGGCGCTTGGCCACGGCGGCCTCCGACTGTGCGGCGCCGGCGGCGTTGCCGGCCTGGGTGGCGGCGTTCGCGGCGGCGGCCGCGTTGCGTGCGGCTGAGGCGGCGGCGGAACCGGCGGCGGCGGCCTTGGTTCCGGCGATGGCGGCCTGGTCGGCCGCCTTGGCCGCGGTACGCGCCTTGGCCGCGGCGTTGCGGGCGGCGACCGCCGCGTTCTTGGCGGCCTCGGCCTTGCCGGCGTCCTTGGAGGCACCGATCGCGGCATTGTAGGCGCGGGCCGCGGCGCTGCCGGCGTTCGCGGCGGCCTGGGCGGCGCCGGTGGCGGCCCAGGAGGCGCGACGGGACGCTGACACAGCGGCGTTCGAGGCGTTGATGGCGTTGCGGGCGGCATCCGCCGCGCCCTTCGCGGCGCCCGCCGCCTTGCGGGCCGCCGCCCCGGACTTCTGCACATCGTCCTTGGCAGCGGCTGCCTCGGCGGCGGCCTTCTCCGCCGCCTCCTTCGCCTTCTCCGCGGCGGTCTGGGCGCGTGCGGAGGCCTCGACGGCCAGGTTCGTCTGGCGCTCGGCGCGCTTGCCCTCCCGCTCGACGACGGCGACGAGCTCCTCGATCGTCGCCGACTCCTGGTCCCGGGCACGGGCGATGTGCTGCCCGGTCTCGATGAACCACTCCACGTCGGACGCGGTGCCGCTGAGGGCACGGTCGGCGTACTTCTGCACCTCCGGGCCGGCCTGCGTCAGCATGGTGGTGACCTGGACACGGGCGTCCTCCAGGCGTGCGTCGTACTGGGTGTCGGTGAGGAACGCGGTCAGGGTCGACTGGGTGTTTGCGTTCAGGGCGGCGGTGGCGTCTCGCCGGACCGCCCTGTCGCCGGTGCCCGACACGATGGTGGTGGCCACCTGGAGGTCCTCGAGGATGGCGGGTTTGAAGCCGTCCCTCAGGAAGTCGGCGATGGCGGCGTCACCATTGTCGAGGGCGGCGACCGCCTCACGGCGCAGGCCCTTGCCCGCGCGGTCCAGACTGCTGACGATGGCGACGCGGTTGTCCTGCACGGTCTGGTTCGGCAGCGTTTTGGCCAGGAAGGTCTGGATCTCGCTGTCGGAGCCGAACAGGGCCTCGGCGGCTGCGGCCTTGACGCCTCTTCCGCCCGATATCCAGGCTTTGACCACCTTCGCCCGCTCCGTGTCCGGCAGCGGGATTGGATCGGGCGCCGCGCCCTCTGCCGCGGCGGCGACCGGGGCGAGGAGCACCGAGGGCGTGGAGGCCACGGCGGTGGCGGCGGTGAGCGCACCGAGCACGCGGCGCCGGCTCCAGAAAATTGTCTGCATAGGAGAGTTGTCCTCGTGTGAGCTGTTGACAGGACAGGTCGGATCTCACCGGCAGGCCGATTTCCGACGTGCCCGCGCGATGGAATGACAATGGATGCGAAGTGGCGTGTAGGCGGCGCTACTTGTCGTGCCGGACCATATCAACTGCCTATACGGAACGGGACAATTGAGGAGTCCGATTCTCTAACGCGCTTTAGAGCTACAGCTCCTGACTTGCCCTCAGAGATCCTTCGCATGTCCTTCACACTCTTCGAGCAACCTTTACGAAATGTGGCGGAGGTCACGAAATGGGACAGATGGATTGTCATAGTATGCGCAGATTTCTGTACTCGACCTGGGGATCACTTCGTGTTTGCATGGCGAAGCGGATGACGATCACCGGGACGGGGGGCCTCTCGCCTTGAGGGGTAAGGGAACTGTGTTCCAAGGGGGTTGGGGCATACCCGGCAGAGCGATGTCGACATCGCATTCCTGTGCACCCGAAAATTCGAGCCCGGTGATGAAAATCCGGTCGTCAGCGACGAACTTAGGGATGCAATGAAGGAATACAGCAGAATATCCGTGAAGCCGCAGCGCAAGCGGATCGCGCTGCGCGTACTGGGCGCGGCCGCGGTCGGCGCCCTGGCTTGGATCACGGCGACCACGGGCATCCCCGGCGGGGGGTCGCAGCAGACGAGCCCCACCGCACTGGTCGCGGGGGAAGCCCCCGGTTACGCGGTGGAGGACTTCAACTACCCGCTGGCGGACAAGATCCTGGCCGAGAAGAACATCGTCCTCAAGCGCGGCGACGGGCACATCACCTTGGCCGACTGTGCGAGTGGCACCGGCCTCCTGGAGATCATGGCCCGCGACAAGGCGGCCAAGATCTGCTTCAAGGTGGTGGGCAACTCCGGTTGGCTGACCCTGGAGATCCCCGCGGTCTACGCGATCAAGGGCAACGACTACACGACCGCGGTCGACATGACCGTAGGTACCGAGGAGAAGTCGTTCGACATCGCCAAGAACGCCTGGACCCCGGTCGGCGAGGCCGCGGACACAGAGGGCCGCGATCACTTGCTCGTCGAGATCAGGTCCTCCAAGTAACCGCAGTCAACGCCGACATGCTCACCGCTCCGCGGTCCGGTGCCCACCGGACGCGCGGCCCTCGCGCCAAGGAATCCACGTTCATGCGCCTTTCCAGACGCCCCCGACTCTCCGCGTTAGCCGCTGCCCTGCTCGCGGCCCCCGTCGTGCTGGGCGCCGTTCCGGCCGCGGCCGTGACCGGCTCGGCCACCGCACTCAGCGGAGCCGACGCCCCGGCACAGCTGAACTACGTCGTGAAAATCAACGTCGGTGAACAGACCGCCTGCACCGGCACCCTCATCGACCCGCAGTGGGTACG
>NZ_JBSFYW010000018.1:0-112610 GCF_053599975.1 Streptomyces sp. NPDC005141 | reverse complement strand
TCGCCGCGGACGGCAAACCCCCCGCAGGCAGACCCGCCATCACCACCACCGTCACCATCGGCCGCACCGACCTGACCCAGACCAACGGCAGCGTCCTGTCGGCCATCCGGCTCGTCCCACATGCCGACCGGGATCTGGTGCTCGTCAAACTCGCCGCCAGGATCACTGACCCCGCCATCAAACCCGTGCCGTTGGCGACCACGCCCGCCGCTGCGGGAGAGGAGCTGGTGAAGGCCGGATTCGGACGCACCAAGACCGAATGGGTGCCCGACAAGCTCCACACCGGCACGTTCACCGTCGCCTCCACCACGGACACGACAGTGGACCTCAACGGCTCCGACACCGCGACCGTCTGCAAGGGCGACGCCGGCGGTCCCGCCCTGCGCACCGTCAACGGCACCAGCGAACTCGTCGCCATCAACTCCCGCTCCTGGCAAGGCGGATGTTTCGGCAACGATCCCACCGAAACCCGCACCGGTGCCATCGACACCCGCGTCGATGACATCGGTAATTGGGTCGATCACGCCACCTCCCGCAATCCGGACGACCTCACCGGTGACGGCAAGGCCGACCTTGCGGCCATCAAGTCCGACGGCATTCTGTGGATCTACCCCGGCACCGGAAACGCGAGCGGCAGCACCCTCGGCACCCGCTTCCAGGCCGGCACCGGCTGGCAGAGCCAGGACGCCATCACCACCGGCGACCTCAACAACGACGGCATCGGTGACCTCCTGTCCCGTCAGGCATCCGACGGCACGTTGTGGGTCTACCCCGGCACCGGAAAGCCCGGCATGGAGGCCTTCGCCACCCGCTACCAGGTCGGCAGGAGCTGGCAGACCCAGAACGTCACCCGCACCGGGGACTTCAACAGTGACGGGCTCACCGATGTACTGACCCGTCAGGCATCCGACGGCACATTGTGGGTCTACCCCGGCACCGGAAAACCCGGCATGGACACCCTCGGCACCCGCTACCAGGCCGGCACCGGCTGGCAGAGCCAGGACGCCATCACCACCGGCGACCTCAACAACGACGGGCGCACTGATGTGTTGTCCCGTCAGGCATCCGACGGCACATTGTGGGTCTACCCCGGCACCGGCAAGGCGAGCGGCAGCACCCTCGGCACCCGCTACCAGGTCGGCAGGAGCTGGCAGACCCAGAACGTCACCCGCACCGGGGACTTCAACAGTGACGGGCTCACCGATGTACTGACCCGTCAGGCATCCGACGGCACATTGTGGGTCTACCCCGGCACCGGAAAACCCGGCATGGACACCCTCGGCACCCGCTACCAGGCCGGCACCGGCTGGGGACCGTACCGCATCATCTGAGCGGCGGGGACGATCTCCGATACTTCCCCGCACCCCTCTCAAGGGTGCGGGAAGATCGGTGCCCAGTTGCTCCTCCTGAGGCATGCCCTCCTTTTCCGCCGCCTCGGCAACGAGTTGGGCAGCTTCCGAAGTGTCACCGGCTGGACCTTGCCGTTGAGGATCCGGGCTCCCGGCGCCACCCGTTTGTATCTCCCCCGGACTTGGCCCCGGTCCCGGCCGCGATGGACGCTGCATGGGTGCCGTGGCCGTAAAGGTCCTGTGTCGTCGGTGCGTCGGAAAAGTTGCGCTCGACCACAACCTGGCCTGCAAGATCGGGGTGGGCGGTGTCGATGCCGCTGTCCGGAACGGCGAGCCGCCGGAGACCCGGACCCTGGAGGAGACGGCTTCACGCCGCCGCTCGATCCGCCCAGGCCCTTTCCAGCGCCTGCGTGAACATCTCGGCCGACTGGACGCCATTCACCGCGTATCGCCGGTCCAGAACAAAGAAGGGCACGCCGCTGACGCCAACATCGGACGCGAGTCGCTCGTCGGCCCGCACCTCTGCGGCGAACGCCTTCGGATTGTCGAGCACGCTGCGAGCTTGCGCCCCGTCCAGCCCCGCTTCGACGGCCAGACTTACCTGAGTCTCCCTGTCGTAGACCGAACGCTCTTCCGCGAAGTTCGCCCGGAAGGCGAGATCCATCAGCTCGGCCTGCCGCCCATGCTGCTTGGCGAAGTGGATGAGACGGTGCACATCGAAGGTGTTGCCGAAGACCCTTCCACCGATGCGGTAGCCCAGCCCCACGGCTCGCGCCATGGCCGCGGCCTGCTCTTCGCGGGCGACCTGCTGCTCACGTGTGCGCCCGTACTGTGCCGCGACCGCGTCGATGATCGGCACCGCACCGTTCTCGGCCCGGGGATTGAGCTCGAACGACCGGTGGATGACCTCCACCTCGTCCCGATGGGCGAAGGCTGCGAGCCCCTGATCGAAGCGAGCCTTGCCCACGTAGCACCAGGGGCAGGCAATATCGGTCCAGACCTCAATATGCATGTCCATATCTCCTGTCATCTTCTCGGTAGGGTTCCGCGGCCCTCCCATCACGCGAGGGATCGGGCGGGCGACCTGCAATATAGACGACCGCCCGTCTATGCCATGACAGCGAGCTTGACGGGCGTGGTGTCCATGGGTCTGTTCCGTTCGAAGGGGGGATCCGATGGCTAGTAGCCGACCGGTCGTCTAACTCGCAAAAGTAGACGCCCGGTCGACGAGAGTCAAACGAGAACGGCCGTGAGGAGCGACACTCGACAGGGAGAGCCGGGATCGGGCGAACCCCATCAGCGCCGCCCCGGAAACCGGCCGGCGAACGTGGGGTGCCACCGAGAGCCCGAGCCTGACCCGGGTGGCAACTGGCCTCAGCTGCCTTGGAGTAGATCTGTCGGCTTCCGGCCCTGGGCGGCGCTTGCTGCCCTCGCACTCGACGAGGCAGGGAAAAGAGGGCGGTGGGCACCTGACTTGGTAGTCCGATCGGGCTGGTCCGGGAAGCCTGGGCGCCGAGCCACTTCGCGGAGTCCAGCAGGTTCACCGCGATGAGATGCGAGGTGAGGCGGGTGATCACCGGGAACCGTACAGCGTCCGCAGCACCCGACCGCAGACTTGCGTGAGTTCTTAGCGGCGAACACCGGCGTGCCTCACTGCGTTTCAGCTGCCTTCCCACGCCCCGGACCTGAACCCGCGGAAGGTGTGCGGTCTTTGGTCAAGCACGACCTCGGCAACCCCGCCGCTGCCGACCTGGGTCAGATCAACCGGACCGTGAAGCGCAAGCTCAGGATGCTGCCGTACCGGCCCCAGTTGCGCTGGGAGCCTCGACGAGCCGGGGACCGCGAGTCCAGAGGTGGCGTCGGTGCGTCGCGGTTCCAAGCTCGGTCAGGCTCCGCCGCCAGGATGTCAGCGGCCGGGGAAGCGCTCGGTGATCTCCTGAAGGACCCAGCCGTTGCCGTCGGGGTCACTGAAGGTGGCGTAGGAGGCGTAGGAGTCGCCCTCGGGGTTACGGCCCGCGATGCGCTCCTGGCCGGGGAGGTCGTGTGTGATCCTTCCGCCGGTGTGGTTGTGGAAGAACCGCCCCCGAGCGTCATGGAACACCTCGCTCACCTCGACGCCTCGCTCCAGGAGGTCCTTACGGGCCGCCTCGATGTCGGTGACTACGAGATAGAGGCCCTGAGTGGAGCCGGGCTCGGCAGAGGTGAGGCCTTCACCAAAGATGATCGATGCCTCGGATCCCGGCGGCGTGAGGTGGACTGCGCGCCACTCCGCGATGGGGGCGGCGTCTATGTCCAGGCGGAAGCCTGCCTTCTCGTAGAAGTCCTTGGCGCGGTCGACATCAGAAACGGGCAGGACGAGGAGCTCGAGCTTCAGGTTCATGGTTTCGTCTACTTCCTGTGAGTCAGGCGTCCGGAGCGAAGTCGTCACCGGTTCAACTGGTTACGAGCATGCGGCGCCACCCGTCACCTGTCAAGCAGGTGACGTGTTGATTTGGATCCAATTCGGGCATCCACGCGCCCACAAGCGGGCGTCTCCCCAGCCCAGACCTACGGAAGCCAGCAATAGGCCACCGTTCAGCGAGTCCGAAATGTCTAAAAAATTCACCCCGCAGCCCACCCGTCCGAGCCCTCGCCTTCAAGGTGCGATGTCGAGGAGCTTGGCGATTGGCGATTCCCGCGGTGTGCCATCTGAGGCGATCTGAGGCGCACGCAGAGTGGCGGACCGGCGTCTGAGCGCCGGGCGCTTCGGGAGCGGTTGCACAGGAAGGCGGCCGAACGGTTCGCCAGAGGTAACGAGCGTCCACTTGGCGCCTACGACCTGTGCGTCGCATCCGCTCGGTGCAGTGCCGCCGGAAGGCTTGGAACGAAGACGGGCCGAGGACGGACGGCAGAGCCTGACCTCGCAGGGCTCGACCTCACGGCCGCCGCTGAGTAACTAGCTGTTCGCAGTCCTCGATCTAGCCGGACGAGGGCGCGGCCGCACACGGCCGGCAGCACCAGCACCAGCACCAGCACCAGCAGGATGTCGTCGGCCCCGGCGGAAGGAACGCAATGGCTGTGCCGCGCTCCACCACACACCTTGATCTCGCGGGTACTTACTGAAGCATCGGCAGCGGGCGGCGACCGGGTACGCCTACTCCTGGACAGACAGCGCCACCTCGCCCGGGTACGCGGTTCACACGCGCGCCGCGGGGGCCGGCTGCGGCTTTCGTGAAGGTGCGGGCCTGGCAGAGAGGGAGGGCCCACCCGAGGCGCTCCCGGTGATCCGCCGCTTACTCGGCCCAGGGGTCGAAGCCTGCCTCGAGGACGTCCTCGAGGGTTGCGCGGAGCCGGGCGGCCCGATCCGCACCGAACTTCTCTTCGAACTGGGCCTGCACCGTGCGCCAGTAAGGAAGCGCGGCCTCCATACGGCTCTGGCCGTCCGGCGTAATGGAGACGACACGGGCGCGGCGGTCGGTCGAGGAGGTTTCGACGGTGACCAGGTTCTCTCGGGCCAGCGGTTTGAGGTTGGTGGCCAAGGTGGTGCGGTCCATGGCGATTATGTCGGCGAGGGCAGTGATCGTTATGGCCTCGCGGCCGCTCAGATGCCGGAGGATGCTGAACTGCGTCGTACGCAGGCCCGTCGGGGCGAGAGCCTTGTCGTAGGCGGCGCCCAGGTATCGAGCCGCCTTGCGCAGAGCAAGGCTGTTGCACGCGTCTACAGCATCCGTCGCCTCTGTGAGGGCCATGATCTCCTCCAGATTTCAGATCAAAATTAAGAGTACATGCGCCTAAGCGGCCTCGGATGCCGCCCCCGCCTCGCGCAGGAGGCGTCAGGGGCCACGCTTGCCATACCCTCAATAGGAGCATATGCTCCTATCTCCGAGGAGATGCTCTCCAGCCCTGCACTCCCCTCCCCCACTAGGCCAAAGGTCACCTCATGACTACCGCGACCGGATCGCCCGCCGAGCGCGAGCAGACACCCCCTTCGACAGGACGAGCCCCGAAACCGAGTCAGGGCGCTCGTAGGCCGCCGCTGAAGGCGTGGCTCCAGCCGACGCTCATTTCCCTGATCGTCGTGGCGGCCTTCATCGCCTGCTACGTCGGCCTTCAGCGCGATCCGCAGCCGCATCAGGTGCCGATCGCCGTCACCGGGCCCAGTCTGCCGGGAGAGGTTCAGGAGGCCCTGGGTGACACGGTCGAGGTCCGCCCCGCCGCAGACGCCGCGACGGCACGCCATGCACTGGAACAGCACGACGTTGTGGCGGTGCTCAGCGCCGAGACTCCCGATCACTTGAGCCTGAAGATCGCCGGAGCCGCCGGTACGTCCACCACGTCGGCCGTGAACGAACTCATCGACGCCTATGCCCATGGCGCCGGAACGCACGTCACCACCGAGGACGTCATACCGCTCGCGAAGCATGACGCTCGCGGCCTGGCGGGCTTCTACGTGGCGTTCGGCGTGTCGCTGGCCGGCTTCGTCCTGGGCTCGAACGTTCTGGGCCTGACCGGCATCATGCGTCTGCGCCACCGGCTGCTTCTGCTGACCGGCGCCTCCGTCGCCATCGGGATCGTGGGGGCGATCCTCGTCGGCCCGGTCCTGGGCGCCGCCCCTGCACCGCTCATCCCCCTCATGTTCGTCCTGGCCCTGCTGGCCGCGTCGGCCGCATTCACCACCAAGCTCCTGGGAACCCTCCTCGGACCGATCGGGTTGCCGATAACCACCCTCGTACTACTGACCGTCGGCAACGCCACCAGCGGCGCCGTCATCGGAGCCAACCTGCTGCCCGCCGGGGCGAGGGCGATCTCCGCACTTCTGCCGCCCGGCGCTGCCGTCCGCGCTATCGCCGATCTGAGCTACTACGGCGGTTCCCACCTGGCCATCCCCGCGATCACGCTGGCCCTGTGGGCGGCAGTCGCCGGACTCGTACTGGCCTGGCATCCCCGCCTGGCGCGACGCCGGGCAGTTGCCGGCTGACCGTCACCTCACCGAACCCGCTGTTCCGCCCGGGACAAACCCGGCACGAGCAGCGGTTTCGTTTGAGCCATGACCAGCGTTCGCCAGTTCCCTGACGGGTGACGTCGGACTTGCGGCCATACCGTCACCCCTTGATTGAGTGACAAGGCGGTCCGGTCAGTCCAGGCCGCCAAGGCGTCCGGGATGGTCTGCCTGCGCGTCCCGCACGACACCATCGACGGCCGACGGATCCAGCAGGTCTGGAACGTCGCCTCGACGACCAACGCGATCCTGGAACTCGGCGACAAGCTGGTCTGCCAGGGGATCGAGCGGGTGGTGATGGAGGCCACGGGCTCGTACTGGCGCCCGCGCTGTCTCGGACCTGTTCGGCATGTCCGGGCGGGCCATGCTCGACGCGATGGGCGCCGGTGAACGCAACCCCCGCACCCTCGCCGACCTGGCCAAGGGCAGTCTGGTCAAGAAGAAGCCAGCCCTCATCGAGGCCCTGACCGGCCAGTTCGAGGATCATCACGCCCGGCTGCTGCACGTGCTGTTGGCCACCGTCGACCATCTCACCGCACAGGTCCAGGAAGTCGACCGGCTCATCGCCCGCATGCTGGAGGAGGTCACCACCCCGTGCGACGGGCCGGGAACGGGACTGTCCACCCGCGGCGTGGACGCCCGCATCCTGGCCGAGAAGCTGGACGTCGTCCCTGGGATCGGGCCGGCCACCGCGCAGATCATCATCGCCGAGATCGGCGCGGACATGAGCCGCTTCCCCACCCCTGAACACCTGGTGTCCTGCGCTAAGTTGCGCCCCCGCACGATCCAGTCCGGTGCGAAGAAC
Organism: Streptomyces sp. NPDC005141; assembly: GCF_053599975.1. Lineage (NCBI taxonomy): Bacteria > Bacillati > Actinomycetota > Actinomycetes > Kitasatosporales > Streptomycetaceae > Streptomyces > Streptomyces sp. NPDC005141. The sequence continues at coordinate 105,478 of NZ_JBSFYW010000018.1, read as the reverse complement.
ACCACAGGCCCGGCCGGGCAGGGCAATCCCTGGCTCAAGGGGGCGCTTGGCGAGGCCGCCAACGCCGCCGCCCGCACCGACACCTTCCTCGGCGCCCGATACCGGCGCATCGTCAAACGCCGCGGCCACGCCAAGGCCCTGGTCGCCGTCGCCCGCTCGCCACTCGCCATCACCTGGCATCTGATCAACGACCCGGATGCCTTCTACCAGGAGCTCGGCTCCGACTGGCATCAACGCCATCTCAATCCCGCACGCAAGACCCGCGACCTCGTCCGGCAGCTCCAGGCCCTCGGCCACCAGGTCACCCTCGAACCCGTATCCGTCTGACCGAGCCCGTCCCGACAACCGGTCCGCAAGCGGCCCGGATGCTGCCGCCTGCCCTCCCGAACCTCGATTTTCCGATCAGCTTCAGAGTCAAGCTAAGGGCTCTGGGTTACGGCACAGTACTCGCCGCCGAGGGCAGCAGAAGGGCTTCCGGTCGAGCCGGCAAGGAAAGACTGTGCGTGATCTCCGGCGGCCGGCTTGACACCACCCGGGGAGCGACTCGCTCGGTTCGTCCATGAGCCGCCAACCTGGCCACTTTTGCCCTCTTTATGAAGTATGGGGGTTGGCGTAAAGGTGACTTGACGCCTGGTGGACAGGGCAAACTGCTGACCTCGGCACTTGACGGCACCACGCTGTCCTCCCATGAGAGACATGAACAACAGGTGGCGTCCCGGGATCCGCCCTCCCCGGCCTCGGCATTCGGCGGCGGCCGCCGCCCTCGTGGCGCTCGTGGCCGGTCTGACCGCCGCCCCCGGCGCCGCTCAGGACCTCGGCCCGCACACCGGGCGAACGGAAGCCGCCGCGCAGACCGGAGCGGCCCGGTCGCCGATCATCTCCCGGCATCAGCTCACCCTGATCACCGGCGACCGCGTCACGCTGGAGACGGACACCTCGGGCAAGCAGAGTGTGTCGGTCGAGCCCGCCGAGGGCCGCGATCGAGTCGCGTTCATCAAGCGCCAGGCCGGTCGCGACTGGACGGTCATACCCGCCGATACACTGCCGCTGCTCGCGGCGGGCCGCCTCGACAAGGCGCTGTTCAACGTCTCTGCCCTGGTCCGGGGCAAGTACGCGCAGCGGTCGAGCCTGCCGCTGATCGTCGAGTACGCCGGGGACGCGGGCACCGCCCGGCGACAGCTGACCGCCGCCGGTGCCGACACCGTCCGCCCCATCGGCGGGACCACCTTCGCGACCCTCGGCGAACACCGCGCGGACGCCGCCGGGTTCTGGAAGGGCATCGCCCCCGGCCGGGCGGACGCCACGTCCTTCGGAGCGGGTGTGCGCCGGGTCTGGCTGGACGGCCACTCAAGGATCCAACTCGACAGGACGGTGCCGCGCATCGGGGCCCCGCACGCCTGGGAGAAGGGCTACACCGGCACCGGCGTCAAGGTCGCCGTACTCGACACCGGTTACGACCCCGACCACCCGGACCTCAAGGGCCTCGTCACCGAGTCCGCGAACTTCACCACCGAGCCGAACACTGACGACCTGAACGGTCACGGCACCCATGTGACCTCCACGGTCGCCGGTTCCGGCGCGGCCTCCGACGGCAAGTACAAGGGTGTGGCACCCGGTGTGCAGATCCTGTCCGGCAAGGTGTGCACCGCGGACGGCAATTGCGACAACTCGAACATCGTCGAGGGACTGGCCTGGGCCGCGCAGCACGGCGCCAAGGTGATCAGCCTCAGCCTGGGCGACACGGACACGCCGGAGACCGACGCCCTCGAGGCGATGGTCGACACCGTCACCCGCGACTACGGCACGCTGGTCGTGGCTGCGGCCGGCAACAGCGGCCCCGACAAGGTGTCCTCCCCCGCCTCCGACGACAATGCCCTGGCCGTCGGCGCGGCCGAGGACGACGACGACGTCGCCGTCTTCAGCTCGCTCGGTCCCCGGGTGGGCGACTCCGGACTCAAGCCGGACATCATCGCCCCCGGCGTCAACGTCGTCGCCGCGCGGGCGGGCGGTACCACCGCCGACGACGGCTATGTCGCGATGAGCGGCACCTCCATGGCCACGCCCCATGTGGCCGGCGCGGCAGCCATCCTGTTCCAGGAGCACCCCGACTGGACGGCGGAGCAGGTCAAGCGCCAGCTGATGCAGTCGACGAACGGTGCCAAGGAGCACGGCGCCTACTTCCAGGGCGCCGGACGCGTCGACATCGCGCGGGCGGTCGACCAGAACGTCGGCGCCGACACCACGGCGCTGGACTTCGGGCTGATCCGGTGGACGGACGGCAAGCGGCCCCCGGTGACCAAGACCCTCACCTACCGCAACCCGGGCGCCGCGCCGGTCACCCTTCGGCTGAAGGACAACCCGAGCAGCGGGAAGAAGGACGTGCCAGCCACCGCCGGGCTGTTCCGGCTCAGCGCCGACACGGTCACCGTGCCCGCGCACGGAACGGCGGACGTCACCCTCACCGCGTCCCCGGAAGCCGCCACGACGTACGCCCCTTACAGCGGTGTGGTCACCGCGAGCACCGCGGACGGCCAGGTGTTGGTGCGCGTCCCGTTCGGCATGGACGTCGAGCAGCCGTCGTACGACCTGCGCATCGACATGAAGAGCCGCACGGGCGCGGCCCCCGACAACGCCTACCTGCTGGTCAACTCGGCCGACGGCAAGGCGTACGAGGTCGAGGCGCTCGGCAGGAGCAGCACGGTGGTGCGGCTGCCGAAGGACACCTACTCGGTGAGCGGCTTCTACTTCGACGCCTCCTTCACCGAGGGCACCATCGTCGGCGTGCCGAAGGTCGTGATGAGCGCCGACCGGCAGGTGACCATCGACGCCCGGAAGGCGAAGCCCGTCACGGTGTCTGCACCGAGTCGCTCCGCGCGCATCATGTCCGCAGAGATCGGCACCATCAGCATGGCCGACCAGCTGCTCTCGGTCACCATGAACAACGCGATCGGCACCGACCACATCGACGGCGTGTACGCGGTGCCGACGGCCCGGTCAAAGGATTCGAAGTTCACGTACCTCGTCACCAGCGTCTGGGGCGACCCGGCCGGCCCGGACGGGAACCCCGCCTCGGTCTACTACCTCACGCGACCGGTGCACGGTGCCATCCCGGCGGATCCCGCCTACCACCCCCGCAAGTCGGAACTGGCCAGGGTGAACACCACGTTCGCCGCCACCACGCCGGGGACGACGGCCATGCGCCTCGTGTGGACGTACGTCGACAACATCCGCTTCAGCGGCCGGGCGATGGAGGGGATCCCGGTCCCGGCCCGCCGGGTCGACTACTTCTCGGCGGCCGACGGCCTGCGCTGGCAGACGGCCTTCGACCAGAACAGTTTCCTCGACCCGAACGCGCACGGGCAGAGCTACCTCAGCGACCTGCACGGCTACAAGGCCGGCTCCCAGGTCGAGGAACGCTGGAACGGCGGGATCCAGGCCGTGGGCCTCTCGGACCAGATGGCCGCCTTCCGTGAGGGCGACACGATGTTCCGGCCATTCCAGTCGGCCGCCAACGGCAACCTCGACCTGGTGGCCGACACCACGTCCGGCCTGCCCGAGGTGAAGCTGTGGCGCAACGGCGAGCTGGTCTCCCAGGACTGGAGCATGAGCGACGTCCCGGCCGACGCCACCCCCGCCGACTACCGCCTGACGGTCGAGCACAACCGTGACATGGCCCCCAGCTCCGTCTCCACGAGTGTGCGGGGGGAATGGCGGTTCCGGTCGCAGAGCACGGCGACCCGGCAGGCGCTGCCGCTGTACGCGGTCCGTATGTCGCCGAAGCTGGACGAGTGGAACCGGGCCGAGGCCGGCCGCAAGGTCGACATGCCGGTCCTGATCCAGCGGACGGCCGGCGCCCCAGCATCGCCCATCCGCGTCTTCACCACCGAGGTCTCCTTCGATGAGGGGAGGACCTGGAAGTCGGTGCGGGTCAAGGGCTCCGGCATGGAGCGCACCGTGACCGTGGAGCACCCGCGCCGCGCAGCGGGCGGCTCGGTCAGCCTGCGCGTCTACGTCGAGGACGCGGCGGGCAACTCCTTCAAGGAGACCGTCATCAAGGGCTACCTGCTCAAGTAGACGCCTTCGCGGAGTAGCCACGTCCTCGAGTAACTGCTTCCGCGAGTAGCGCAGTCCGGCCGCAGCGGCCGGACGAACGGGGACAGGGCCCGCCGGACACGTCCGGTGGGCCCTGTTCGTGTGCGTTGCGGCGTCCGCCGTGCTCAGAGCCAGTCGCGGCGGGCTGCGTGCCAGCCCAGCTGCATACGGGTCACGACGCCCGCAAGGCTCATCAGGCCCTGGATGCGCCGCTGGACGGTGCGCTTGCTGACCCGCAGCTGTCCGGCTATCGCCTCGTCCGTCATGCCGGCGACCATCAGGGAGAGCAGGTGCCGGTCCTCCCCGACCGGCGAGGCGGCATCCGTGGTGCCGGCGCCGCCGATCTGGCCCTCCTCGGTCACCCGGAGCGGGGCACCGATCTCCCAGTGGTGTTCGAACAGGGCGATGAGCGCGTCCAGCAGGCTGCTCTCCCGCACCACCGCGGCCCGCAGTTCCCGGGGGTTGCGGGACGTGCCCGAGGCGGCCAGCGGCAGGATGGCCACCGAGCGGTCGGCGATCGCCATCCGCAGCGGCAGCAGAGGCACCGCCCGGGCGACCTCTCCGGCGCACACGCCCTTGACGACGTAGTCCACCGAGTCGGGGTCGTCGAAGTACGCCTGCTCGTACAGGGCTCTGTAGAGCACGCCCCGGTCCAGCGCGTCGAACTCCTCCTGATTGCTCTCCGGGGACATGGCCACGTACTGGGCCTTCACGAACCACATCATCTCGCGGCCGGCGCCGTGCTGGAGCTGGCGCAGATGCTGGCGTAGTGCCGCCGCGCCGGTGATGATCTCGACGACCTCGCCCGTGCTCCGGGCCCATGCGCTGCGGCGGTGTGTCTCCGCAAGTTCGTAGACGGCCGCCCGGGTCTGTTCCAGGGCGTCGAAGTGGCGTTGGAGCCGGGGCATAAGAGCCACCTGCGGCGGCACGGCCGTGAACCATTCGGGATTGTCCTCGACCGCCGACGCCAGGCCCTTGTGCTCCAGCGCGCGCAGCAGCAGCCGCGCGGTCACGACGTCGAGGTCCGAGCGGCCGGAGATGTCCTGAGCGGACGCCGTCCCGGTGGCGACCAGAAGACGGTACACCTCGCTCTCATCGGCCGTCAGGCCCATCGTCTCCAGCATGTCGCCACCTTTCTCACCATCCGGGCCGCCTCCGCCCGGGTTTCCGCGGGGGGAACGCGGTCGTCCCGGCGGATGATTCCACCAGCCCCTGCGACCAGGCACCACGACGGTTGTCGCCGGCGATCTGGTTCACCGTGTCGGGGCGGTGCCGTCAGCATCCGGTGGACCCCGGGCGGGGCCGCTCGAGTGTCACAGACTGTGGGCCACGGTCTGGCGAGGTTAGTACAGCGGCAGTTCGGCGCCACTGGGCAGACGCACCGCTGTCAGCCTGCACCAGCGCTGTTCGCTGACCGGGCGGGTGATCTCGGCGCCCCGCGCACGCAGTTCCCCGAGCTGGGCGTCGAGGTCGTCGCACATCAGACAGAACTCGTGCTGGGGGCGCCCTCGGTGGGGTGTACGGCGAACTCTGCCGGGGGCAGCTTGAAGATCAGCCACCCGCCGCCCGCGTCGACACCGGGGAAGGCGAGGACGTCGCGGATGAAGGCGCGGTCGGCCTCCGCGTCCTGGCTGTAGAGGATGGCGTGGGCGGCGTTGATCATGCCGGACCTTCGTTTCGCTGAGGTGGGGACCGTTCGGTCTACGGGGTCGTCACCGGGCCCGACTGGTCCCAGCCGGGTACGAGGTCGTCACGGTGGACATCTTCCCCGTGGACCCGCTCGCCGCAGGTCTCGCACACTGTGTGGGTGACGAGTTCGTGATCCCGGTGCCGGATCCGGCCGGGCGGTGCGGTGACGACCCAGCGGTCGCCCCAGCCGATCAGCTCGCGGGTGATGGCCCCCAGATCGCGCCCGGCCTCCGTCAGGTAGTAGCCGCTGTAGCGGGCGTCGTCCGGCAGCGGGCGCCGTTCGAGGACGCCGCTCTCCACCAGCGCTTTCAGGCGCGCGGCGAGCCGGTCCGTGGGAGCGCCGGTGTTCCTGGCGATCTGTCGGAAGCGGTGGTTGCCGAGCATGACCTCGCGGATCGCCGGCAGGGCCCAGCGGTCTCCGATGATCTGGAGGGCCGCGGCGAGGGAGCACGGGCGCCCCGCCATGTCCCGGGGGTCGATGCGTGTGGTCATTGTCCCAGTATCACCCGGCAGGGTTTGATTTCCAAATCACCCTGTGCTTGGGTTGCATCCATGCTGCTTCGATTTTCAAAGCACCCTCGGGCGGCCGCCGCAGTCGTCCTGGTGGCCGTCTTCATGACCAACCTGGATCTGCTGATCGTCAACGTCGCGCTGACCGCCGTGGGAGAGGACTTCTCCGGAGGCGGCGGCGCAGCGGGCCTCGGATCGCTGTCCTGGGTCCTCAACGCCTACGCGATCACCTTCGCCGCGCTGCTGGTGGTGGCCGGGCGTGCCGGTGACCGCATAGGGCAGCGGCCGGTCTTCCTCGCCGGGATCGCCGTCTTCACGCTCGCGTCGCTGGGCTGTGCCCTGGCCCCGAACCTGGGAACCCTCATCGTGGCCCGGGTGGTGCAGGCCGTAGGGGCGTCGGCCCAGATCCCGACCTCCCTGGCCCTGTTGCTGGCGGCGGTGCCGGCCGAGCGCCGCACCCAAGCCACCCGCGGCTGGGCCGGGGTCGGCGGACTCGCCGCGGCCGCCGGGCCCGTCGCCGGTGGCCTGCTGACCGAGGTGGACTGGCGGTGGGTCTTCGCCGTCAACCTGCCCATCGGCATCGCGGCGCTCGTCGTCGGCCGATCCGCGCTGCCGAAGCCGGCCGCGCAGGAGACCGGGCCGCTGCCCGACCTCCTCGGCGCCCTGCTGGTCATCGTCTCGATCGCGTCGCTGTCCGGGGCGCTGGTGCAGGCACGCGACCAGGGCTGGACAAGCGGCGAGACCCTACTGCTGCTGGCCGTCGCCGTGATCGGCGGCGCCTCGTTCGTGCTCCGGTCCCAGCGGCACCCCCGTCCGCTGTTCGAGCTGGACCTGCTGCGGCTGCCGCGCTTCGGTGCGGCGAACGCGGGCAGCCTCCTGTTCGGCGTGGCCTTCTCGATCATGCTGCTGTCGAACGTGCTGTGGTGTCAGGAGGTCTGGCACTGGAGCGCGCTGCGCACCGGTCTCGCCCTGGCTCCCGGCCCCGCGCTCGTGCCCGTCGTCACCGTGCTGACTACCCGCGCCGCGCAGCGCTTCGGGCAGGGACCGCTGATCGCGGCGGGCGGCGTGCTGTTCGCCGGTGGCATGGTCTGGTTCGCGATCTTCGCGTCGGTCACACCGGACTACGTGAGTGAGCTGCTGCCCAGCCAGCTGCTGACCGGTGCGGGAGTGGGCCTGGCCCTGGGCACACTGGTGGCCGCCGGCGTGCACGCGGTACCGGGACACCGTGCGGCGACCGGGTCGGCGCTGGTCAACTCAGTACGCCAGATCTCGGCCACGATCGGCGTCGCCGTCCTGGTCGCGGTCGTCGGCTCCCATGTCGACGCCACCTCACACCACGACTTCCGGGTCGTCTGGTACACGGCCGCGGCGCTGAGCCTGGTGACCTCGGCGGTCGGGGCGCAGCTCAGCCGAGGGCGGGGCCAGGGCCCCGAGCGGACGGGACCCGCCGCGCCGAAGGAAGCCGAGGCGACGGGGCGGGCTCTGCCGCAGACACCCTGACCGGCCGCTGCCGTCATGCCATCGCGAACGGGCGGCTGCACACATTCACCACCCGTTCATGGACGCGGCCGCCGAGGGACGGCGAAACGTACGCGGTGATCCGCACGCACCGGGCAGCCGCGCGCCCGGCGGACCGGGAGAGGACGGGCCGGGGAGCAGGTAGAGACCGGCCAGGCTGCGCAAATTCTCAATGCGGTGAGAGTCGAGAGCACGTAGACCTGGGATGTCGGAGGACGATCACCGGCTACCGGATCGACCGCCCGACCGGGATGCTCTCCGCCATCGGCCACACCAGCCAGGGCGTGAGCGGTCCGACCAACTTCGTCATCGACCCCAGTGGACGATGACTCTACGTCAACAACAGCACAGCCGACAGCGTCGCCTAGTTCGCCGTCGGGCCCGAGACGGGCGAGCTGACGCCCGCCGGCCGGACGACTCCCTTCCCCATGTGTACAAGGACAACGAACGCAATCGCCCAGGCGACGGAGTCGTGGACGAAGATCGCACTTGTGCGGGAGACGAAGGGCAAGAGCCCCGCGAACCACATGAGCAGTCCGGTGGCCATCATGACCAGCACGGCGCCGGCAATCCGGCCCGCGTAGAGCTTCTGGCCTGCGTTGAACTTGCCGGCGGGCCGGGCTTCAGGTGACATCACCCGGCGGCGAGCGGCGCGCAGTCTCCAGGGCGCAAGAGGCCGCCACTCTGGCGTCCTTCGTGCTGAACGCGTGGGAAGGGACCCTCATCGCCACCAGAACGGACCGTTCGGCCAAGCCGTTCGAGTCCTTCTTCACCGTGGTCTTCGGAGTCATCCTGCGATAGGGACATCCTGCGGATCTTGGTTCAGGGTCCGCATGCCGCCCACCCCTGCATCGGCGAGGTGGACGAGGCCCGGCCGGCGTTCAGGTGTGGAGCGACGAGGTTGGTGCGCGTCCGACGGATGAGCAGGACCAGGGACGACGCCTCAGGCGGACGAGTCCTCCAGCCGGGCTCGAGACTCCGCCTGGCGGATGGCCCAGGCCGCGTTGACAAGCCCAATATGGCTGAAGGCCTGCGGGAAGTTGCCGAGCAGTTCGCCGCCCGGTGCGACCTCCTCGGCAAGGAGCCCCACGTCGTTCATGAAGCCTGCCGCCCGCTCGAAGACGGTACGCGCCTCCGCGACATCGCCCGCCAGCGCGAGCGCCTGGGCCAGCCAGAACGTGCACAGCAGGAAGGTCCCCTCATCACCGGGGAGGCCGTCGTCTGCCGCGAGGTAGCGGTAGACCATCCCGTCGGCATCGGTGAGGCGGGTCCTCACGGCGTCGATGGTGGCCATCATGCGCGGAGTATCGGCCGGCTCGAACCCGACGATCGCCAGCATGAGGGCCGACGCGTCGAGCGTCTCGGAGCCGAGCACCTGCGTGTATGCGCCGGCCGACTCGCTCCACCCGTCACGCTCGATGACGGCACGGATCTCGCTCCTGGCCTGACGCCACACCGGCTTCCGGTCCTGTGCACCCAGCTCTTCGGACAGCTCCAGGGCGCGGTCCAGGGCGACCCAGCACATGAGCTTGGAGTACAGAAAGTGCTGCGGCGCACCGCGTACCTCCCAGATCCCCTGGTCCTTCTCGTGCCATCGGGCGGCGGCGCTGTCTGCGAGTCCGGTCAGGAAGGTCCTGGTGTGTTCGTCGAGGCCTCCCAGGTAGTGGCGCAGCTTGTGGAAGGCGGCGAGCAGCTCGCCGTAGACGTCGAGTTGGCGCTGTCTCCAGGCGTCGTTGCCGGTTCGGACCGGCCGGCTCTCACGCCAGCCGGGCAGATGAGGCAGCTCGCGCTCGCTCAGGTCGCGCTCTCCGCGGACACCGAACATGATCTGCAGGTCTTTGTGGTGGTCGGGGTCCCCGTCCGCGGCGTGCGCCATCCAGCGGAAGAAGTGTTCAGCCTCGTCGGGGCAGGCAGCCACCCATAGTGCCTCCAGGGTGAAGGAGGCATCTCGTACCCAAGCGAAGCGGTAGTCCCAGTTGCGGACCCCTCCGACTTCCTCGGGCAGCGAGGTAGTCGGCGCCGCAACGATGGCGCCGGTCGGCTGGAAGGTGAGTGACTGCAGTACACGCCCGCTGTGGTGCACCAGATCCGCCCACGGCCCTTCGTATGTCTGGTGGCGCTGCGACCATGCGCGCCAGCCGGCCAGAGTGTCCTGCAGGTGGGTGAGGATGTCCTGTTGGGACCAGGCCGTGGGGCTGCCGCCTGCCGGTACCTGGTGGAGGGCGAAGGCCGCCCACTGGCCGGTCCGCAGTGTCGGGGCGCATCTGGCCATGTCCGTGATGTCCAGGCGGTACGGAGTGCTCAGTCCGATCGTGTCCGGGCCACCGTGGCAGTGCAGCCCCCGTCCTTCGTCGACCGGCGCCATGTGGGGCCTGATCAGGCCGTATTCCGGTCGCGGGGCGAACTCCATGTCGAGTGTGACGTGACCCTCGGTGCACCTCACCGCTCTGAGGAGGAGGTGGGGCGCGTGTCGGCCGAGGTTGTGACCCCATTCGCTGCGCCCTGTGGCGAGGGCATCCGTGACGGTGACGACTCCGGTGGGAGTGCGGAAGGTCGTCTCAAGAACCATGGTGCGGTCCACGTATCGTCTGCTTGCCGTGTGAGGGCCGGCCGGCCGGATGTGCCAGTGGCCGGCCTCTGGGCCCAGAAGCCGCGCGAACAGGGAACGGGAGTCGAAATGTGGCAGGCATAGCCAGTCGATGGATCCCCGGCTGCTGACGAGTGCCGCGGTGTGACAGTCGGAGAGCAAGGCGTAGTCCCCTATGGGACGGTCGTTCATCCGAGGCACCTCCGAAACGGCAGTCGCAGCAGCCCTCGGGAGCGGACCAGAGCGTTGAGGTGCGGCAGTACGTCTCTTTCGCATTTTCCTACAGGCGGGATACACGCGCACCTCCCTGCCCTCGCGCCATGCCCGCTCAGTGGCACTGGAGGCAAGGTTTGCTTCGCTCAGCTCTGGGGACCGTTGGGCCACTGCAATGCCAGAGCGGTGGCAACCGCGGCAGTGACGGCCTCGTGGCCCTTGTCCTCGCGGGATCCTTCGAGCCCGGCGCGATCGAACGCCTGGTCCTCGTTGTCACAGGTCAGTACACCGAAGCCGACGGGGATCCCGGCGCCGGCCGATACCTGCACCAGCCCCTGGGTGACGCCTTGGGAGACGTACTCGAAGTGGGGGGTGCCGCCGCGGATGACGACGCCGAGCGCAACGATGGCGCCGTAGCCACGCCCTGCCAGGACCTTGGCCGCGACGGGAAGTTCGAAGCTGCCGGGAACCGTCGCCGCGCTGATCGGCGGATTGGCGTTGACCTCCACGGGAACGCCCTCCACGAATGCCGGCTCTCCGCCTTGGGGGAGGTCCTGCGGTACCGACCGCCAAGACCGCCTCGTCGGCATCACAGTCGGAGAAGTTCGGCTCGGTATCCACATCCCCGGGCCTCTCGCCGGAGTTCAAAAAGACATTCACCGACCACTACATCGAGGCCAATGGCCTGCGCCAGCACGCGGTGATCGGAGGCGAAGGTCCGCCTCTCCTGCTGGTACACGGCTGGCCGGAGAACTGGTACGCGTGGCGCCTGATGATGCCGGCCCTGGCGCGTAACCACACGGTCATCGCGGTCGACCAGCGCGGCATCGGCCTGACCGAGAAGCCTCCGAGCGGATACGACACCGGCACTCCGGCCAAGGACTTGGCCGCGCTGATGGACAAGCTCGGCCGCGAGCGGTTCTCTCTCGTCGGCCACGACACCGGCATGATCATCAGCTACGCGCTGGCCGCCGACCATCAGGACCGGGTGGAGCGCGTCGCCCTGGCCGAGGTACCCGGGCCGCCCGGAGTCGTCCCGTCACCACCTCTGTTCGTGCCCGAGCCGCTCAACAACAGGCTGTGGCACATCCCGTTCAACCGCGCCGACGCCAAGTTGGTCGAAGAACTCGTCTCAGACCGGGAAGATGCCTTCAACGGCTACGAGTTCAAGATCCAGGGCGGCGGAGTATCCAAGGCCGCCATCGACATCTACGTCCGCCTCCTCTCCAACCCCGAGAGTCTGAGCGGCAGTTTCGGCCTCTACCGCGTATGGGACGCCACTGCGGCAGTTTCGGCCTCTACCGCGTATGGGACGCCACTCTCGCGCAGAACGAGAAGCGGGCGAAGACGAAGCTGCGGATGCCCGTTCTGGGAATCGGCGGCCAGGACAGCTGGGGGAAGGCCGTCGTCGACTCGATGAAGGGGGCAGCGGTGATCGTGCAGTCAGCTGTCATCCCAACACCGGGCACTGGCTCGTCCAGCAGTCGCCCGACAGGATGGTGGCAGTCCTCACCAACTTCCTGAACTCCGGACGCAGCGTGGCGGACCAGGGTGCCCGTCACGCCCCCCCCCAGCGCCGGAAAACCGATTGCCCGATTGCCTCGCCCGTCTGCCCGTCTGCCTGCCTGCCTGCCTGCCTGCCTGCCTGCCTGCCTGCCTGCCTGCCTGCAGGAGGGTGCACGCCGCGCGCAAGTCGGACTCCAGATGGGGACAGGCGCCCACCAGCCACATCAAAAGGCAGGGGCTCTCCCGAGCGGACGGCTGGCCTCCTGTTTGAGAGGCTTGGAGCAAATTCCAGCGATCGGGCGACCGGATCAGGTCAGGCGTAAGCCATCTGGCCGACTATCGCGCGGACGTTGAAGCCTCGTTCCGTCCGCTCATCCGCTTGCGGGCACGATACGCGGCGGCCTTGAATTTGTTGCCACACGGGTCCATGGCACACCACTCCCGCCGCCTGCCCCGGGACCGGTCGATGTAGACCTGCGAGCACTCGGGATCGCCGCACTCCTTGAGCAGTGCCACCTCCGGCCCACCGAGGACCGAGACGGCGTCCCGAGCAACAGCGGCGAACGCCTGCTCGACCGACGCTTCGACATGCTGTCCGCCCGAGGTGAGCTGCGGGACGGGGGTGGGCTTGCGCGCGTAGTCATTGACGAGCGCCAGCGCGTCCTGGTCGTAGGCCTGGCCGGACATCCTCGCCAGGATCAGCCCATAGACGGCCTCTCTGAGCTCCAAGGCCTCGCGAAGGTCTCTGACCTTGACAGGGATCTCGCGCTCCGTGATCCCGCTTTCATGAAACCACGCGCTGAGGCTCTCAGGTGAGGCCATGTCCTCACGGGGCTTGGAGCGGTGCCTGTAGCGCAGCGTTCCTGCGAAGTCGAGCGCTGGGGCACCTCCAGGGAATGCGTGCATGTCACCACTTTAAACAGTGACGCACCGGGGCGCAAGGACCCGTCCCCAGGTCCGCCGAGGCCCGCGGACCGGATGACATGACCGCAACCCGGCCGCCCGCCACAATCCATTGTCACCTCCTTGACAGGTGACGATAGGCGTGTGACCGTGCAGGAGCGACGCATGGTGCGGCCGTGGATGGACAAGAAGGAAGGCCGTCCGATGTCTGGCACAGACAAGCGATCGCTGAAGAGCAGCAATCCACTCCTCCGCCAGTGGAAGGCTCAGGACGGTCGCCCGGGCAGCCGGCGGTCCGCCAGCGCGGGAGGCTCGATGAACACGGGCACCTCACCGTCGCTGGTCACGATCGACCTCCGCAAGGACACGGAAACGGCCTACGACTCCGGGCTCAGCCCTCCCGCACCGAACACCGCCGGGACCATGACGATGGACGACGTGATCGTCCACACCGCCATGACCCTCGGAATGGTCATCCTCACAGCAGTGCCGTCGTGGGTCCTGCTGCCGGTGGATCAGACGCAGCTGAGCAGGTCCTACGGCATCGCGGGTGGCGCCGCCCTGACGGCCTTCGTCCTCTCCATGACCCAAACCTTCAACAGTCGGCCGACCCCGGCCCTGATCATTCCTACTGCTCACGGCGGCGAATCTCGTGTTCTCCGCGTTCAGCGACGGTGAGGGACTCGGCTTTCGCAGTGGCGGCCTTGGCATCGTTTTCGGTGTCATCGGTGTCGTCCTGGCGGCAGCATTCCTGGCACTGCATTTTCGGCAGGTCGAGGACGGCATCGAAGACGGCGCCCCGCGAAGCGATGCCTGGCTCGCGGCCTTCGGACTCACCCTGACCCTCGTGTGGCTCTACGTGGAACTTGTCAACCTGCTGACACTGGTGCGGGAAGAGGACGTCTTTTTTGACGTCGGTTGACCTTGCCGCCTCTTCAGCAGTGGCAGCCAGAGGCGTTGGCCGAAGCGGAAGTCCGCGGCGTTTCGCCAGGTTCAGGTCCCGGTGCGCGGTGCGTTTGAGTTGACGGGCAGTCGAAACGGGTGTGCGCTGCGGGTGGCCGGCAGGACAGGCCCGTGCCGACCGGACCGGCGCGGCCCTCATGGCAGAGGCGAAAACTCGGGCCGAAGAAGGCTCGGAAGGACGCTCCGGCACCTGCAACTGGGTCACGACTGCAACTGCGCCGAGCAGCGCGTCATTTGCCGCTTCGGGATCGCTCCGAAGCGCTATTTCGGCTGCGGGGCGAAGATGGCCTCGATGATGCGTCCGAGCGAGACGCGCAGCCGCGCCGCGTCGCTTGCCCCGTAGTTCTCATCGAACTTCTCCTCAATCGCCTGCAGCAAGGGTCGGGCCGCTTCTGCCCGTGAACGTCCCTCCTGCGTGATCGTGACCATGCGCACCCGGCGGTCGTCGGGCGACGGCTCGACGGTCACCAGACCTTCCCGTGCGAGCGGCTTGAGGGTGGAGGCGAGCGTCGTCCGGTCCGTGACGATCCCGTCCGCGAGCCCGGTGATCGTCATGGATCGGGAAGCGAGTTCCTGCAGGACGGTGAACTGCGTTACCCGAAGGCCGAGGGGAGCCAATGCCTTGTCACAAGCCGCACCGAGGTATCGGGCAGCTTTGCGCAGAGCGAGGTTGTTGCACGGTTCGTCGAGGACTGCCTGTGCCTGCATCACGAATGCTGAACTGCCTCGCCCCCAGACCGACGGGGGCCAGGGCTCTGTCGTAGGTCGCCCCGAGATACCGGGCAGCCTTGCGCAAAGCCAAGCTGTTGCAGTCAGCACGGTTCGCCGTAGAGGTCATGATCTCCTCCCTAGGATCTCCACCCATGATAGGAGCTAATGCTCATATGTGGTTCCTCCGCTGTTCGGGCGGCGCCGATCCACCGGCCGTTGTGGGCGAGAGGGGCGCGTTCGCTCGGCCGCTGTCCGACCTGCGTAGCGAGCGCCGCCGACGCAAAAAGCATTCCGCCGCCTCACCCCCGGCCGCAGAGCCCGCCGCGCCTCCTCGGTCACCTTCCGATTCGTCCAGCGCATGACGATCTGAGCCCACGCAACTTCACTCGCCCAGATCGCCATGCCGCCGAAGATCACCACCCAGCCGGGACCAGGAAGCGGCAAAAGGATCACGCCGGTGACGATTACCGCGAATCCCGCAACGAATACGCCGACAATTAGGGACGGTCCCCTGGGTCGGGGCACGCACCCGCCCGTTATCGCTGGGACACGGGTCGCGGCACCAGAACGTAACCACTCTAAGGAGTGACGAGGGGGCTTATTCCCCCGCAGACAGACCGCGCGGTGCTGGTCCTCTTCCCTAGGAGCATTCTTCAGAGCAGGTCTCGATGATGTCTCGATGATGCGTAGCGGCGGCCTTCCACAAGCTCTGCGCGCACCTGCCTGAAACCAGGTCAACTCGATGTATGGATGCGTCCTCGCAGGCAGAACCTTCAAGCTCGACGACGCCTGCAGTTGCGAGAACCAGGCCCAGGAGAGTGACTGGAGGAATGGACCTGAAGCTCGAACTCATTGTCGTCCCCGTCTCTGACGTCGACCGTTCGAAGGCGTTCTACGAGAAGGCCGGATTCCGCCTGGATCTAGACGCCAACGTCAGTGAACAGTGGAGGGCGGCACATCTCACACCTCCCGGATCCGAATGTGCGATCCTGCTCGGCAAGGGCCTCACCACAGCGGCGCCCGGCTCATGCCAGGGCCTGTATCTGGTCGTCCCCGATATCGAGGCGGCACGTGATGAACTCCTGGGCCGTGGAATCGACGTGAGCGAAGTCTTCCACGATGCAGGCGGACTGCTCTTCCACACCCATGACGGCGGCGAGATCGTGCATGGAGTCGAGGGACAGGAACGCAAGACCGGCCCGCACCCGGACCGCGCTTCGTACGGTTCATTCGCCACCTTCAGCGACCCTGACGGCAATGGTTGGGTGCTGCAGGAGATCACCCAGCGGGCCCCGGGCCGCTGACGCAAGTTGGACGCTTTGGACCTGGCGGTGCCGCTTTGGACCTGGCGGTGCCACGAGCGTCTCGATGCCACTGGGGGCTCCCTGCGTCCAGGAGAGCGGTGCGAGGTCGCCGTCAAATGGGTGCGGCAGCGCCGCCTGTGACGTCGATGGGCCCCGGTTCGCAGGAACCGGGGCCTTTCAGCTCCACCGCAGCCGCGGTTTTCAGGTCATCGCCGTCGTCTCACTTGGCGCGGTCGCGATATGCCTCGAGGAGGCGGAGCCAGACTTCACTGATCGTCGGAAACGCGGGGACTGCGTGCCACAGCTGTTCCACGGTCGCCTCGGTGGTCACCGCGACAGTCGCCGAATACAGCAGTTCCTGAACTCCCGGACCGACGAAGGTGACACCCAGAACCGTGCCGTGGTCAGGGTCGATCAACACGCGTGCCTTCCCGCGGTAGCCCTCGGCGTACTGAGCTGATCCCGCGAGGTGGGCGAGGTCGAAGTCCACCACGTCGACCTGGCGCCCGATGCGCTCGGCTTCCGGAGTCGTCAGGCCCACGCTCGCGACATCCGGGTCGGTGAAGACCACCTGGGGAACGGCCTTGTGGTCGGCCGTGGAGGCATGCGCGCCCCACTTTCCGGTGTCCAGCGGCCTGCCCTGAGCGCGTGCCCCGATGATCGCTCCTGCGATCCGCGCCTGGTACTTTCCCTGATGGGTCATCAGTGCCCGGTGGTTGACATCTCCGACCGAGTAGAGCCAGCCGTCCTCGATGGCGCTCACGCGGTAGGTGTCATCCACCTCCAGCCAGCCCCCCGGTGTGAGGCCGACCGTCTCCAAGCCGATGTCCCCGGTGTGGGGGGAGCGGCCGGTCGCGATCAGGATTTCGTCTGCGGCCAGCGAGTCGCCGGTCGACAGCGTGATCTGTACAGGGCTGTCAGGGCCGTCCTGGCGTGCCACCTCGGTGACCGTGACCCCGAAGCGCAGGTCGACTCCGGCCTCCTCCAGAGAGGCCGCCACCATCTCTCCGGCGAAGGGTTCCATGCGGTGGAGCAGCCCATTCCCCCGTACCAGCAAAGTGACCTGGGAGCCGAGCGCCTGCCACGCCGTTGCCATCTCGACCGCGACCACGCCACCGCCGACCACGGCCAGCCGATCGGGGACACTGCGCGCGGAGGTCGCCTCACGGTTCGTCCAGGGGCGGACCGAATCAAGTCCCGGCAGGTCCGGGAACGCGGTGACGGTGCCCGTGCACACCCCGATGGCGTGCCGTGCGGTGAGGCGGACCGTGTCGCCGTCGTGGGTCTGGACCACGACCTGCCGTGGGCCGTCCAGACGCCCGTGACCCCGCACCAAGTCCACGGACACCGACTTCAGCCAGGCGACCTGGTTTTCGTCCTGCCAATTGGCGGACATTTTATCGCGGTAGTCAAAGACCGCGGGAATATCCAAAGGCCCCTCGACAGCGCGCCTGAGGCCCGGTATGCGGCGTGCGTCGGCACGTGCGACTACCGGTCGCAGCAGCGCTTTACTGGGTTCGCACGCCCAAAAGGAACACTCTCCGCCGAGCAGCTCATTTTCCACAATCACTGAAGTGAGACCGGCAGCGCTCGTTCGTTCAGCCAGGTTTTCTCCTACAGGACCCGCACCGAGAACGACGACATCGTAAGTCCGAGAACTGTCACTCATGCCACTCCAGACACTTGATATTGCTACTATCGGCCTACGGCACGGATAAGCTCGAGCATGACGTCCCCGCCACTGTTATGCGGCGTGGTGGCATATCTTCTCCCGCACCGGGCGACTCCCCCTGCCATTTCGCCACACCGCATGGCCGCCAGTCCTGCGCATACATGCGCAGCCTGTCGGCTTCCCTGGAACCGGTGCAGGCACCCGATGGATGCTGCCGGATCACCGCACGCCGACCGGCGTCGGCTGCAACCTGGCCTTTCGTCGGTACCCGGTTTTGTCTGGCCATGGCGGGCCCGTCAAACCCTCGCTCCCAGCGGAGCCGGCATTCCTGGTTCGTGCTGCGTACGGCTCGTGCCAGTTCGCACACCTCCAGACGGCCAGCAACGGCTCCTCGCCCGTGGGCAGGGTCGCTCCCACCGGGCGCTCGCTCTCGGTGCGGAGACACCTTCGTCCGTCGCGCTCAGTCTCTCACCGTCGCTTCGTCGTCGCCGCTCAGAAGCCGACGCGCCCAGAGTGGCAGACAGCCTCACAGGCAAGTGGCCCGACGGGCGTCACCCGGTCACACGTCTGGAGGAACTGGCACGGCTCCCCGCTGTCGACAGCGGGGAACGGGTTCTTGGTGCGGTAGACCCTTACAAGCCGCGGCCACCCCGGTGCCGACGTTGCATCGTCCTCAGCAGTGTTGCGGGGCTGGATGGTCAAATGAAGCACACCCGGCTGCGGGGCGTCCTGGTGCGATTACAGGTTCGCGCCGGCAAGAGCGAATTCACACCACGCGCGTGCCGCCACCAATGATCGAGCCGCCCCAAAACCAAAAGCACCAAGGGAAAGCTCCTAAACTGCGAGAATCCGCTCTGAGTCCGGTAGCAATTCACTTCATGAAGGTGCTTCAGTCGCGGGGACACTGCTCAGCTGCAAAAAATCTGCTACGTACATGATGAGGTAGCCAGTGCTTCTGAAAACCTTCGGCTGGTCGTTCGTAATTACCGTGCTCGGTCTGATTGCGGCGGTGTTCTACGGGGGGTGGACGGCATTCTGG
Organism: Streptomyces sp. NPDC005141; assembly: GCF_053599975.1. Lineage (NCBI taxonomy): Bacteria > Bacillati > Actinomycetota > Actinomycetes > Kitasatosporales > Streptomycetaceae > Streptomyces > Streptomyces sp. NPDC005141. The sequence goes on along the minus strand of NZ_JBSFYW010000018.1, from coordinate 86,771 downwards.
ATCGTCGCGATTCTGGCGGTCCTCGAGATCTCATTGTCCTTTGACAACGCGGTCATCAACGCCGGAATTCTGAAGAAGATGAGTGCCTTCTGGCAGAAAATCTTCCTCACTGTCGGTGTGCTCATCGCCGTCTTCGGCATGCGGCTGATCTTCCCCGTCGCGATCGTGGCCATCAGTGCCAAAATCGGGCCGATCGAGGCCGTCAACCTCTCGTTCAACGATCCTGACAAATACAAGGAACTGGTGACGGACGCCCATCCGTCGATCGCCGCCTTCGGCGGCATGTTCCTTCTCATGATCTTCCTCGACTTCATCTTCGAGGAGCGTGACATCCAGTGGCTGCACTGGATCGAACGCCCGCTCGCCAAGCTGGGCAGGGTCGACATGTTGTCGGTCTGCATCGCGTTGATCGTGCTCCTGACCGCCTCGGCCACCGTGGCCACCCACGCCCATCAACACGGCGGCCAGCACGCGGACAAGGCCGAGACCGTTCTCCTGGCCGGTGTCGCCGGTTTGATCACGTATCTCGTGGTCGGCGGTCTGTCCGGGTTCTTCGAGAACAGGCTCGAGGAGGAGGAGGAGCAAGAGGCCGTGGAGGCTGGGAGTCCGGTCTCCATCAAGGCTGTTGCCGGCAAGGCGGCGTTCTTCTTGTTCCTCTACCTCGAGGTCCTCGACGCGTCCTTCTCGTTCGACGGTGTCATCGGCGCCTTCGCCATCACCAACGAGATCGTGCTGATGACCCTCGGCCTCGGTATCGGCGCCATGTACGTCCGTTCGCTCACCGTGTATCTGGTCCGCCAGGGCACTCTGGACGACTACGTCTACTTGGAACACGGCGCGCACTACGCGATCGGCGCCCTGTCGGTCATCCTGCTCATCACCATCCAGTACGAGATCAACGAGATCATCACCGGTCTCGTCGGCGTCGTCCTGATCGGCTGGTCCTTCTGGTCCTCAGTACGGCGCAACAAAGCTCTCGCATCGGCACTTTGACTCGTTCGCCGGTTCGACACGGGGATGGGCATGGGACTACTGGGCGGTGCGGCCGCCGTGCCTGCCGTCCGTGGTCAGTGCCGGTCGACGAGGCCCGTTTCCCAGGCCCAGGCAGCAATCTCCACGCGGTTTCGCGCTGCCGCCGCTCGGCCTGCCTCGACCAGCAGGGCAGGACCGCTCCACGGACTCCACTGCCTGCAGCCCGTCCGCGGCTTCGGCGACGACCTCGATGTCGTCCTCGGGACCCAAAGTCATCGCGAATCCGGCGCACGGTGGCGGCTCTGCGATGCGGGTGCAGCGCCGACGCGTGGTAGCCAGAGGGCGCCAGGCTGGCTCAGGATCCGCTTCCGCTCCAGGTTCGGGTACATCCGGATGGCCGTGGTGCCGGGCACGCTACTCAACTCCCCCGCCCGCTCTCCTCCCGGCCCCGGCCTTCCCTGTCCGCCAAGCTCCGAACGGAGCCCGATCAACAGGTGCGGTACAGGAAGTGCTCACCTACCTCGGTGCCGCGCTACCCCAATTCGCCTCCCCTACGACTCGGTTGTTGGGCCTTCAGCGCGCCCTTCGCACCGCGCCCGCAGCCGCGGCCATGTCCGGCTGCCCGCAGGCCTGCTGCACGGCATGCGCCTGCGCGGGCACCGGGAGCCATGGCAGAAGAGCCCCCACCGGCTGGCTGAAGCGTCCCGACCTCAGGTCGATACCCGGCCAGTACGGCTGTTCGACGCCGCGGTCGTGAACAGCGGCTCCGCAGAGGTTGCCACCCACCCGGCCACCCTCACAAAACCACGACCTTTGACCCGTGTGTTCTGTAAGCCTGGGACCGAGGTCGTCGGCAGCGTGGGCGGTCGTAGCCCCGGCGTTGAGGCACGGCCGCCCCCTCATGTGAGGATGCGGTCATGACGTGGATGAGGGAATGCAGGAGGCGACCGGTCAGGCTCGTGGCCGCGGCAAGTGCGGCGCTGGCACTGACCGCCTGCAGCCCGATCGGTTCCGACGACGGGCGCTCCGGGAGTCGCGAGGCGGAGTACAAGCGCGTCATCGAGGACCCTCACCCGGACCCGGCCGACGTCATTGAGGCGGCCGGCGCACCCAGTGGCGTGATCCGCGCGGACGACGGCTCGCTGCTCCTGACGTACTACGCCGGCAACGTCGAGGACGACGAAGGACCGGCCGCCTCCGCCTGGCGCATCGTCTCCCCCGACGGCCGAACGGTCACCGAGCACGCGGAACACACGGACGCGGAGGCGGGGCAGGCCGCGTTCAAGGGAATACGCGGTGGCTTCATACGAGTGCCGCCCGGGGTGGAAGCCAAGGAAGCGTACGCCCTCGATGTACACGGCAAGCGGCACAAGGTCGTCATCACAAAAGCCGCGTTGCGCACCCGCCCCGGCGACATCCTGCTCGTCGCGCCGGAGCCGATCCTCGTCTACCGCCCCGCCACGCGCACCGTGGCGCGACCGGCCGGAGTCTGGGAAAACGCCATCCGACTCGCCGTCGACGAGCGGGGCACGGTCTGGAGCCTGGACCAGCCCGTCGCTGAAGAACCCTTCAGCGTCGTATGGCAGCGCGGCGGTCGCACGCTCGGCCGTACAGTCGTGCCGAAGCCGTACAGGGGAGGCACCCTCGCCGCGCGGGGTGGCACCGCAGCGTTGTCCCTCACCCAGGGCCACGGCACGCGGGGCCTGTTGGTGACGACGGACGGCGGCGGCCACTGGCAGACAGTCCTCGGCGGCGGAATCCCCTTCAGCACCCTGAAGCGTGGCCCCGAATGGCTCGTCATGCAGCTGCTTGCGGACGGACGACTGCTCGTCGGCGAGGAGGGCGGTCGCTACTGGCTCGCCGACGACCACACCAACAGCCACTTCCACGAGCTGAAGACGCCGGCGGAATTCACGTCGCTCACCGTCGACGGCACCACGCTCTACGGCATCGCGGATGCGACGACGGCGGCATACGACCTGGTGAAGGGCGAAGGCCTGTGGATCTCTCGCGACGGCGGAGGCGAGTGGCGACGCTACCAGCAGCGCGGATAGCGGGGGAACCGGTGCGTGGACGTATCCGCATTCGGTCTGGCAGTGGGCCGCCGAGCAGGATGAGGCGGGCCGCGCGGTGGCGCTGTCCTGGGCAGGGGGCGAGGAGCAGCAGCATGGTCTCGTCGGTGCCGTGGCCGTGGCCGGTGAGGGCGTAGCCGATCTGTACCGGCAGGTAGAGGTCTCCGAGGGTGAGGGCGTCGGGCGCGCCGAAGGTGCGCTGCAGGGTTTCCGCCGCGGTCCAGGGGCCCGATGCCGGGGGATGAGTTGGAGGCGGTCCATGGCGTCGGGCAGGGCCACGGCAGCGGCTTCCTCCAGGCGCGGGGCGCGATGGCAGGAAGGCAGGATCGCTGTGGCCCGGGCGCGGTCGACGCCGGCGCGGTGCCATTCCCAGGACGGGATCATCCGCCACACCTGCGGGGCGGGGGTGACTCGCATACCCTGCGGCGCGGGCCCCGGCGGCTCCTCTCCGTAGCGGGCCGGGAGGCTGCGCCAGGCGTAGTGGGCGCTGCCGGTGGTGATCCGCTGCTCCAGCACGCTGGAGATCAGCGATTCCATGACCAGGCCGGTGCGCGGGAGGCGCAGGCCGGCGTGTTTGCGGTGCGCTGGGGCGACGACTCGGTGCCGCGGGACGAACGCGGCAGGGCCGTCGTCGGCGCCGAGCAGGGCAGGGAGTGCTTCCAGCGTCCATGCGGCACCGGGCCCTCAGGCGTCCCCGGCGATCACAGTCCCGTCAGCGGGCTGACGTACGGGGTGACCTTCAAGGTGGCGGGGCCGTCAGGTGTGCGGCACGTACGTCACCACGTGCCGTCCGTCTCTCTGCGGCAGGTCGGATCGCCCGCACCGGGACGCAACACCCTCAGCGTGCGGGCCAGATCGTACGGCTCGGGCGGCACCCGTAGACGGCGGGGCATACCCCCAGACTAGGCGGCGCCCATGACAGGCCGTGGGTCGCGCATGGTCCCCGTCATGCGGCGAGGACGACAAGCTCCGCGCCAACCGCGCCCGCCGACGCCCCGTTCGACCCTCGACTTCGTTGGCGCGGGGCTGTCGTCCTTCAAGGTGGGGGGTGTGGTCATGTCTCGGAGTCGCCGACATCTCCGGCGGGGGTCAGCGTGAGGAATGACTGCTTCGCTGTGACTGAGCGCGCTACTTGGCCAGCCTGGCCAAGTAGCGCGCTCGGGTTCTGCGCGGCGCACATCGCAATATCGCTTCTGCGAGGGGAGGCGGTCCGCGCACGTCGCCTACTGCACGGCGACGTAGTCCGTGGTCGACGACTTCGCCCCGGAGGTGGAGTTCCCGTAGTACGTCCACCGCCACGTGCCCGGCCCGGTGGCCTTCACCGTGGTCCTGAGCGCCCCGCTGCTGTTCGACGTCGCCTTCTTGACCGTCGTGTACGAGGAGGCGCCAGCCGCCTTGAACTGCAGGCTCACCGTGCGGCCCGCGTACCCCTGGTACGTGTGCGTGTTCCAGTTCGCCCGTTCGACCCGCCCGGTCACGGTGATCGTCTTCCCTGCCGCGACCGGCTCCGGCGAGGCGTTGACGGTGACGCGGGTAGCCCGCTTGACCTGCAACGGGAGGTTCTTGTCGTCGGTGTCGTAGGCGTCGCCGGCGAGAAAGACCCGAGCGGCAGTCTTCCAGGTGCCGGCGTACTCGTTCCCGAAGTCGGAGTACCGCGGGTCGATGTACAGCCATTCCTTGAAGTCGCAGATTCCGTTCGCCTTGTCCACGACCTCGCAGTCGCTGGTGATGACGGAGCTGTGCAGCGTGTCCCCCGAGTCGGGGTGCCCCCGGTAGGGGAACACGGTCGGCCCGTAGTCGTATTTGAGCCTGGTCGTCATCCGGAAAGACGCGGGCACGACGACCTCCTTGGTGGTCCCGATGACGATCGGCTTCCCGCTGTTCACCGTGACCCGGGTGAAGGAGACCCCGCCCTCCGCCGCCCCGGCCGGCACCGCCGCCACCCCGGTGAACACGAGGGCCGCTCCCGCGGCCACCACCGCGCTCCGCATCGTCCTGCCCATCTTTACCTTCCCCATCTACGAGCCCGTCCTCTCCCCCACAGCCCGAAACGGGCGTGTGGGTGCACCGGCCAAAGGATCACCTCAGCGGCCAACTGTCGGACAGGGGAGGGCTGTTCGCGGTTGTACGCGGCGCGGCAACGATTTGATCACCACGGCATCGCCCTGGCTCGGTTCCTGGGTGGAAGGCCGTGAACCGGTCCCCGCGGAGATCCGCGCACTCGTCGAGCAGGCCGTCGCCACTCTCAAGTCCTGGCGACTCCTTCGGAGGCTTCGGTGCTCGACCAGCCGGATCACCACCCTCGTCCAAGCCGCCCTCACTCTCCATCTGGCCAGCTCAGACCGACGATGGCAAACCTCGCTGACAGTGGGTACTGCGGATCGTGTCCGCGCGGAGGGGCACTGACTGGTGGCTCGTCCGATGCAGCCAGCCGGCCCCTCACCCTTCGGTCGTCCGATGAGGCCTCTTGAGGAGACTCCGCCGGTAGTCGGCACATCGTCGTGGCGGGCGGTTTCTACCGACCCTGTCAACCCGGGACCGAGCAGTCCAGGATCCGTCCGTCCACCGTCCCCACGACCAGCCGCTGTTGCTCCGCCCGGTACGCGGCGGACACCGGCGTGACCGGGTGGCCGTGCGCGCGCAGGGTGTGCCGGGCTCGCACCTCGCCCGTCGCCGTGTCCAGGGTTTCCACCTCACCGGTGAGATACACGACGTACATCCTCCGCTCGTCGCCGTCGAGATCGGCGAGCGGCTTGTCGGTGCGGTACACCCAGCGTGCCTCTCCGTCCGGCAGCCGACGGCTCACAACGTACGTGCCCTCGCGGGCTTCCACGTAGGTGGCACCTCGTTCGTACGACCGGCCCGCGTGGACGAGCGTGTGTGTCAGCTCGACGGCGGGGCCGTACCAGGGCTGGAGTGCGGACGCCGGGTCCCAGCTCAAGGGGAAGAGGGCGCGCAGCGTGGCGGGGCCGTGGGCGCCTGGAGGATCGATCGCGTGGATCCACGGCGCGTCGTCGGCCGGGCCGGGGCTGTCCACATACAGCAGACGGGCGCTGTGTCTGACGCGCAGCGCCGGGGAGTTGGAGCGGCTGGGGACGAGGTCGAGGCGTGCCGCCTCCTGGTGCGTGGGGGCGAGCAGCAGCGCGGCGTGTGCGTCGCGCCCTTGCGGGCGCAGGGCGAGCCAGCCTTCGTCCGCGGCGCACAGTGTGGGGACCGACGGCACGTCCACGCAGTCCACCGCACCGCCGTCCGCCGTCGATATCCGCCGAACAGTGGTCGCTCGGTCAACCGGGCGACCCGTCACCTCGTCGCGCCGGTAGCCCCGGTACGACACCCACGCCGACTCGTCGTCAGGGGCCGCCTCGACCCGGACGCTCCCCTCCCCGTCCGCAGGAAGAGCCCACCTCAGCGCGCCCGGCGGATCCCAGCATTCGAGGTCCGTGTGCCGGCCGGTGGCGAGTACCCGGCCGTCGGCCAGCACCGCCAGGTCCCGCACCTCCGCCCGCCGCCGCCACCGGCCCTCCGTCAGCCGCGCGAGGGTGTCCTCCACACGCGGGTCGTAAAGGAGCCCGCTCTCGACCATCGGATGGCGCGTGTCGTCGGGGTCGACCAGACCGGCCGGAACGGACAGCCAGTCGTCCGCCGCGACGGCCAGCTCGAAGCCCTTGCGGAAGCCGCCGTCCTTGTCCTCGGGGGAGAGCAGCATCGCGAGCCTGCCGTCCTCCAGCCAGCGCAGGTGGCGTACTTGGCGGCTCTTGCTCAGCAGGTTCGTCACGCGCCCCGTCTCCAGGTGCAGCAGGAGCAGCTGTCCCTGAAAGTCCCACGAGCCGTCGTAGCGGCCGGTGCCGACGGCGACGAGCGGCAGCTCGGGGTGAGGTTCGATGGCACATACGGAGTAGCGGGAGGCAACGACATGACGCGGACGGAGGGTGCCGGCCTCGTACACGCCGATCCGGTGGCCGAGCCAGTGGCCCGTACCGCGCCACATGACATGCCCGAGGTCACCGGCCGCGATGACACAGCCGTGACGCGCGTCGGTCACCGCCCACACGGGCCGGCCGATCTCGGCGAACGGCTGGTCCCCGAGTATCCGGCGGACCGTCAGCTCATCCGGCACGACAACCCCTCTCCCCCCAGGTGGCGCACAGTCTGCCAATCCCGGCGCCTTCCTGCGGTCTTCCGAGGGAATCGACTCATCCGTGTAGTGATCGAGAACGATCCACGAGGCACGCGTACCGAGGCGAGCCAGGTCGCAGACTCACCTTGTCGTCGGCAGCCGGCCACGGCCGCGTGCGGCTGCCACGCGGATGGCCATGGCTGTCGCTACTGCTCCCGACACGAACCTCTCGACTTGGACGGCTGCGATCATTTGACGGCGAACCCGTGTGGCTGACCTGGGAAAATGACTGGGCTGCCGCCTCGTTGAGAGCAGCGGCTCTCACTGTGAATCCCCGCTTGATCAGCTGCCGCGCAACACTCAGTTCCGCGTTCTCCTTCGTGCTCGTCACGGGCTTCCCACCGTCGTCGATGTCCGCGCGACGCATCCACTTCGACAGCGTCACAAGCTTGGGCGCAGCCACATCTTTCCCACTCGCCCCACGGGGCAAGCCAGTTCAGATGTCACCCGATCGTTCAGCAGACCCGTCAGGTTGGAAGAGACTTGTGCGGTGGCCAAACTTCAGTGGCACCACGTCGCTGAAGAGCGCGTCGGTGTCCACTTCTTGGAATTGGGCTGTGCCGAGTCGGCGAGCGGTACCTGGCTGACGATCGACCAGGACGGGGGTGTCCCGTGGCTCTTGGCCGCCTCGTAGGTCCTCGTTTTCCGAGCGGGGACACTTGGTAGCCACGCTCTGACAGCCAGTGCTCTCATGAAGTCATGAAGGCTTGGGGGAATCGGCCGGGCGGCTGGTGGCTGGTGATCGGCGTGGCCATCGGGGTGTCGACGCTGTCCTGGGTGTCCCGGCTGCTGCCGGGAGTGGTGGGCGGAGCGGTGGTTGCCGTGGGAGCTGCCGTGGGAGCTGCGCTGACGCAGCGAGGGCATCACCTCGTCGAGGAGGGAGTACGCCAGAGCACCGAAGTCAAGAGCCGGCTCTTGGTGGACGATCGCGGAAGGCTGCCGCGTGTCGCGGATGTCGAGGATCTGATCGAGATCGGCGTCCATCCGGCTGCGCCGACGGCCGGAGCGGCCTGCTCCGGTTCTGCCGCTGCCCGGGTGCCGCCCTTCGTGCGGCGCGACCGCAGCGACGACATCGAAGAGGCCCTGCGTGCCCACCGCTTCGTCCTCGTTGTCGGCGAGTCGACCGCGGGCAAGTCCCGGACGGCGTTCGAAGCGGTGAGAGCGGTCCTTCCGGACGCGGAGTTCGTCGTACCGGATCCCGCCGAGCCCGCGTCGGTCAGGGCCGCGGTGGCCGCGTCGCGGCGGCCGCACCGGTCCGTGGTCTGGCTGGACGACGTCGAGCGCTACCTGGGGACCGGCGGTCTGACGCTGTCCCTGCTGCGCGAACTCACCGGCCGCGACGGCGTTGTCATCGTGGCCACGATCAGGGCTCATGAGCGGGCTCGCTTCACGGACGTACGGACTGCAGGGGCACCGGAGAGCCGTGACGGCGCGCGTGGCTTGGGCGCGGGGCTGCAAGTCCTGGCCAAGGCGCACGAGATACGGCTGGAACGGCGGTGGGCGGAAGGGGAGGTGGCCCGGGCTCGGGAGTGGGGGTGGCAGGACGAGCGCATCGCCCAGGCCGTGGACAGCGCCGGACGCTACGGCATAGCCGAGTTCCTGGCCGCCGGTCCCCAACTGTTCGCGGCCTGGCAGGATGCCTGGGCTCCGGAGGGCGATCACGTACGCGGGGCCGCGCTGGTCGCCGCAGCCGTGGAGGCACGGCGCGCCGGCTGGCACCGGCCGTTGCCCGTGGCGCTGCTGCGGGAACTCCACGAGGAGCACCTCGCCGCTCGGGGCGGCCCGGTGCTCCGGCCCGAGAGCTGGGATGCGGCACTCGATTGGGCGACGACACCGTTCTTCGCCACGAGCAGTCTGTTGCTCCCCCACCACGCGACGGAGGACCACTACTACGTTTTCGACTACCTCGCCGACGCCATCGACACCGCGCCTGAGTTCACAGCGATCCTGGAAGGCACCTGGGGTCTGCTGATCGCGGCGGCGGATCCCGCGTTGTGCGAGGACCTCGGGTGGGCGGCGCTGAGCTGGGCCGAGCCCGTGATCGCCCAGGGCGCCTTCCAGCGGGCGTGGGGACTGGGCGTTCGTGCGGCAGCTGTGGGTCTGGCGCGCGTGCAGGGGGACGCGCTGCGGTTCGAGGAGGCGTGTCGGCTGCTGCATACGGCCCTGGACTCCGCACTGCCGGACACCGACCCCGACGTACTGTTCGCATTGCGGTCGTCGCTGGCGTGGTGGAGCGGAGCGTCCGGAGACCCGCGCGAGGCCCTCGCCCTGGCCGCGGAACTGTACGAGGAGGCGGTTCGCCGGTACGGCGAGGATCACCCGCAGACAGTGGAGATGGCGCTGAGCCTGGCCCGCTGGACCGGCCACTGCGATCGTCCCGAGGAGGCCCTGGCCCTGGCGCTCACTGCCGCAGAGCGCTCCGTGCGCGCCCTCGGCGCCTCTCACCCCAGCACCCTGAGCTGCCGCTTCGAAGTCGCGGCTTGGACGATGCTGGGTGGTCACCTCGCAGACGCCGTTCACCTATGGCGCGAGTTGGTCGACGACGCGCAGCGGCTGCTGGGCCCGTACGACGGCCTTACCCGGGACGCCCGCTGGAACCTTGCCCATGTCCTCCGGCGGACCGGCGAGGAGGAAGCGGCACTGGACGTGCTGTCCGAGGTGATCGAGGCCCGGAGAGTAGCCTACGGCGACGGCCATCCGATGACGTTCGCGGTCCGTCTCCAGCACGCCGGCCAGACCGGCGCTGCCGGCCGGAAGGCCGAGGCACTCGACCTCCTCGCCCTGCTCGTCGAGGACACGGCCCGAGCGCTCGGCTCTCACGACGCCCTCGCGCTGGCCGCCCGGCACCAACGAGCCCTGTGGACCGCGCACTCGGGGCAGATCACAGACGCCGTCGCGGCATTCCGCACCTTGCTCGCCGATTGTGAGGCCGCGCTCGGCCGGGACCACGCACTCACCCGAGACACTCGAGCCCGGCTGCATCGCCCAGACGCGGAGATCTGGTTCTACAACGCGCCCTCCTGGTGATTTCACAGTCAACCGTGTTGACTCCACAGCCAACCGACCGTCGCATGGAACTTCGTCGTCCCGCCGACGAAGCCTGACACTCCTCACACCGCCGAGTGGCCTGCCGGGCGGTGTTGCTGTCGGTGGCAACCACCGGACAACTACCGCTCAGACAGCCCAAAGAATCCAGGCCCAGGATTGCGAATCCACCCCCACTGCGGTGGCTTCACCAGCTCCTCTGTCAGGTGTGTGCACGCCCCCGGTAGGTGCGGTTACCGCGTAGACGAGAACCCCCGGAAGCTGTGGACGTCCTGGCGGCGGCGGACGACTTCGAGGACGATTCCGAGGTGCCGGGTGGTCCAGTCGGCGAGGTGGCCGGTGTAGCCGCTGTCGGCCCAGACCCACGCCGGCCGCCTGAAGCGGGCTGGCTTCGACGAAGTCGTCCGTGCCGGGAAGCAGCAGGGCCTGACTGCTCCCCGGGCAGGGCGGATCCGGGCGGCGCGGGGTTTCGTAACGCGCCCGATTCATCGGTTGTCCGACCGATCCAGTAGGCCGCTGCACCGGTCATCGTGGCGGCATGACTGAAACCCCCCACCACGAACCTGCGGAGCAGACCGACGCCACCCGCAGATCCATCCTCGCCACCCTGGGTGGCGCAGCCCTCGGCGTGGCCGCTCTCGGAATCCCGGCTTCGCGGGCAGTAGCCGCGGCCCCGGGCGACACGCCTCAGGCCGCCGCCGGACTGGCAGCTGCCTGCGTTCTGACGCCCGAACAGACCGAAGGTCCCTACTATCTGGACCTCGAGACGGTCCGCAAGAACATCACCGAGGGCAAGGCGGGCGTCCCACTCACCCTCCGCGTGACGGTCGTTGACATCGCGACCTGCTTCCCGTTGCCCAACACGGCAGTCGACATCTGGCAGTGCGACGCGCTCGGTGTCTACTCCGGCTATGTCGCGGGCGGCTCAACACCGGACACCACATTCCTGCGAGGCGTGCAGTTGACCGACTCCGCCGGCGTCGCGGAGTTCACGACCGTCTATCCCGGCTGGTACGTCGGCCGCGCACTCCACATCCACATCAAGACCCACGCCGGCGGAACCGTGTCCAACGGGACCTACCACGGAGGCCACGTCTCCCACACGGGCCAGCTCTACTTCCCCGAGGCGTACAACACCAGGATCGCCGCCTTGACCCCCTACCGGAACAACACGGCCACCCGCACGCTCAACGCAAGGGACGGCATATACCGCAACGGCGGGTCCTCGACCCTGCTGAGCGTCACCCAGGCCGGCAGCGACCTCGGCAAGGGAGTGGTTGGCACCGTCATACTCGGTGTCAATCCCGCCGCAACGCCCTGACGCACCCTCTCGGGCCGCCGAGCCGATGAGACCGGATGGTTTCGCCCAGGAAGCCCGCGGCCAGGAATCGGGGATGACCCGGTACAGGACATGCGAGTTATGCGGAGCGGCGCTGACCGCCGGACCACACGGCGGTCGGCCGGCTCGGTACTGCTCCAATGCGTGCCGACAACGGGCGTACAGACAACGCACGATGCACAAAGGCTCCAGAAGGGGACAATCAACTTCACCGGATGCCTCCCCTCCTGATTCGGGTCTCGGGCTGCCGCAAGCGCTCGACTCCTTCGTCGGGCGACGACAGGAACTCTCCGTCCTGCGCACCCTGCTGAGAACATCGCGCTTGCTCACGCTGACCGGTGCCGGCGGCGTCGGCAAGACGCGGCTGGCGCTGGAGTTCGCCAAAGGGCTGCCTGAACGCTACGCGCGAATCGATCTGATCGAACTCGACTCGCTGCACGACGACGCTCCGCTCGCACAGTCCGTGGCCACCGCGCTGGGCGTGGGCGAGCGAGCGGGGCGATCCGGCACCGACGCTCTGGTCCGTGCGATCAGCAACACCTCCCGGCTTGTGATCCTGGACAACTGCGAGCATCTGGCGGAGCCGTGCGCTCGGCTGGCCGCGACCCTGCTGAGCCACTGCCCCCGGTTGCGGATCCTGGCCACCAGCCGGGAAGCGCTGCGGGTTCCCGGAGAGACCGTGTTCCGGGTCGGCGAGCTGTCACTGCCACCGACCAGCACCGGGGACGACCCCACCGCCCTCCTGCGCTCGGACGCCGTCCGCCTGTTCGTCGAACGCGCCGCCAGCCGTGCGCCCGGCTTCACCCTCTGGCGTGGCAACGCTGCGACTGTTGCCGAGATATGCCGCCGGTTGGACGGCCTCACACTCGGCATCGAACTCGCGGCGCGACGCGTGGGCACGCTCCCACTGGGCGACATCCTCGCCGGACTGGACGACCGGCTGTTCCAGCTGCCGCTTCTGACCGACGGAAGCCGGACAGGTCCCCGTCGTCACAACGGACTGACCGCCGCGATCGACTGGAGCCATCGGCTGCTCGAGCCGACGGAACAGGTGGTCTTCCGGCGCCTCGCGGTGCTCGTCGGGGGATTTGACACGGGGGCCGCCGAGGCGGTCTGCGCCGGCAGCGGCGTCGCCCCACGCCACATCCTCGGCATCTTGTGCGCACTTGAGGCCAAGTCGCTGATCGTACGGCTGCCGGGCAACGATCACCCCGCGCGGTTCCGGCAGCTGAACGCCGTTCGCGCCTGCGCCATGGAGCGTCTGATCGTGTCGGGCGAGCTGGAGGCCGTACGGCGACGGTCTCTCGACTGGCTGAACAGCCTCGCGGAACGGGCAGGTGGCGAGGTGTTCGCCGACCAGGCCGGTGGGCCGCTCACCGGCGAACGGGACAATCTCGCGGCGGCCCTGGCCGGCACCGGCGGCGCCGATAACCCCTCGCGCAACCGGCTCGCCCTGGAGCTGGCCCGCGTGTACTACCAGTATGAACAGCCTTCGGCCGCCCGCTCGCTGCTGGACGGACTTCTGCGGCTACCTGCCGGGCCTGCCCTCGGCGGCGCGGTAGCGGCACTCGCCACCCGGGTCGCCTGCCAGCAGAGCGACCTGGCCGCAGCGCTACGCCTCGGTGAGCAGGCGGTAGCCCAGGAACGCACGCGTGACCACCCCGCCGGGCTCGCCAATGCCCTGGACGCGCGGGCGGCGGCACGGCTGTGCCGCGGTGAATTCGCCGCCGCCGTCGCGGACCTGCGCGATTGCCTGCGTGTCGTCGCCACGCTCGGCCGACGGGAGGACACCGCATGGTGCACCCATCACCTGGCTTGGGCCCTGCTCCAGGCGGGCGAGGAGGCCGAGGCCGACTTGCTCATGGCTCGCTGTCTCCCGGTGCTCAGGGCGCATGGGCATTGGAGCCGGGCTGCCGCCGCCCTGCACACCGCCGGCGCCGTACGGCTGTCCCTGGGCCGTCTGGACAACGCCGAGGAACTGTTCGGGGAAGTGCTCCGGATCGTCCCCGAAGCAAGCTTCCACGCGCTGTACCCGGTCGAGGGACTGGCTCTCGTGGCCGCCGAGAGCGGTGACTTGCGGCGGGCCCTGCGTTTGTACGAGGCGAGCGCGCAGGCACGCCGTCGGCTGGACACCGAGCCGGAGGACCCGTGGCGCCGACGCGTGGAACTGACCGCAGCTCGTGCGCGGGCCGGCCTGTCGGCAGCTGCGCAGGACGCTGCTGTCAGCGGTGGCCGGAGACTGCGGGGGGACCGGCTCGTCGCATACGCCCTGCGGAGAGGGAGCGGCTACCCTCGCTCGGCGTCTGACGCCACGGTGGTCGTGGTTGACCAGTTCCCGCTCACGGGCCGGGAGTTCATGGTCGCCGAGCTCGTCGCCGAGGGGCTGACCAACCGCCAGATCGCCGCACGGTTGGGTCTTTCGGAGCGTACTGTCGCCTCTCACCTGGACAAGGTCCGCGACAAACTGGGCCTGCGCTCACGCACCCGGATCGCTCTATGGGCGGCCGCACGAACCAGGGACGATTCTTAGCGATGCGAAGCCCCTGTAGCCCAGCACGTGCGATCGGTCCCTGCTTCGGCAGTAGGGGGTCCTCCCCGGACGAGGCCCGGCCCAGGCACTGAGCTGGACTTCCGCGAGGCAAGTGGCCTGGGAGCGCGATCCCGCTCACCTTCGTGGCCTTGCCGCAGCTGTGTCCCGTCAGCCGGTGACATTCCGAATGCGCATTTCTGAGCATGCTGAAGGAAGGCCGCGTGAGGCCGGTGGCCGTGGCTCGTGGACTTCGACGAGTACGGCCAACGGCTACGACGGAACGGTCGGGCCGGGCATACCCCAAGGGCGGAGTCAGTGCCGCCCCGACGGGGTCCCTTCCCCGCGGACGTGTGAACGGATCGGCCGAGACCGTGATGATCACGTTGTCGCCTCACGGCGGCCGGTTCCGGATCTCCGCCCGCTGGTAGCCTCTGCACGCGCTGATCAGCGCAGCCGTCCTGGAATCGATCCTGCGGCTCCGTTCTTCGAAAGAGTGATGTGATCAAGCGGTTGCACATGACTGCCGGAGTGGTTTTGGCGGCAGTCATAGCTTTGTCCGGATGCGGTGCTACGAAGTCGGGCAAAGTGAAGTCCACTCCGCGGCCTGCGCCAACGGCAAGGTCTGGCAGCACGGTCGGCGCCGCCAGTGCCGACTCCGGGCCGAGTAGCGGTGAAAGCGGCGGCACGCAGCGTTCGCGGCCAACCGAGCGTTCCACCCCCACGGCGTCCCCCTCCGTCGCTGCCGTCCGGCCTCTGAAGGACGGCACCGCCGTGCTCACACACTGCGCGGACACGGACGACCCGGACGCGATCGTCGAGGTCAGGAATCCGAACGGGCGGCAGGGCCTCTTCGGCGTGAGAATCAGCTACAAGGACGCGCACGGCTTCACCATGAGCGAGACCTACAACCAGGTGCTGGTGTCTGCGAAGAGCAAAGCGAGGGTCCGGGTGGCCGTTGTCAGCGCACCCGTGGACGAGATCGATCGCTGTGAGGTCAATCCCCGGGCCACTGCCGTACGGTGACGGCCCACGGAGCTCACCTCGTCCGAAAACGGCCGGGCGCTGCGCGACGATCAGTCGATGGAACAGCGGATCGTTTTCGCTGTGCTGGCGGCCGCGGACGCGGGTGACGATGCGGGCTGGACCGTGTCTGTGGACTCCACGATCTGCCGGGCCGACCAGCATGCTGCGGGAGCCTCGAAAAGGGGGCGTACAGCCGACCCGAGCTTCCGATCATGCACTTGGCCGCTCCCGCGAGCAGCGGGAGACACGCGCCACCATCGCCGCCTACGCCAACCACATCCAGACGCTGAGCCTGCGGAACGCCGAACTCGAAGCGGAGAACGCCATCCTGCGCGAAGCTCTAGGCCAGGGTGGCACCGTGGCCTCCCTCCCTGTGACGCGTTGAATGCTGCCGGAAGGACTGCCGCAACCAGGGCCTGCCACCTGTCTTGCTTCGGCTCACCCGCCCACCCCGGCAGCAGCGCAGGGTCGGACACAGGGGCGGCGAGCACCGGTTCCGGCAGTGTCCACGCCACAGCCCATGCCTTCCACCCAGCCCGCCCGTCGGCAAACCGAGTGCGCGTACGCACCCGACTACCCGGCCCGACCACGGCAGGTCAGCGCACTACAACACCTCGCCGGGGGCTGTGTGCTGGGCTCCTGGCGCACGTCCAGGCAGCGCAGCCGGACACCGGGCTGCCCGGATCTAGTGTCGTACGGTCTGATGTCGCGGCCGCCCACCGTCCGCAACGGATCTCACCGAACCCGGCCGTGCCGCCGGTACGGCCGAAAGATCTGACCCAATACCGGGAATCAGGCCGCGACGAGCTCCTGCTCGCGGTCCGGTGTCTTGACCTTGGGCTTCTTGTTCGGCAGCGAGAGCCGGAAGACCTTGTGCCACGCGGAGAACACCTGCTTGGGCAGCGGCCCGGTGACGTACTCCAGCTCGTACTTCTCGAACAGCGCGCGCACCTTCACCGCGACCTCGGCGTACCGGTTGCTCGGCAGGTCCGGGAACAGGTGGTGCTCGATCTGGTGCGACAGGTTGCCGCTCATGAAGTGCATGGCCTTGCTGCCGCTGATGTTCGCCGAGCCCATCATCTGGCGCAGGTACCACTGGCCGCGCGTCTCGCCCCTGATCGACCGGCGCTCGAAGACCTGTACGCCCTCGGGGAAGTGCCCGCACATGATCACCGAGTGGGTCCAGATGTTGCGGACCAGGTTCGCGGTGAACGTGGCGGCGAGCGTGGGGAGGAACGACGGGCCCGACAGCAGCGGGTGGATCACGTAGTCCTTGAGCACCTGTTTGCGGATCTTGCGGCCCACGGCCTTGGCCCGCTCGCGGAACTCCGGGTTCTTGCGGCGGCGCTTGTGCAGGTTCTTGCCGAGCTCCAGGTCGTACGCCGCGATGCCGTACTCGAAGAAGCAGGCGTTGATGAAGTTCCACAGCGGCTGGCCGAGGTGGAACGGGTGCCACTTCTGGTCCTCGTCGACGCGCATGATGCCGTAGCCGAGGTCGTTGTCCTTGCCGATCACGTTGGTGTACGTGTGGTGCAGCTCGTTGTGCGAGTGCTTCCACTGCTCGGACGGCGAGACGTGATCCCACTCCCAGGTGGTGGAGTGGATCTTCGGGTCCCGCATCCAGTCCCACTGGCCGTGCAGGATGTTGTGGCCGATCTCCATGTTGTCCATGATCTTCGCCACGGACAGCCCGGCGGTGCCGAGCAGCCACGCGGGCGGGAAGATCGAGAACAGCAGCACGCCCCTGCTGACCAGCTCGAGCTTGCGCTGCGCCGAGATGACCCTGCGGATGTAGGCGGCGTCCTTCTCGCCGCGGCCGGCGATCACCTCGTCGCGGATCGCGTCCAGCTCGCGGCCGAGCTCCTCGATCTGCTCCGCGGTCAGGTGGGCGGTGGGGTCGATGGCGGTCAAGGTGCTCCTACCGTTCGATGTCGCAGGGGCCCGCCGCGGCGGACACGCAGGTCTGGATGAGGACGCCCGGCTCGGCCTCGGTGATCTCGCCGGTGCGCAGGTCGCGGACGGCGCCCGCCTTGAGCGGAGTGACGCAACCGAAGCAGATGCCCATCCGGCACCCGGAGGGCATGAGCACGCCGGCCTCCTCGCCGATGTCCAGCAACGGCGTGGCGCCGTCCGCGTCGACGGTCTTGCCGGTGGCGCTGAACGTGACCTCGCCGCCGTCGCCGGCGACGACGATGCTGGGGCGGAAGCGTTCGGTGTGCAGGCGCTCTTGTACGCCGTGCTCGGTCCAGTGCTCTTCGGCGGCGTCGAGCAGGCCCGCGGGCCCGCAAGCCCAGGTCTCGCGCTCGGCCCAGTCGGGCACGAGTTCGTCGAGACGGGCGATGTCGAGCATGCCGTCCGTGTCGGTGTGCACCTCGGTGAGCCGCAGCTTCTTGTCCGCGACCAGGTCGTGCAGTTCGTTGCGGAAGATCACGTCTCGCGGCTGTGGCGCGCAGTGGACCATGACGACGTCGTCGAACTCGATGTCGCGCAGCATGCCCATCACGGGCGTGATGCCGCTGCCGGCCGTCAGGTAGAGCACCTTGGCGGGCTTGGCCTGCGGCAGCACGAAGTCACCGGTCGGCTGGTCGAGCTGGATCAGCGTGCCCGGTTTCGCCCTGCGGACCAGGTGGTTGCTGACCTTGCCGTCCGGGATCGCCTTCACGGTGATCGTGACGCGGCCGTCCTGGCGGTTTGTCGGCGAGGTGACGGAGTAGGCACGCCACAGGCGCACCCCGTCGACGTCGACCCCGATCCGCACGTACTGACCGGCTGTGTGGCCGCGCCAGCCCCGTCCCGGCCTGATCACGATGGTCGCGGCGTCACCCGTCTCGGGGTGCACGGCCTCGATACGCCCACGCAGGTCAGCGCCCGCACGCAGCGGGCTGACCAGGTCGAGGTAGTCCGACGGCAGCAGCGGCGTCGTGACCATCTCCAGCAGTTTCCACGCCCTGCTGCGGAGGGCTGCACTCGTCATGACTCCAGCTTGCTGCGCCTCAAGGCGTAAAGTCCTGACCGCAGGACGTAAATCTGGTCGGCTGAATTGTTCGCAGGGAACAAAAACGTGAACCATGCAATCCGTAGGGCCAGCGAACTGGCCCTGGACGAGACGACGGTCACCGCACTCCGGGCCGCGCTGAAGGCCACCGCCGACGAGGTCGTACAGGCGATCATCGACGAGGTCCCTTCCTACGCCAACGCCCTCTCGGGCCACATGGGCGCCACCATCCGCCGAGCCGTCCGCACCGCCCTGGGGCACTACCTGGACCTCGCGAGCGGGAACGCCACGGGCGGCGACGGCGGTGACGCAGCCTACGAGCTGGGCCGCGGCGAGGTCCGCGACGGCCGTTCGATGGACGCCCTGCTCAGCGCCTACCGCGTCGGCGCCCGCGTGGCCTGGCGATGCCTGGCAGCGGGTGCCGTACCCGCGGGTCTGCCCGCCGCCGAGGTCGCCAAGTTCGCCGAGCTGACCTTCGCCTACATCGACGAGCTCTCCGCCGCGAGCGCCGCGGGCCACGCCGACGAACTTGCCGCCCGGGGCAGGGATCACGAGCGCCACCTGGAGCACCTGGCCCGCGACCTCCTCGCCGGCGCGAGCCCGGACGTGCTGCTGGCTTCTGTTCAACGGGCCGGGTGGCAGCCTCCGGCTTCGCTGACCGCGGTCCTGCTGCCCGCCGCCCAGGCCCGGCCCGCCTACCGCGCGCTCGACCCGGGCACCCTCGTCCTCGACGACCTGCCGGATGCCACCGGTGTGCTGCTCGTCCCCGATGCCGACCGATCACATCTCTTGCGGCAGCTGACCGACCGCACCGCCGTGGTCGGCCCGGCCCGGCCATGGACTCGTGCGTCCGCCTCGTACGCACGAGCCGTACGCGCGCGCTCCCTCTCCTCTGATATTCGCGACACCGAGGACCACCTGCCCGAGCTGGTGCTGAGCGCTGACGCGGACGCGTTCGCGGACCTGCGTGCCCGAGCCCTCGCACCGTTGCGGACCTTGCCTGTCGCGACCGCACGGCGGCTGGAGGAGACGTTGCGGGCGTGGCTGCTGCACCAGGGCAGGCGGGACGAGGTGGCGGCGGCGTTGTTCGTCCATCCCCAGACGGTCCGGTACCGGATGTCGCAGCTGCGGGAGGTGTTTCCGGATCTCGCATCGCCACAGCGGGTCCTTGAACTGACGCTGGCGGTCGGTCTTCGGGTCAGCTGACGCGTACTTCGACCGTCCACGACCGCGTCCGCGAGCGGTCCGGGAATCGTGCCTCGTTCTCAGTGCCATCAGCCGGCTCATGCGGCCTGGGGAAGAGCGGCAGCCTGACGTCGACCCGAGAGGGCCAGATCCCGGCTCGAGCCGCCGCGCAGGGGCCGAATCGACGTGTGAGGCGCGCGACGGCGAGGTCGGCCAGGGTGAACGCGACCGGGGTACCCGGTGCGCCCCGTCCGAAGCGGATGGCGTGTGGTCTTCAGCCCGCAAGGCGCCCTGTGCGCCTTCGCACACGCGACTCAGCTTTCGAGTTGACCAAGAAAAGGAACCTGGAATGGAGGGTGGCAGCAACGGGGGGCCACGTTGGTGCGCGCGGCGCAAGCCCTTGCACCGCGCGGTGTCCCATTGCGGGATCGTCAATCGGTCCGGGTGCGCAGGCTCCGCGCCAGGGTGGGGATCATCACCGTCGCAGGGACGAGGTGGAGCCCGAGGAGGGCGGCGGTGGTGGCGGTGTTCGCCCCGGAGAGGAGGGGCGGAACCAACGAGATCACGGTCAGCGACACTGCCGTCCACACGAATCGCTCGGCGGGGCGAGCGCTCCAACGAAGAAGAGCGACGGCAATGACGATGCCCACGACCGAGAAGAAGCCGGTCACCACGGCGAACCCGGACAGCGGGATCGTCTCGCCACCATCGGGAACCTCGAAGTCGACGCCAACGGCCTGGGCAAGCGCAGCGGCGAGGGTGGTGGCCACCATCGCTGCGAGCGTGGCAAGGAAGCCGGTGCCGGCGAGCCCGCGGAGTCGATGGGTGTGGCTGGTCCGGCCCGATGCCGGGCCTGCGCCGACCCCGGTGTCATTCATGCTGTTCATGTCGTTCCTCCATCATTCGGCAACTGGCTTACGGGGTGGGTTGACTGGCGTGTGACGGTCCTGGCCCTGGGGGTGACGACGCGCACCCTCGCCGTGCGACGGCCGGGGTTCCGCAGGGCGCGGACGCCGGTGCCGCGGAGCCAGAACCCGGCGCCGCGCCCGAGGACCGGCCCGGGCTCGCCGTCGCGCAGCTCCAGCTGCACCCGCCCGCGGGTGACGACGCCGAACGCGTCGCACCACTCCGCCGCGACCACCGCGGCACGCGCGCCACCGCGCAGTGCGAGCGTCCACACCGGGACTACTCCGTGCCGTCCGCCGGCAGGCGCTCCGATAGCCCGAGCCTCGGGAACTGATCGTCGTGGAACGTGACGATCTCGGTGATCGCCCCGCTCGTGACGCGCAGGACGTCGATCGTCAGCGGCAGGTACGCGCCCTCCCGCTTCCGCCAGAGGTAGAAGGCGACGGCGGGCTGCCGGTTCACGGAGGTAAGAACGGCGCGCAGGCCCTTCATGCCCTCGAAGCCGCTCTCGACCCAGTCGTTCACCACCGCGTCGCGGCCGACGTACAGGCCCGGCGTGGGCGGCATCGAGCAGCGGACGTCGTCCCGCAGCAGCGCGGCGAGCGCGTCGACGTCCGTGGCCACGCTGGCGTCGGTATAGCGGCGCACCAGCTCGCGCGTCCCGGCGTCCTGTTCGCCGCCGGTCCAGTCCTGCCGCTCGGCGGGCAGGTGCTCACGCATGCCGGCGCGGGCCCGCTGCAGCGCGCTGTTCACGGAGTTGACGGAGTCCCCGAGGAGCTCCGCGACGTCCTTCGCCGGCCAGCCGAGCACGTCCCGCAGGATCAGCACGGCCCGAGGACGCGGCGCGAGGTGCTGGACTGCGACCAGGTACGCCAGCTCGATCGTCTCCCGCGCGACGGCGACGGCCTCCGGCTCGTCCGCGTCTCCCGCGGGCAGCTCGTCGAGCAGCCGGTCCGGGTAGGGCTGCAGCCACAGCACCTCGCCGCCGGTCGCGGGCTCCGGGCGGCGTTTGGCGAGCAGGTCCAGGCAGGCGTTGGTGGCGATCCGGTACAGCCAGGCCCGGAACGTCGACCGCCCCTCGAAGGTCTCCCGCCGCCGCCAGGCACGGAGGAACGTCTCCTGCACGGTGTCCTCGGCGTCCTCGAACGACCCGAGCATCCGGTAGCAGTGCACGTGCAGCTCCCGGCGGTGCCGCTCCGCCAGCCCCGAGAACGCCGGCTCGTCGACCTCGCCCAGCCCGCTCACGCCCAGCTCCTCCAGCAGCCTGTCCGCACTCATCACGTCATCCTTCCGCCTCGTCGTATCCCCTCGTAGGTGTGACGGGTGCGGGCGCGAAAACTCATCACCAGGGTCGGTCGGCATGGCCACCATCCCCGGCGCGACCCAGTCCACCTACCAACTCACCTCAAGTGACCGCTCGCGCGACATCACCGTGAAGGTCGCGGCCAAGCGCACCGGTCACACCAACGGCACCGCCATCAGCAAGGCAGCCCACGTCAGCTGATCACCCGGCGACTCGTAGGGCCCCGCCCGGCCGCGGCCGGTGAACGATCCCCTGGGCCGAGGCGTCACAGTTTCGGTGGCGGGTCCGTCCACCATGCCGTCCGTCCTGGGGGGAACCATGCGAGGAATCAGACTGCGCCGGCCGCTCGCGACAATCGCCCTGCTCGTCACGGGAGCTGCGGGAGCTGCGGGAGCCACAGCCTGCGGCACCGGAACGGCGGTGCAGGTCGGCAGCGACAACCGGGAACGCACCGAGCGCGCCCACCAAGTCTCCGAGGCGTGGAACGGCTCCCAGGCCGCGAAAACCTGGCGGGAGGGATACTTCCCACTGGGGGATCCCGTCCGGCTGCCCGAGGGCGCCTTCCACAACGGCGCCGACAAACGCGCATACCTGAGCGGGAACTTCACACTGCGCGGCAAGCTCCCCGACTCCACGGAGAAGAAGGGCGAGATCCACTGGCGCGCCGGTGGCTCCCTGACTGTGTCGGTCGACTCCGCACACACCTCGTACGAGCGGTTCACTCAAGGCAAGGGCACAGGATCCGCCCTTGTCGTCACCGGAGCGCGGCTCGGCGAGACGACCCTCCTCACCAGCCGGGGCCAGGCGACCGTGCCCGCCTGGCACTTCACGCTCAAGGGGTACGACACCCCGCTCACCCGCGTCGCGGTCGCCGGACCGGCGAAACCTCCCAAGTCTCCGATCAAGTCCCTGACGCTGCCGTCCGATGATCTGTGGCCCCTGGGCGGCCTGGTCTCCATCTCGCAGGACGGACGGAGCGTCACGCTGCGCGCCCATCACGGCTCCTGCGACAAGGGCCCTGTGGTCGACGTGCTCGAGACGACGGGCAGCGTGGTCCTGTCCGGCTGGATCCGCGGCCGCTCCGACGGCCCCTGCACAGCAATCCTGCTCGCCAAAAAGGTGACGGTGAAACTGGACCGCCCCGTCGGCGAGCGCCTGCTGCTCGACGCCTACACCGGCGGGCCCGTGCCCTACGAAAAGTGACCAGGCAACGGAGGCGCGCGTGCCCACCCGCATCCGGTAACGGTGGGAGTCGTTGAACAGGTCCAGCGCAGCGGCTCCCCCAGCACAGGCACGATGTGAGGGCCCGAACCCGCCCGGTCCCGGGCCCTCGCCCGGGGTCGCAGTTCGTCGGGCCAGCAGGTTCCTGCTCCTCAGGCCAGCCCTGCCAGGCGCGCCGTCACCCGCCCGTTCGCCTGCACCACATGCCGGCACCACACCGCATGCCACGACCCCGCTGCCACAACCCGAACATCCCGTTCGTCACAACGCCCCCGCCGGACAGAAGTCAATAGCCCCGTCCGGGACAAATCATGCGACAAGAGCGCAGTCGGGGGCGGTCGCCAACTCGGCCGTCAGGCGTCGGTGCACCCAAGTGACAGAGGGTCGCCCAGACGGGTAACCCCTTTCCGGGACAGTGGATGCGCCATCCATGAGCAGTAATGGTCCGTGTGATCGTCCGTGCGCTGACAACAGCCCGGAGAAGACCGTCAGCGGCGCATGCTGAGCCGGCTCAGCGACCCAGGCACGGCTTGGACTGGTCCCAGGCTCATCCTGTGTGCCGTCCATGAATTTTTCGCACGGTCCGCTGAGTCCGAATGGCTCCCCGTACGTACTCCTCTTCGGCCGCCCCGACCAGGCGACGACAGATCGGCGACAAGCCGACAGGCAGGAGGAACGGTGCAGCGTTCGCGCAATGTGATCGGAACACTTTTCGTGGGTGGTGCTCTAACGCTGACACTCGCCGCTCTCGCCTACCCGGCGATGCTCGGCCTGGACACCGTGTCGACCTCGAACGACCGGATCATCGCCAACACACAGTGGGGACCGCTGACGGAAGGCGAACGGGACTTCGTGGTCAAGGTGCGCGCGGCCGGCCTGTGGGAGCACCCGCTCGGCCTGATCGGCCTGCAGAAGGGACAGAGCAAGGCCGTCAAGACCGCGAGCCAGCACCTCGTCGACGGGCACGCCGCCCTGGACACCAGCTGCCGCAAGATCGCACCCATGCTGAACATCACGCTGCCCAACGTGGCAAGCCCGCAGCAGGAAGGTTTCGTCACCCAGCTGAAGGCAGAGTCGGGGCAGCAGTTCGACACCGACTTCGCCAACATCCTGCGAATGACCCACGGCTCGATCTTCAACGCGATCGCCAAGGTCCGCTCGACCACCAAGAACACACTGATCCGCGCCCTGGCCGATCAGGCGAACAACACGGTGCTCGACCACATCACCGTGATGGAGAAGACCGGCCTCGTCGACTTCGACACCACGGTCTTCAACCAGACCACCCCGCCCAAGCTCCCCAGCTCCGACATGACCCCACCGAACCCGGCGCCCGGCCAGCCCCAGGTCGTCCTCAACCCCCCACCCAACCCCACCTCCACACCACTGGACCTGGACGCCGCGGTGAACGGCGCGAAAGTGAATGGCGGGTAGCCCCGCCCGGCCATGGCTCGACCATGCACGCGCTACCGAATCGGGTGGACACTAGATCAGTGCGCGAAGCATTCGTCCACGAGGCGGTCGTGATCATGGAAGCGGGCGGTGATGTGAGAGCCCCAGGAGCGGCCATCACCGTCGCGCTCTGCGGGCACTGGGAACACGAGCCGCCGTGCCCGCTCGCTCCGCACCACACCGCCGCGGAGCGCTCAGGCGACGAGGTGCGACTACGAGTGCTGTTCGCAGCCGAACCCGCGGTTGAGGCCGAAGTCCGCAGCCGGATCGAAGCAGCGTTGTCCAAGGCCAGTCTTGACCGCCCGGACGGTGCCATCACACGGTGGCAGCTCCTCGGCACACGGCCCGGCCTCGTCCAGGAGGACGAGGCGGGCCGCGCCGGGCGACTCATCCAGGGCTAGAGCACGTCCTCAAGCCCGGCGCCACGCTGCCGACTGCCGCGGAGACGTCGACGCCCACGTCATCCGGCAGTTCGGGCGTAACCGTCAGCCGTCGGAGGGGGTGGTTGTGGCCGGCGTGGCGGAGCCGTGGCGGTCCAGGTCAGACCGGTCGTGGATAGGGCCAGCAGACCGAGCGCGAGCCACAGTCCCGTTGTGGCGTGCCGGCTCCGAGTGCGCCGTACCTCCTTCTTCGCGGCCCGGTCGGGCAGCAGCAGACGCCGTGCGGTCCGGGTTCCGCGCTGCCGGCGCCACCACAGGACCAGGCCGCCGAGGACGAGGACCCACAGCCAACTCGCGGCGAACTCCGACTATCGGGACTCAGCCGCCGCTCTTTCGACGGAACGACCGCTGACTCGCGGCCGGGCCGTGCGCGCCGTGGACCTTCGACTTCTTGGTGCTCGCAGTGAGGTCAGTGGCGTCCGCCTGCAGACCACGCTTGCGCGCCAGAGCCTCCCGAAACTTGCGCTTCAACTCGTCCTGACCGTCATCGTCGGGTGCGAGGGAACCGCTCTCGCCGTCAACCGGCTCTTCGGGCGATGCAGACTCTGTAGCCATGGTGACCTCCTGGGACGGGGCAGTGGAAAGCACAGCTTGTCATGGCGGGCGCCCATCGAGGCACCCGCTTCCTCCACCACTCGCACTCGCCACCAGCCTGGCGGCGAGACCCGGACCGGGCGGCGTACCCGAACGCGTCGGGGCGTTGGCCGCACCCTCCGTGGAGCGGAGCGCCCCCGGATCAGGGCCTGCCGATGCCTCCCTCATCGCAACCCCGGGCGGTCATCACGGCTTCCTTCCAGCAGGGGCGGGAGAACGACGGCGAAATGCCCGGCAGGATTCCAGGGCTATGCCGGGCAACCCTTCGTACGCCTCAGGAGTCACCTCCCGAAAAGTCCTGGTCCCCGCCCAGTTCCGTCGTCCCATTTGGAGCCCGCCATGCGTACGCACCGCCGACCGGCCGCTGTCCTGGGCTGTGCCCTGTTGTTGGCGGTCGCGGGAAGCGGCGCGAACAGGCCCTCCGACCACTCCTCCCGTCCCGCCGCCGGAAAGCCCTCCGAACGCCCCGACCCCGGCGACTTCAACGGCGACGGCTACGACGACTTCGTGGACGTCGTGGAGTCGAAGTCCAAGGACGGCGAGAAGTACGAGGCGAACCTTGTCGTGGTCTACGGATCGCGCTCGGGCCTCGACATCACCACGGCACGACGGACTTCAGCCGGTACCGAGAAGTACGCGATGTTCATGTCGGAGCCCCTGCGCACCGACCTCGACGGCGACGGCTTCACGGACCTGGTCGCCAGCCGTGGCACGAGCAGCACTCAACACGAATCGTTCGCGCTGTTCGGCGGCGCGCGCGGGCTGAGCACCGCCCGCCGGCTCGATCTGCCCGAAGGCTTCCGCCCGCTGGCCGCCGCCGATTTCGACGGCGACGGCTCCGTGGACCTGCTCGACGGCGGCCAGGACGGCTCGGGCGACCCCTACGCCACCGGGACGAACGGCGACGGCCTGCTCCTGTACGGCCCCTTCGACCGCAAGGGGGCACCGAGCCGACGGGCCGTGCTCGACCTCGGCCAGCACGGCTACACCACGCCCGGCTCGGCCACCACCGGTGACTTCGACGGCGACGGCAGGGCCGAGGTGGTGTTCACGTACTCCTTCGACGCCGAGGAGGACGAGAACGCGCCCGCCGACCTGCACTCGATCGGCGTGTACGAAGGCGGCGAGCAGGGGCTGGTGCGTAACCCCCGTCAGGAGGGGGCGATCGCGGACCTGGCGGAGACCAACGACGGCCCAAGAGTCCCGGCCACCGGGGACGCGGACGGCGACGGCCTCCCGGACCTGCTCGTGCCCACCCTTCTCCCCGTGGGCCCGGCGGACATGCCCAGCGCGGGCGGCGCCCTGACGATCATGTACGGGGCGAAGTCCGGTCTGGACACGGGCCGCGAGCGGACCGTGATCGGCGGCATGGGCACGGCCGACCGGCGCCGCACCGACTTCGGCTCGTCGCCCGCCGTCGGCGACGTCGACGGCGACGGGAAACCGGATGTCGTCGTGAACACCCCGCGCTTCCGGCGTCACGACGGCAAGGTGACGCTGCTCCCCGGTGGAGCGGACGGGGCACAGTCCCTCGACGGCGAACAGGTGACCGACGCGGAGACCAACGGTCTGCCCGGCACCCCGAATCCGTACTACTGGAATGCCTTCAACCACCACCCCCCGCTGCTCGACGTCAACGGCGACGGCCACGCGGACGCGGTCGTCTTCGGGCCGCTTTACGAGAAGCGGAAGGGCGCGTATCTGGTGCTGCAGGGCACGGACGACGGGTTCGACCCCAAGAAAGTACGACTCTTCACGCCGGACGACCTCGGCGTACCGCTCCTGATCCGTGAGCGGGAGTGAGCCCGTATGTGCCGGACCTCGGCGAGTCCCTGAAAATGAGTCTCCACAACGGTGAAGGCACCTGACGCGCCACCGGTGCGCACGTCGACAGACCAGGACATCCCCGCGCCCGAGGCGAGCGCGTGACCGGGACCCTCGCCGCGCTTCGGCCTACGCCTGCTTCCAGGCTGGCGTGTGGGATCTCAGCTTGTTCCTTGACGTTTCTGTCGCCCCTCGTTGCCCTGGTCGGCGATGGCCTGGCCGCGTTTGTCAGAGCACATCGGTACGGTCGGTGCATGAGAGCCAATGCGACTTTCGCTGTCGAAGAGTTCGTTCCGACTGAGCTGAAGCCTGTGCCGGCCGTGTCCACTGGGCTGCCGGTAGGTGTCGCGACGATGGAGAAGCGCTTCGAGGGAGAGGTCGCGGGCCGCTCGGCGACACTGTTCACTGCCGCGTTCGACCAAGCGACCGGCGTCGGTACCTATGTGGCCATGGAGTCGTTCGAAGGCTCGCTGCACGGGCGGGAGGGTTCCTTCAACTTCGTGCACTCGGCGACAACGTCCGGCAGCGACCGCACTGCGGAGTTCTCCACCATCGTGCCCTCAAGCGGAACCGGCGAGCTGACTGGCATCTCCGGACTGGTAGGCCCGCATGTTGAGGTGTCGCGTATTCGTCAGCCGAGACGTGTTCATGCCTTGATGGAGTGACGGACAGTGATGTTCGGGAGTCTCCCCCTCCGCTGTTTGTGCCCTCGCCCAATGCGAGATGTCACCGTTCGCAGTGGACTTCTTCGCGTACCCGCTCAGATCGGTCAACGGCGCACCCGATAGCGCAGGTGAAGCACCCGGTTGCCCTGAATCACCACGTCAGGATCCTCCAACAGGTGCTGCGCGTGGACCGACCCGAAGTAGCGCTTGCCGGACCCGAACACGACGGGTACGACGTCCATGCGCACCTCGTCGATCAGGCCCGCGGCAAGCACCTGGCCACCGACGTCGCCAGCGGCGACCTCGACCGTGCGGTCACCCGCAAGCTCCTGCGCCTTGGCCATGGCTGCCTCGACGCCGTCGACGAAGTGAAACGGAGCCCCGGGGTCCCAGCCCTCGGGCTCCGGCCGGTGCGTCACGACGACCACGTGGTCGATCCCGCCCGGAGGCTTCCCGTCCCAGCCGTCCGTCATGTCGAAGACGTGGCGGCCGACGAGTGTCACCCCGATCTGGTCCCAGTACGGCCGGGTGTAGTCGTAGGACGTCTGCGACACCTTCACCTCGCCGCTCTCGTCCAACGGGACGTCACCGCTGGACAACCAGTCGAACAACGGTCCGGGCTGGTCGTTCTCGTCCGCGACGAAGCCGTCCACCGACACCGAGCTGTACATGACCACCTTGCCCACGGGGCTCTCCTCTGCTTCGGGGTGCCCCAAATTAGCGTGTCGTGAGCTGTCACTCCTGTAAGAAATCAATCGGCCGACAGCGGTCGGCCGTCCAGCGCGTGGCCGGGATGTTCGCGCAGGAACCGTCGCCGGACTTCGACGTACCGGGTCGGCGCGAGCCCGGTGAACGCCCGGAACTCGTGGCCGAAGTGGGCCTGGTCGAAGTACGGCCTCGTGCCGGAGGGATGGCCGTTGACGCTGACGGCACGCATGGCATCTGGTTCGACTACCAGCTCGGCTGAACGGCGGGCTCTGGACCGCCGACGCCGCGGGGGCCGTCAGGAGCGGTGCGCAGACCACCGCCGCGAGGGCCACGGCAGCAGCGAGGGCGGATCATCCACCAGGACTCGGCGGGCATCCCGGGCGCGGTGGGGGCGGAGGACCTCGCCATCGGCCGCGGCTACGAGCAGGGCGACGCCGAACGCGGTTACGTCACCGTCCAGTAGTACGGCGGCTCGAACGGGCCCGACACCGCCCGCAGGCCGGTCAAGTTCACCCAGAACACCGCCGAGGTGCCCGGCTCCTCCGAGAACGAGGACTACTTCGGCTCCGCCATCGCCGCCGGCGACGTCAACGGCGACGCTACGCGGACCTCCCCGTCGGCGCCCGCGGCGAGGACCTCGGCACCGAGCGCGACGCCAGCGCGGTCGCCGTCCTGTTCGGCCGCGCGGGCGGCCTGCCCGGCACCGGCGCCAAGTCCTTCACTCAGGACCCCTCCGGCATCACCGGCACCGCGGAGACCCAGGATCAGTTCGGCACCCACCTCAAGCTCACCGACTACACCCGCGACGGCCGCGCCGACCTCATGATCGGCACCAACGAACAGCTGGGCTACGAGGACCGCTGGGGTCTCGTCCACTGCTTGAAGGGCTCCGGCTCGGGCATCACGACGACGGGCTCGAAGTCGTACTCCGTGACGTCGCTGAAGCTGTCGTACATGCGACTGGGCGGGCCGTTCGCACGCTGAGCCCACTGACCGCTGGGGAGCGATCGACAGCCAGCCCCCTGCCTGCCGGCACCGAGCCCGCAGGCAGGGGGTGTTGCGTCCGGTGCTCTGACCGGGAAGGTCTGCGAGACACGCGGCAACTGCCGGTGGTTGTGCGCTGAACGGGCGCAGCGGCTCAGAGATCTGTGATGGCCATCCACAGGTCAATGTCGGAGATCATCAGCCGGCCCGGCCGCTGTGTGGCAGTGTCCGGGACGACCGCCCGCACCAAGGGCTGGTCGCCCTTCTCGATGGTCACCTTCGTGCCGTCGAACTTCGGTGACTTGGCGCGGACGACGGAACGCAGCTTGTCCGCAACACGGTTGGCGGTCGTCTCGTCCTTGACCACGAGGCAGAGCGTCTCGACGTTCTTGGCGGCGGAGGCAGCCTGCTGGCCGAGGGCGGACAAGCGTACCGGCTTGGTGGAAGTGGGTGGATTGAAGTCGGCGCGGTAGACGTCGTCCAGGCACTCGGTTGCGCGCTAGTAGTCCTTCCTGTCGGCCAGTGAGGCGCCCTCCTTCGGGTTGACGGCCGCCATGGGGGTGTCGCCCTGGGAGGAGTAGGAGATCTCGTCCTTCGAGACCTGGAACGACGGCCCCGTGCTGCCGGGATGCGCCCAGGTCTGTCTACCGTCCTCTTCGCTCTGCTTGTAGCCGTTCGACTTCAGCGATGCGGTGATGGCGGCCACGTCGAACGAGCCCTCCCAACGGCCCGCGTTCTTGGTGTCGACAGCCGTGTCGATCTGGGTCACTTTCAAGTGCTGTCCCCACGGCCCGGGCTCGTACGCGTTCAGCAGGCTGCTGCCCGGCTGACCGACCGAGGTGAACCGATTCCCATCGCCCTTGCTCAGCTCGCGCACCTTGGCGGCGTCGAGGTAGGTCACCTGGCTTGTGCCGTTGCCGTCGGCCAGGGTCCCCAGCCCCTCCAGCACCTTTGACCCGTTGCCGACCTGGCCGGAGTCGGACGAACAGCCGGTGCCGGCAACCAGGAAGACGGCGAGGGCGGTGCCACCGAGGACAGATCTACGCGCTGTTGTGGGCATGACGAGGAAGCGTACCGGGGCGATCCGGAGAATCGGTCCCCGAGCCGGCATGCGCCCGCCACGGCCGGCACAACCGGCTGCACCACCGGCACAGCCGTCAACTCCCCCACCCACCACACCCACAGCGACGTCGTCATCCGTTCGGTCGGACCGGGCCGGCCTGTACCTCAAGCGCTCCCCCGTCCCTGTCAGGTTCGGTTCTGGCGTTACGCTGCGGGCCGTTGATCGTAAAGGGAAGACATGTTCAAGCAACTTGTGACGGCCGCCGTGACGGCACTTCTGATAGCCGGGCTCGGCGCGTGCAGCCGCGAAGGCGACGCCTACGACGAGGGCACGGACTACTCGGTCGACGTCGACCAGAGCAGCGGGAGCGTTGCCGAGCCCCAGCCGGACACAGCCACCACGACGGACACGAGCGTCTTCGGGCTCCGGGACGAGGTCCGCCACCTCGCCGCCAAGACCACCCGGGCCACACGGCCGCACATGACCAGGAAGTGCACCACGAGCACGCGGCGGGTCAAACACACGACAAGCACCGGATCGGGCACCAAGCGGCGCGTCCGCACCTGGTACTCCACCGAGCAGTCCAAGAACTGCAAACAGGTCCGCAGCGGAACCGAGACCTACACGCGCGTCGTCCGGCGGGAACAGTGGTGCGTCAGCCTGGACAACCTCGGCGGCAACGCAAAACGGGACGACGTCTGGTACCAGGTCAGCAAGACGACCTACGACGCGGCCATCGGCACGAACAGGCACGCCCGTATGAACTTCACTCCCACGGACAGCGGCTGCTGACCTGCTACCCACCGGCCCCTTCCTGCCGACCCCGTTACTGAGTTCTTCAGGTCGAGATCCGATCTCGTACGTTGTCTGCCGACGGCACTGACTGTTCCTCAGCGTCTTCCCGTCGAACGGGCCCGCTGGGGCGCGTTCGACGGATGGTGTTGCGAGCTCTAAGGGATCGCTATTCCGGGGCCGTTGTCGCTGCTCAGGTTCTCGCCGAACAGCGCCTTCGCCGCCGGTGCCCCGATGTCCGTCGGGTTCTGCGCGACAGACTTCGAGGCCGTCAGGCCGGAGGCGGTGCCGCGCAGCAGCCATACCGCGCCGCCGTTCACGACGGTGCCCAGGTTCTCGCCCGGCGCGCCCGCGACCAGGTCCGCCTTGCCGTCGCCGGTGACGTCGAGCAGTCGTGCCGAACCGCCGAACAGGTCACCGGACTCCGCGACACCCGGCACGCCCGCCGTGTCCTGGTGGAACGCCTGCGCGCCCGTGCCGGTGAGCCCGCGCTTGCCGCCCTTGAGCAGCACCACGGCGCCGGCCTTCTTTTTCGAACCGATGGCCTCACCGGGGACACCGACGGCCAGATCGGGATATCCGTCGCCGTTCACGTCGCCGGCGCTCAGCCGCCCGCCGAACTGGTCGCTCTTCTCGCTCACCCCGGGCACGCCCGCCGTGTTCTGTGTGATCGTCTGCGTACGCGTCTGGCTGGGGCCGGACGGCGAGCCGTAGTAGATCTTGACGGTGCCGGGGTCTTCCTCGGTCTCGGTGTCGCCGTTGGGGAAGATCCGTGTCGCGAGGTCGGCGTAGCCGTCCCGGTCGAAGTCGGCGACCGCGGTGCTGGATGAAGAGGTCAGCCGCTGCGGGACGGTGGACAGGCCGTCCTTGGTGCCGAGCCACAGCTTGCCGCCCTCGGCGTGGTTCTCGTAGACGTAGAAGGTCGCGAGGTCCTCGATGCCGTCGCCGTTGAAGTCGCCCGCGGCGGTGGAGTCGATGGTGTTGTCGGTGCTGTACACCTGCAGCCGCTGCTCACGGGCGGGAGAGCCGTCCCGGTCGAAGGGGCCGTAGAGCACGTCGTGGTAGTCGTAGGCATCTTCACTGTTGCCCATGAACAGGTCCACGTGCCCGTCGCTGTCGAAGTCGCCCGCGGTGATGTCTTCGCCGACCTGGGCGTTCGCCGGTGCGTCGATGCGGACGGCGTCCTGACCGGAGACGCCGAACTTTCGGCCCCACAGGACGATCACCGATCCGCCGATGTTGTTCTCCGGCCGGTATTCGCGGGTGACCAGGGCCAGGTCGGTCAGGCCGTCGCCGTCCAGGTCGCGGGAGATCATGTCATAGCCGAAGACCGCGTTGTCGGCGGAGACGCCGGGCACACCAGGGGTGTCCTGGGTGATGACCATAGTGCGGGCGGGCTCGAGGCCGTGCGCCGAGCCGTAGGTGATCGTGATGTAGCCGGCCCACGTATGGCCACCGACCGTCCCGCCGGGGGCTGCGACGGCGAGGTCCTGGTAGCCGTCACCGTTGAAGTCCTCGCGCACGCTGGCGGCACCCTCCCTCGCGGATGCGGTGCCTGCGACGATCGGCACGCTGAACGACCCGATCAGCGCGGCGGCTACGGCGGTCGATAGGGCGGGTCGGCGAATGCCCACGGTTCCTCCTTTGAGCGCGAGCGATGTCGAGACGCGTGCGCGCGGATGTGATTCACCTGAGAGACACGCGGCAACGGCTGATGGTTGTGCACTGAACGGCACTTGAACGGGTGGAAGACGGCTGTGGACCGGCAGTACACGCTCGACGGAGCAGGCCCGCCTCCCGGCTCGACGGAGCAGGCCCGCCTCCCGGCTCGACCGAGCAGGCCCGCCTCCCGGGCGCGCCTTCCACATCGCAGACCACCGGTACGCGCCCTGAAGGCGAGCCGGCGGGGTTGTCTCGCCTCAGGCGCCATGGTGCCGACGCGTCGGATGCCTGAGGGAGGCCACACCCCTCCCCTGTCAGGGTGTGGCCTCCCGTTCGGACTTTCGCTCTGCGTCGCCCGGATTCGCGTACCGGGTGTGCAGGCGAGGGCGTTTCGTCAGTTCACGGCGATAGTCGTGCCGGACTGGGATGCGTCGTGGTCCGTGTTGACGCCCGCCGACACCCGGTAGGAGCCGGTGGCCCGCAGGACGTCATCATCGGAGACCGTGGCGGCGTCCAGAGCCGGGAAGTTGATGACGCGCGGCTCCCGGCGCACGGTCGCGGAGGGCTGGAGCGGGCGTGGCACGGTCCGCGGCTCTTCACATCGGGGTGGACAGGACGCGGCTCCGGGCGCCGGCGCCCTGCTCTCTTCGCCGAGGCGGTGGCCCGCCTGTCGCCGAGTACGGCGATCCGTCGCGTTCCCGGGCCGACCTCGGGCGTGCTGCCGTACGAGCCGCCGACCTGAGCCATGAACGGTCGCGCCAACGCCCTTACGCGGAACGGCAGAACGATCCGGGCAGGGATTGATTCCTTTCACCGGTCGCCATATGATGCGTTTACTGACGGCGGATCAAGAGAAAAGATTCGTCGCGGCGCGAGATCAGAACTTGGGAGGTGGACCGTGACCGTGAACCCCACAGAGGTAGTGGTGCGGTCCGTCTCCCCCGCAAGCCCGTGCCCGGCGCAGAGCGTCGTGCTGCCGCAGACCAACCGCGCGTGCGCGAGTGTGGTGCGGCTCGGCTGTTGTTGTCGCTGTTGTTGTTCGGCTGCAGCTTCGATCTAGCGACCCCGTCGCCCCCTTGGCCGGCGCACTGAGCGCTGAGCCGTGTCTGTATCCGGCACACATTCCCGCATGCAATCCATCGGATCGATGTGTTTTGGGTCAGTCGCACCGCGGTCAGTCACCCTGTCGCGCTGAGCACTGGACCGGATCATATTTCAGAGCAGTCATTTGATTCACCAAACTTTTGCCGACGCGCGTGCCGACTGACAGCGGGCGCGGAGCGTCCGCCTGTGACACGGAGTGTTATGACCAACGCAGTTGCGCGAACCGTCAAGGCCATACCGCTGTGGGGCCGGTGGGGCCGGCCATCCCGGCCGGTGATCATCGGCGTCAGCCTGGTGGTGTCGCTGCTGTCGATCGCGCTGTCGGTTGTCATCGGTACGGCAGGTATCGGCGTGGGCGACGTCTTTCATGCCATCGCCATTCATGTCTTCGGGGCTCGATCGAGCGAAAGCTTCCGCCCCACAGAGGTGATCATCACCGAACTGAGGCTGCCACGCGCCCTGTTGGCGTTCCTGGCGGGTGCCGCGCTGTCGGTGTCCGGGGTCGTCATGCAGGGGCTGCTGCGCAATCCACTGGTGAGCCCTTACACCCTTGGTCTCTCGCCGGCTGCATCCTTCGGAGCGGCGCTGGCCATCGTGCTGTCCAACAAGGCCGGGCACGCGCCGTCCTCGGTCGTGACGATCTTCAGCGCCCTGGCCTTCAGCCTGGTCGTCTCGCTGATCGTCCTCGGAGTGGCATCGCTGAAGCGCATGAAGGCCATCACGCTGCTTCTGGTCGGCATGGCATTCTTCCAGCTCTTCGAGGCGCTCACCTCGGCCACACAGTTCTTCGCCGACGAGAACACGCTGGCCGAGATCGTCCACTGGACCTTCGGCTCGGTCAACGACGCCACCTGGCACCAGGTCTTGGTCGTCTCGATCCTGCTGGCGATCACGCTGCCGTATCTGTTCACACGCGCCAAGGCGCTCAACGCCATCGCGTTCGCGGGCGACGACGCGGCGGCGAGCCTCGGCGTCAACGTACGTCGCACCCGCCTGGTCCTCATCATCGTGGTGGTCGTCCTGACCGCGGTCGTCGTGTCCTTCACCGGCGTCATCGGCTTCGTGGGGCTGGTCGGTCCGCACATCGCGCGCCTGGTGGTGGGCTCGGACCACCGCTACCTGCTGCCGTTCGGGGCCATCGCCGGAGGTCTGCTCATCCTCTACGCGGATGTGGTCGGCCGGGCCGTGCTGTCTCCGGTCGTGATCCCGGTCGGCATCGTCGTCGCACTCATCGGTGCGCCGCTCTTCATCAACCTCGTCCTTTCGAAAGGAACGTTGGCCCAGTCATGACGCTGTCCGTCGAAGGCGTGGCCTTCTCCTACTCCCGCAACCGCTCGGTGCTGCACGACGTGAATCTGACGATGCGCCAGGGCGAGTTCGTCGGTCTGCTCGGCCCCAACGGCTCGGGCAAGTCGACGCTCACGAAGCTCATCGCCCGCGTCAACAGGCTGCGCACCGGGTCGATCAGGTACGAGGACAAGCACCTCAACCGTTTGCGGATGAGCGAACACGCCAAGGTGGTCGCCTACGTACCGCAATCGGGGGAGGCGACCTTCCAGCTGTCGGTACGCGAGTCGGTGCTGCTGGGCCGGACGCCGTACTTCGGGATGCGGCCGCGCCGCCAGGACTGGGACATCGTCGACGCCGCGATCGAGCACATGGGCCTGACGGAAATGACCGCCCTCTCGGTCGGCAACCTGAGCGGCGGCCAGGCGCAGCGGGTCCTGATCGCCCGTGCCATCGCCCAGGAGCCGGAGATCCTGCTGCTCGACGAACCCACCAGCGCACTGGATCTGCGCTACCAGGTCGAAACGCTGCGCCACGTACGTGATCTGACACGCAGTCGGAACCTCGTCTCACTGATCGCGATCCACGATCTCAACCTGGCGGCTCGCTTCTGCGACAAGGTCGCGATCCTCCAGGGCGGCCGGATCGTCGCGTTCGGCCGGCCCAACGATGTCTACGACAGCCAGGTGTTGGAGCGCGTGTACGGCCTCGAGGTCGATCTCTTCGAACGCGACGGCGCTGTCCAGGTACATCCCATCATCGAACCGCTGCCCGTTCCCGCCGTGTCCTGACGCTCCGCGTCGCCTTCACCCATGAGGAGAGAAGTGATCCATCCATCCACCCGCCGGCTGCGCAAAGTC
Source organism: Streptomyces sp. NPDC005141 (assembly GCF_053599975.1). NCBI lineage: Bacteria > Bacillati > Actinomycetota > Actinomycetes > Kitasatosporales > Streptomycetaceae > Streptomyces > Streptomyces sp. NPDC005141. The sequence goes on along the minus strand of NZ_JBSFYW010000018.1, from coordinate 50,568 downwards.
GCCGCCGCGGCCCTGCTGACCGTCACCGCCCTGATCGCGACCGCTTGCGGCGGGAGTTCGCAGGACGGCTCCGACGGGGCGGCGAGCCGGTCGGGATCGAGTTCCGGCGCGTCCCCCGTCACGGTCACGGACAGCGTGAAGCGCAAGGTCGACTTCCCGAACGGTCCGATCAGCAAGGTCGCCATCGTCGGTGGCTTCAACGTCGACCTCGCGCTCGCCCTCGGCGCCCGCGATCAGATCGTCGGCATCGACGAGACGACGATCGACCAGGAGAACTTCGCCGGCTTCCCGAAGAGTCTGTCCATCGGCGCGAGCGCGGACGCGCTGAACTACGAGCGCATCATCCAGAGCGGCGCGCAGGCCGTGGTGTTGTACGGCAACCATCCGTGGCAGGCGGCGGAGTCCTCGCTGAAGTCGTCGGGCGTCAAGGTACTGGTCGTGAGTTCCTGGATATCGCAGGACTGGAAGACCAACGTGCGGCTGCTCGGCAAGGTGCTGGGGAGCGACAAGGAGGCCGCCAAGGTCCTGGCCTTCACCGACAAGGCCGGCGCGCTCACTGCCCGGGCCGGGAAGGTGAAGACCCAGGCCACCGCGTACTACGAGGACAGCGCGGGCAAGACCATCGGCGAGGAGGGCGGCAAGACGCTGGCGTTCGCCGACGCCAACATCAAGAGCATTTTCGCCGAGAGCCCGGGCAACACCATCGATTCCGACCCGGCCGCGGTACTGGCCGCGAACCCGGACGTCATCGTGGTGGAGACCGACAACCTCTATGGCGGGCGATCCGACACGGAGTACAAGGCGATCGCCGACAAGCTGCTCGCCCGGCCGGGCTGGAAGAACCTGAAAGCGGTGAAGAACGGCAAGCTGTTCCTCTACAACCCGTGGGCCTTCGACCTGGCAGGCAACCAGATCTCGCCGCTCTTCTTCGCGACGTTCGCCTACCCTGACCGCTACCGGGACGTAGACCCCCTGTCCGTCGTGGAGGAGTGGTCGAAGGACTTCATCGGCGCCACGAAGTTCACGCCGCAGGGCTACGTGTATCAGGTGGCGGCGCAGTGACCTGGCGCGTCCGGACGGGGCTCCTGTCGGTCCCGGTCCGGACGCGCCGCCTGCCTTGCCACGAGGAGTCGAAGAGAGGGGCAGCGCCTGCCGGCTCAGTCGGTCGTGGCGCCCGACCGGCGCACAGACCGACCGACGCGAGGACTGCGCGGGCGAACGAGACGATGGCCGAAGAACACGCGAATGAAACCCCGTACGCCGCTGATGTCGAGCAGCTTGACGACGACTGGCTGGTCCATCACATCGCGGCGGCCGGTTCCGCCGAGTCCGTCGTACCGCTGCTCGAACGCAAGATCCGTGAGGGGGCGATCCAGCCGGGCACGCGGCTGCCGACGATCCGCGCCCTGAGTGAGCAGTCCGGGGTGAGCTTCCGCAACATCCGCGACGCCCTCGCCGTGCTGCGCGGCAAGGGCCTCGTCGAGACGCGCCGGCGGGGCGGCACCGTTGTGGCCGATCCTCTCGCCACCCGCCCGGCCCCCACCGTCGAATCCGGGGGTACCGAAGCCCCGGCGACGAGCCCGGTCGGTGAACTCGCCCACGCCTCGTCCGACCCCGAACTGCTGCCGGACCTGACCGACGCCCTGGCCGCCGGTCTGCGCAGCCCCCACCTCCACTCGAACGTCCGGCAGTACATCACCGACCGGCTGCGGACGGTCGCCCAGCGGGACTGGCCGTTCGCGGCCGAGGCGTACATCGCGGGCGGCAGTGGCGCGGAGGCCGCGCTGCTCTGTGTCGGCACCTTGGCCACGCCGAGCGGGAAGCTCGCGATCGACGTCCCGATCAATCCCGGCCTGCTCGATCACATCCGGCGGCTGGGACTCGAAGTGTTCCAAGTACCCGCCGACGCGAACGGGGCCGACCCGGACGCACTGGCCTCAGCCCTGAAAAGGGGCGCCCGCACCTACCTGTTCCAGCCGACCGGTCCCTACGCCATGACGCCGCCCGCCACCGCCGCACGGATCGGGGAACTCGCCGACGTCATCGCCGGTTTCGATGACGTCATCGTGGTCGAGGACGACGCGGTGGGTCCCCTCGCCAACGTGGCGGGCCCGACGTTCGGCACTGTTCTGCCGGGCCAAGTCGTACGTGTGCGCTCGTTCTGCCGGTCGTACGGGGTCGATCTGCGTACGTCGGTGATCGGCGGTCCGCGCGAGGCGGTGGAGCGCATCCGTGACAACCGCAGCTACGGGCTGGCCGTCAACAGCCGCATCGTGCAGGACGCGCTCGCCCACCTCATCGAGAGCTCGGCCACCGCCCGGACGCTCAAGCGTGCGCGCGGCGTGTACGCCAAGCGCAAGGCGGCGCTGGCCGACGCGCTGCTGCGACGCGGTATCACCACCCAGTCCGGCCCGAATGCCCAGTTCCTCTGGGTCGAAGTGAACAGCGAGGTCGACACCCTCATCGACCTCGCCACCGTCGGCTACTCGGTCGGCGCGGGCAGCCGCAGTTTCGTTGAACCACCATCCACAGGCCATCTCCGCATCGCCACGCTTCGTTTGCCGGACGACACGGCGGCGATCGACCAGCTGGCCGACGCGATCGCGCGCGCGATACGCGGGCAGATGCGAGATCTCTATGCCTAGGCATGTACTGAAGGAGACCACCGTGACCGGACCGTCGCGAGCGACGCTCGGCCTGAACCTGAACATCAAGCCGGCCGGCTCGCACCCCGCCGCGTGGCGCCACCCCTCCGTGGACCTGGCGGAGATCAACGACATCGACGCGCTCCTCGACATCGCCCGCACCGCGGAGCGCGGCGGGTTCGACGCCTTGTTCCTTGCCGACAAACTCACCTTCTCGCGTGAACCGGCCGCCGTGGCACCGGCGTTCGAGCCGCTCACCCTGCTGTCGGCGCTGGCGGTGGGCACCAGCCGCATCGGCTTGATAGGCAGCATCTCGACCACCTACTCCGATCCCTTCGTCGTCGCCCGCCAGACCGCCTCACTGGACCGGATCAGCCGTGGCCGGTTCGGCTGGAACGTCGTGACCAGCGCCATCCAGGCAGCCGCTCGCAACTTCGGTCAGGAGGAACTGCCTCAGCACGGCGACCGCTACCGCCGGGCGGACGAGTTCGTGACGGCCGTCAAGAAGCTCTGGGACAGCTGGGAGGACGACGCGATCGTCCAGGACCGCGACCGGGGCTGGTACGTGGACCCGGCGAAGATCCATGCGGTCGATCACGCCGGCGATCACTTCCGGATCGCGGGACCGCTCAATTCCCCGCGGCCTCCGCAGGGTTGGCCGGTGATCGTGCAGGCCGGCTCCTCGGACGACGGCCGCGCGCTGGCGGCCCGGCACGCCGACTCCGTCTACACGGTCGTCAGCACGATCGACGACGGCATCGCCTTCCGTGCGGACCTGCGCGCCCGCGCGGCGGCCGAGGGGCGCGACCCGGACTCGGTGCGGGTCTTCGCGGGCTTCCGCGTGCTCGTCGCCGGTACGACGGACGAAGCGAGGTCCCTCGAAGCCGAGTTGAACCGCCTGGCCGATCCCCGCCATGTACTCGGGCAGGTGGCCCTGTTCAGCGGTTACGACCTGAGCCACCTGCCGCTCGACGCCCCGCTTCCGCCGGTGCCCCCGGTGGAGAGCTCCCACTCCTACCGTTCCCACCTGCTGGCGGTGCACCGCTTCGTGGAGCGCGAACGCCCCAGGACGGTACTGGAGTTCGCGCAGGGCCTCGGAGGAGGGCTCGGCGCGGACAACCTGCTGGTCGGTGACGCCGTCACGGTGGCCGACGAACTGGAGACATGGTTCAGGGCCGGGGCGCTGGACGGCGTCAACCTGCAGCCGGACCTGCTGCACCAGGGCACGTACGCGCTGGTCGATCACCTGGTCCCCGAACTGCGACGGCGGGGCCTGCGTTCGCCGGACTACACGGGAACCACACTGCGCCGGCACTACGGGCTCAGCCGCCCCGCGCGACGGGTCGAGGCCACCGCTCATGCCTGAGGCCGCAGCGCCGAACGCAGGGCCGTCCGAGCACGTCGTCGTGGTGATCGGCAGCGGCTTCCGGGGGACGTCGGTGATTGAGCGGCTGGCGGCGAACACCGGACAGTTCCGGCCGCCCGGCGGTCGGCTCCGGATCGTCTCCGTCGACGAACACCCGCCCGGACCGGGCCGCATCTGGCGCACCGACCAGTCTGCCGCGCTGCTCATGAACACTCCGGCGTCCGCCTTCACCGTATGGCTCGACGGATCGGTCGGCTCCGACGGGCCGAAGGTGGCGGGACCGAGTCTGTGGGAGTGGCAGCAGCAGGTCGCGGCCGTCCTGAACGGGACGCTGGTGCCCGGTGGCGGCAACCTCGGCACCGACAGCCACCTCGCGGACACCGGCCGCACCGTCGTCACCAGGGAACTGGCCGCCGATCTGGCCCGGCGGCCCGAGTTGACGGGTTCGGTCAGGGCCGCGACCGCGGACTCCTGCACCCCGCGTGTGCTGCTCGGCCATTACCTGCGGTGGTGCCACGAGACGGTGGTCGCCTCGCTCCCGGAGGGCGTGCGCCACGACTGGCAACGTGACCGCGTCAACGACATCGAGCGGGCCGGGGCACGCTACCGCGTCTCCTTCGCGGGCGGCGCCGCGCCGCTCCTGGCCGACGCCGTCGTCCTGTGCACCGGCTGGTCGACGCCCGCCCGTGATCGCGAACCCGGCCGCCCGCTCGCGGCGATCCAGCGACTGCGCGGCGACAACGCGAGCGACCAGGACCTGGCCGAGGCCAAACCGGGTGCGGACGTCGTGGTCGAAGGCCTGGGGCTGAGCTTCTTCGACGTCGCCACCCTGCTCACCGTCGGCCGAGGCGGACGTTTCGTGCCCGACGACGCCACCGCGTACGGGCTGCGATACGAACCATCGGGCTCTGAACCGGTGTTGCACGCCACCTCGCGCCATGGCGTTCCCTACTGGAGCCGTCCGAGTGCGGCGGTGCCGGACGGGGACAGCCGACACCGCTTCCTCGGCGAGGCGCTGCTTCGGCAGCAGCGCCCGGGACGGTTCGACGGCGTGGGCCCGGCGATCGCGCGCGATACGCTCTGGGACTACTACACGCATCTGGCGACGGCGAATCCGAACGCGCTCACCGTCCCCCTGCCGCGGTTGCTGGACGCTCTCGTCGCACTGCCGCCCGACAGTGCGGAGTGGCGAGACGTCGTCGCAGACGGGGTTCCGGACCCGGAGCACCGGCTCGACCTGGACAGCGATGCGGCGCTCGCACTGCGGGTGTGGGACAGCCCGTCAGCGTTCGGGGCCGCTGTCCGGGGCCGGCTGCTCGCCGACCTCGCCGAAACCGCCAAGGGGGCCGCGAGCAGCCTCAAGGTGGCACACCGTTCCTTCGGCAAGGCACGCGGACTGCTCGTCGCCGCGGTGGAGGACGGCGGACTCACCGCCGAGAGCTACTTCGGGAGCTACGCGCACTTCATCGACCTCGCGTTCCGTCTCAACAACGGTCCGCCACCGGTACGCCTGCGGCAGCTGCTGGCGCTCCACGACGCCGGTGTGGTCAGGTTCCTCGGCCCGCGTGCGACCCCGGACGACCTGCCCGATGCCACTGGTCATGCGCTGTGGCGCTCGCGGGCCGTCCCCGGTCCCGGCGTACGGGCGGACCTGGTGATCGAGGCACGCGTACCGGCGCCGAGCCTGCACACCGGAACAGATCCGCTCCTGCGGGGACTTCGGCACCGAGGGCTCGCGGACGTCTTCCACCTGCCCTCGGCGCACGGGCCGGTACCCACCGCGGCGCCCCGGGCCGAACCGCTGACCGGCCGCCTGCTCGGGCCGGCCGGTGCGGAGGAACAAGGTCCCGCGTCGCAGCTCTACGGGCTCGGCGTCCTCCTGCGCGACACCCGTGTGACCTCGCTGGCCGCTCCGGCGCCACGCAGCGACGCCGCGGCGCTGCGCGAGACGGACCGCACGGCCCGCAGCGTGCTGGCCGGACTGTGGGGTGGTTCCCCCTCATGACGCGTGGCCCTGACCTGCCGGAACCGTTCGAGAACAGCGAGGCAGGAGAGCGATGACAGGCACCGGGACCCGTAAGGCCGTGATCTCGGCCGAGCACCTGCTGAAGGAACTGGAGCGTGGCCGCGACGTCGTCCTGCTGGAGATCGGGCGGGAGCCGGCGCACGCCCTGGCCGCGTCGGAGCGTCTGCCGGGTGCCCACTTCGTCGATCTGTCCACGGAACTCGCGGGCGCGCGGTACCCGGGCTCCGGCACGTACCCGCTGCCGAGCGAGGAGGCGCTCCAGCGTCAGGTGCGGCGATGGGGAATCGACGACGGCTCGGTCGTCGTGGTCCACACCCGCGCGGACCCTCCCCTGGCAACCCGGGCCTGGTGGATCCTCACCTGGGCGGGGGTGCCCGATGTCCGCTATCTCGACGGGGGCGTCGACGCTTGGGTCGCCGCGGGCGGCCGGCTCAGCCGCGAGGAACCGGCGGAGGGGAACGGCGGGTTCACGGTGACGGTGGGCTCGCTGCCGACGCTCGACGCCGAGGGAGCGGCGCGGCTGCCACGGTCCGGCACGCTGCTCGACGCCCGCCCGGCCCACGCCTATACGGGTGAGAAGGGCGGAGGGCACATTCCTGGTGCGCTGAACCTGCCCAGCGCCGCGAATATCGGCGCGGACAGCCGGCTGAAAGGACAGGACGAGCTTCGGGAGCAGTACGCCGCGCTCGGCATAAAAGGAGAGACCGAGGTCGGTGTGTACTGCGGTGGCGGTATCGCTGCCACTTTCGACATTCTCGCCCTGAGCCTGCTCGGCATCTCCGCCAGGCTGTACCCCGGTTCATGGTCGGAGTGGAGTTCGGACGCATCCCGTCCCGTCATGAGCGGTGACGGGACGGGCTGACGAAAACACCTCTGCCGCGGTCGGTTCGGTCTCGATCGCGACGCATTGGGACCCCATACACACCGTCCGCCACGAACTCCACACATCACTGCCCCGCCATGAACCCCGTACATCACCTTCCCGCCACGAACCCCATCCATCCCCTTCCCGCCAGGATCACTTCTCGGCGGGGCATGAAAACAGGAAGAAGTCGATGGAATACACACGTCTTGGAAAGTCCGGCCTGACCACCTCCCGGCTGATCATCGGGTGTATGAGCTTCGGCGAACCCGACCGTGGACCGCACCCGTGGTCCATCGGGATCGACGAAGCGCGCCCCGTCGTCCGCGCGGCGCTGGATGCCGGAATCACCTGCTTCGATACGGCGAACGTGTACTCCGACGGGACGAGCGAGGAGATACTCGGGGCCCTGATCCAGGAGTTCGGGGTGCGCGAGCAGGTCGTCATCGCGACCAAGGTGAACGGCCGCATGGGCCCTGGGCCGAAGGGCGGCGGACTGTCGCGCGGCGCCATCCTGAGCCAGGTCGACGCGAGTCTGCGACGCCTCGGCACGGACTACATCGATCTGTACCAGATTCACCGCCTGGACCGTTCCGTGCCGGTGGAGGAGACCCTCCAGACCCTTGATGACCTGGTGCGTTCCGGGAAGGTCCGCTACATCGGGGCCTCCTCGATGCATGCCCGCGAGTTCGTTCGGGCGCAGTACGTGGCGGACCTGCACGGCTGGACCCGCTTTGTCTCGATGCAGGATCAGTACAGCCTGCTGATGCGCGAGGAAGAGCGCGAGATGCACCCGTTCTGCCTCGAAGAGGGCATCGGCGTCATCCCGTGGAGCCCACTGGCCCGTGGCCGGCTGGCCCGCGAATGGGGCACGGTGACCCACCGGCTCCAGACGGACGCGCCGGGTTCCACCTTCTACAACCAGGCACAGGATTCGGATCGCGCCATCGTGGAGGAGGTGGGCGCGGTCGCGGCCGAACGGGGCCTCACCCGGGCGCAGGTGGCGCTGGCGTGGAACCTGCACAAGCCCGCGGTCAGTGCGCCGATCATCGGCGTGAGCAGGGTCGAACAGCTCGAAGAGCTGCTGGGGGCGATCGACGTCAAGCTCGACGAGGACGAGATCGCGCGTCTGGAGGGTCCCTACACGCCGCGCCAGCCGGTCGGCTTCTGAGCGGGCGGCTCGAAGTGCCCTCCGAGCGGTCTTCGAGCCCCCCGCGGCCTTACGAATCATTAATGCACTCCGAAATTATGATTCAAGCCCGTAATGTTGCCGCATGGTTGTGTCGACGGCATTGAAGAAATAGAGTTCGAGGCGGCACGGCGGGCGCCCGCAAAATCGTGGATCAATAGCGCGGCGCCCGTTCTGCCGGATCATAAATTGCCGAGGAGGAATCAAGGCCATGGCCAACCCCGAGACCCGAGTCATTCACCACGCAGACCAGTTGATCGAGCCCGATGTCGCCGAGAAGAAGCGCCGGGAGGGGGCTCTCTTCATCGATGTGCGCCGGAATCGGCCGGACGCCCCGAAAGGCGACATCGAGGGTGCGGTGAAGGTGGACAAGGCGCACGCTGATGATCTGCTTGCCCCTGATTCGCCGAGCCTGATATCACAGCTCTCCGACCTGCCGGACGGCGGGGAGATCGTGGTCTTCTGTAATTCCGAATTCGGCTCTGATCCCGTCATCGAGAAATTGAACGCATACGGCTACCGCAATGTCACCCACGTCAGGGGTGGCTTCGCACGCTGGCACGCCGAAGCTCTGCCGATCATCGATCCGCCGCTGCCCGACGGGCCCCGGTAATGGCCGCCGAACGGCCACGCCAGATCCATCTGGCGATGTCGGTCGGGCGGCCCGCCGGCCAACTCTGGCGGCGGAAGGACAGCCGCATCGAGGAGGCCTTCTCGCTCGGCCTGCTGTCCGAGGTAGCCCGGGCCGCCGAGGACGCGAAGTTCGACGCACTGTTCCGTGCCGACAACATGCGCCTCGATCCCTCGCGTGTGCGGGCGAGCGGCCCGCCGCACTATCTGGAACCCATGGTCGTGCTGTCGGCGCTGACGGCACGGACCAAGCACATCGGGCTCATCGGCACCGCGTCGACCACTTTCAACGCGCCGTACAACCTGGCCCGCCAGTTCGCGACCCTGGATCACATCAGCGGCGGTCGGTCGGGGTGGAACATGGTGACCTCAACGGTCGGCGAGGAGAACTACGCGGACCAGCCGCTGCCCTCCAAGGCCGCGCGCTACGCCCGCGCACGGGAGTTCGTCGATGTGGCCATCGGACTCTGGGAGAGCTGGGAGCCCGATGCGCTGGTCCTCGACCGCGAGGCCGGCGTCTTCGCGGACGAGGCGAGGATTCGCCCGATCCGTCATCGCGGCGAACACTTCAGCGTCGACGGGCCGTTGAACATCCACCGCCCTCCGCAGGGCAGGCCGGTGCTGGTCCAGGCCGGCCGCTCCGAGGAAGGCCGTGACTTCGCCGCCACCTACGCCGATGTCGTCTTCGCCGCCGCCGACAACGTCAGCAGCGCCCAGGCGTTCTACGCCGACATGAAGGACCGGGCCAGGCTCAAGGGCCGCGATCCGGAGTCGCTGAAGATCCTGCTCGGCACCCACGTCGTCCTCGGCGCCACCGAGGCCGAGGCGTTGGCGCTGGAGCGGGAATGGGTCGACGGCATCGACATCGGCAAGGCGATCGCCTACCTCCAGACGGTGGTGAGCCCCCACCTGCGACTGGCCGAACTGCCGCTGGATGAGCCGATTCCCGTCCCACTGCTGGAAAAGGCCGAGGCCCTCCGGGAGGAGCAGTACCAGCGGGGCGGGGCGTGGCTGCGTACCCACCACGGGCAGACGGTCCGGCAGTTGGCGATCAAGCACCGACAGAACAGCCTGCACCTCGGATTCACCGGTACACCCGAGAAGGTGGCCGCCGAGCTGGCCGAGCTCTTCCAGGAGAGGGCCGCGGACGGCTTCGTGCTGTCGCACAGCCACCTGCCCGAGGGGCTGGAGCTGCTGACCCAGGGCGTGGTGCAGGCGCTGCGCCGCGCGGGGCTCTTCCGGCACGACTACGACGGGCCGACTCTCAAGCACCATCTCGGAATCGCCTGAGGGCTCGCCCGGCCACCGGCGCGAAGAGCGTTCAGGAACCAGCTGAACCGCCATGCGGGCGACTTTGTCATGCTGAACGCGTTGTCGTCGACGCAGGCGGCCCGCGGGGCGACTGCCCAGGTCATCGATCGTTGAGGCGAGCGTTCCACACCGATGTCTGACCTGATTCGGTCCCGGTTCGCCTGCGGGCGTCGCCTGCCCCGGTGGTGCCATCCGGATGCCATTGCTCCAACTCCCCTGGTTTTCAAGCTCCGCCGGTCCCGGCTGTCAGGCGAAACGTCCGGCGCGGTGCGGGCGGACGGCGGTGGCGATGGCGTCGGCGAGGGCCGGCGCGTCGTCCGTTGTGAGGGGCGAGACGGTGACGCGGATACCGGGCGGCGAAGAGAGCCGGAAGCGGGCGCCGGGGGCGACGGCCCAGCCGGAGCGCAGGAGCCAGGCGACTGCTGCGGCTTCCTCGGGGACTGGAATCCACACGTTCATACTGCTGCGGCCGTAGGCTGTGACGCCGCGGTCGGCCAGTGCCCCCAGGAGCCCGTTGCGCCGGGCGGCGTAGGAGGCCGAGACCGCCGCGATGTCCAAGGCTTCGGTGCGCCAGAGGTGGGCCACGGCGTGCTGGAGCAGACTGCTGACCCAGCCGGGGCCGAGACGGTAGCGGCCTCGCACCCGGTCGACCGTGAGTGGATCGCCGGTAAAGACGGCGAGGCGCAGGTCGGGGCCGTAGGCCTTGGCTGTGGAGCGGACGAGCATCCAGTGCGGTGTGCTGCCGGCGAGCGGGTGGAGCGGCAGTTCGGTCAGGCCGTGCACGTGGTCGTCGTCGATGACGAGGACTTGCGGGTGTTCCGCGAGAATGGTCCGCAGTTCGCCGGCACGGGAGGCCGAGATCGTGGCGCCGGTCGGATTCTGGCCGCGATCGGTGACGATCAGTGCTCGTGCACCCTGGTGCAGGGCCTGCTCCACGTCGTGGGGCAGAGGACCGTCGTCGTCGACGCCGACTGGGACCTGCCGCAGTCCGAGGGCCGGGATGAGATCGAAGACGCTGCCCCAGCCGGGGTCCTCCACGGCCACTGTGTCGCCGGGCCGTAGGTGGGTGAGGAGCGCGCGTTCGATGGCATCCAGGGATCCTGAGGTGAGCGCGACGGGTCCATCGGGGACGCTGTCGGTGTCGAAGGCGTCGCGGGCCAGACGGCCGAGCTCGTCGTCGACCGGCATGTGGCCGTACAGCATGGGTTGGCGTGCATGCCGGGCGGCGGCCTCGGCGAGTGCCTTGTCGAGTGGAGGGAGCAGTGCGGTGTCCGGGTTGCCGGTCGACACGTCCCGTACGCCGAGTGGAACCTCCGGGCGGAGTTCGTCCCGCAGGGTTGTGGCTGCCGGTCGTGGTCGAACCCGGCTCCCGCGCCGGCCTGCGGTCTCGATGAGGCCACGGTCGCGCAGCCGGCGGTAGGCGGCACCGACGGTGTTGGGGTTGACGCCGAGTTGGTCGGCAAGCTCCCGCAGCGGTGGAAGCGAAGCGCCCGGTGCGAGTGCGCCCTGCCCGATGGCACGCTCGATGCTCGCCGCGATCTCCGCAGCACCGCGTCCGGCGAACGTGTACCCTCCTACCACAATCGCCAGTATGCACTAGTTCAAAGAGGATTGCACCATATCGTCCCCGCCCTCCGTCAGCGATGTCCACGCCGCTACGGATCGCATTGCCCCGAGCCGCATCCGCGGGCACGCCTCGCCCGACCGCGAGGTGGTGCACGCGGTCCTGTGCCGGGACCACCTCTGTCACCTCGGTTTCGTCCGTGACGGAGCCCCTGTCGTGCTGCCTTCCCTCTACGCCCGTGTCGGGGAACGGCTCCACATGCACGGCTCCCCCGGCTCTCGTCCCCCGCGCAGCGCCGGCGAGGCGACCCGGCTCGCTGCGCGCCTGACCGTCCCGGACACGGACGGGCTCGGACCGGCCCGGTCGGCCGTTCACCATTCGATCCATTCCCGGTCAGTGGTGACACAGGGAGTCGACCGCGACCCGTCGGTCACGGCCCCCGCCCACCTCACGGCACGCTGAGACGAACTCTGCGCGGATCACCTCCCCCCTTGGACGCCGTCGGCGATGACAAGGCGCGGTAGGACCGACGCACCGCGATCGACTTCCCCCCGGCCGACATCCGGCGACGTGCCCTGCCGGATGCCCTCTGCCCAGCTGCCGCACATCAGCCGCGACGTGCGGCGGCGCGAGCCCGCCGACTCCCTCCTTCGAGCCACTCCCAATGACCCGCGAACTGTATGGAGAGCGTGAAATGATCAGCAGTGACTCCACCAAGCACGGCACGGTCGACCGCCTGATAGGTCGCGACCTTGACCTTCTGCGGATCCGCGGCCTCCTGAACATCGGGGCCGGAGGCGGAGCACTGCTGCTGTCGGGAGAAGCGGGCGTCGGGAAGACGGCAGTGCTCGACGCCCTCGCCGAGGCGGCCCAGGCAGAGGGAACCCAGGTGCTGCGCGCCGCCGGTGTGGAGTTCGAGGCGAACTGCAGCTACTCGGGGCTCAACCAGGTTCTGTTTCCCTTCCAAGACGCGCTGGCCGAACTGGACGCACCCTTCCGCGACGCCCTGCGCGTCGCTCTCGGCTTCGAAAGCGGCTCACCCTCGGAACGGCTCATGGTCTCCAATGCCGTACTGCTCCTGCTGCGTACGGTCGCGGCCGGTGATCCGCTGCTGCTGGTCATTGACGACCTGCCCTGGCTCGACGGGGCGAGTGCGGCCGTACTGGGATTCGTCGCCCGTCGGGCGGCCGGTATCGGTGTGAGCTTTCTCGCCGCATCGCGCTCCGGCTCGCAAAGCCTGTCCGACAGCGGTGCTCTGCCTGAATTCCGGCTGCAGCCGCTGGACGAGGAGTCGGCGGACCACCTGGTCAGTGCAAGGTTTCCGGACCTGGTCGCCAGCGCCCGTCAGCGCCTGCTGACCGTGGCGCACGGCAACCCGTTGGCCCTGCTGGAGCTGCCGTCGGCGCTGCCCACACGGCCGGGCCCGTCCCCGGATGAGATCCCGGCCGTGCTGCCGCTCAGCCGGCGCCTGGAGGCAGTGTTCGGTTCACGGATCACCACTCTGCCGCTGCCGTCGCAGCGCCTTCTGCTGCTGGCCGCACTGGAGGGTGTCGGCGATCTGGGGGTGCTGCAGGCAGCATCGAGGCACGCGAACGACGGCTACGAACTGGAGGACCTCACCCCTGCCGAGCGTGACCAGCTGGTCCACATCGACGAGGGAGCACGAAGGCTGAGATTTCGCCACCCGCTCATCCGCTCCGCGGTGGTGGACAACTCCACCAGCGGTGAACGCCGTGCGGTGCACGCGGCGCTCGCCCATGTCCTCGTGGATCAGCCCGAGCGGCGGGCCTGGCACCTGGGCGAGGCGACCTTGGAACCCGACGAGGGCGTGGCCGCCCTGCTGGAGGCCGCGGCGGGCATCACTCTTCGCCGCGGTGACGCCGTGGGCGGCATGAGGACGCTGATCCGGTCTGCCGACCTCAGCCCTCAGGGCTCCGAGCGTGCCCGTCGACTCGCGGAGGCTGCCTACGTCGGCGCCGAATCCACCGGCGCCCTGCCCAGCGCCCAAAAGCTTCTGGACGACGCCAGGCACACGGCTCGGGATCTGACCGGCCTCCTGCACTCGGCAGCAGCCGCGGCTCTTCTTCTGCTGAACGGCGACGGCGACATCGACACGGCGCACACTCTGCTGGTGTCTGCCATCGAAGGCGGAACCCATGGTTACGACGCCGAGGACAAGACGCTCGTAGACGCTCTGCACACCCTTGCGCTGATCTGCTTCTTCGGGGCCCGTCGCGACCTGTGGCAGCCCTATTACCGAGCGCTGGAGAAGATGACGCCCGAGGCGCCCGTGGTACTTGTCGCGCTGGGCAAGACATTCTCCGACCCGGTGCGCACAGGTGCCGCGGCCTCGGAGGAACTCGACACGCTCATCGCGGAACTGGCCGGTGTGAGTGATCCCGTCCAGATGACACGGGCCGGCACCGCGGCCCTCTACGTCGACCGGCTCGGAGAGGTCCGCGCATCAGCGTGGCGAGTGGTGCGGATGGGACGCGACGGAGGGCCGGCGCGCCGGTACATGTCCGGACTGATACATCTGTGCCTGGACGACTACCTCACCGGAATGTGGGACGAGGCGGCACAACTGGCCGACGAGGGAATCGAGTTGTGCGAAACGCATGGCTACACCGCCTTCGCCTGGTACTTCCTCTACATCCAGTCCATCCTCCACGCCGCACGCGGGGATTCGGGACAGGCGGACGCGACAGCTGAGAAAATCATCCACAGAGCCATGCGCCAGAGGGCCTATTGCGCCGCGCACTACGCCCATCACTCATCGACCGTTGCCGCCCTGGGGCGCGGTGACTTCGCGGACGCCTATGAGCACGCCAATGCCATCAGCCCCGTGGGGAGCCTCACCTCTCATGCGCCACATGCACTGTGGGTCGCAATGGACATGGTGGAAGCCGCCGTCCGGACCAACCGGCAGCCGGAGGCTGCCGCCCACGTGCGCGCCATGCGGGAGGCAGATGTGGCGCGGATCTCCTCACGCCACGCCTTGCTGATGGATGCCGCCGCCGCCCTGGCCACCACCGACGACGACGAGGCCCTTGGACTCTTCACGAAGGCGTTGACGGTCCCGGGGGCTGAGCGGTGGCTGTTCGACTTCGCCCGCGTTCAACTGGCGTACGGCGAGCGGCTGCGACGCGTCAGAGCGACAACAGAGTCCAGAGGGCCTCTCAGCGCGGCGCTGTCCACGTTCGAGCATCTTGGCGCCCGGCCTTGGGTGGAACGTGCCGAGACGGAACTGCGGGCAGCAGGCGGGGGTACACGGCGAACCGGAACATCGAACGTGCACGCGCTCACGCCCCAGGAGCTCGAGATAGCCAAGCTCGCCGCGTCCGGCCTGACCAACAAGCAGGTGGCGGAGCGTCTGTTCCTCTCGCACAGGACCGTCGGGGCCCATCTTTACCAGATCTACCCGAAGTTGGGTATCACCTCTCGGGGCATGCTGCGAGACGCCCTGGAGTCGTGATGGTCCTTGGGCAGAGCAGCACCCATGGGCCGTCACCTGCGGCGCCACCCTCGCGTCAGTCCTCGCTTCGCAGGATCGAAAGGACGGGGGCGGCCGGATCAGGACTCTGTGCGCTTCGGCAGCCGCCAGTTCGGCCGCGGGAAGTGGCAGGTGTAGCCGTTGGGGTACTGGCGAAAGTAGTCCTGGTGTTCCGGTTCGGCTTCCCAGAACGGACCGACTGGCAAGACCTCGGTCACTGCCTTTCCTGGCCACAGCCCCGAGTTGTCCACATCGGCGATGGTGTCCTTGGCGACACGTCGCTGATGTGCGTTGAGATAGAAGATGACGGAGCGGTAGCTGAGGCCGATGTCGCCGCCTTGTCGGTTCATCGTGGTCGGGTCGTGGATCTGGAAGAAGTACTCCAGGACAGTGCGGTAGTCGGTTACGGCCCTGTCGAATGTGATCTCGATCGACTCGGCGTGGCCACCGTGATGTTCGTACGTCGGGTGGGTTGTGTGCCCGCCGCTGTATCCGACCCGGGTGTTCAGAACACCCGGGAGTGTCCGAAGCAGTTCCTGCATGCCCCAGAAGCAGCCGCCTGCCAGCACTGCCCTTTCCTTGGCGATGGTCATGACTCGTCGTGTTCCTCTCGGATGGGGAGCTGTCTGCCGCTGTCCGCCGGTCGCCGCACTTCACGGCGTGTCTTTCGTGCCGTGTCACCGACAGAGACAAGGCGGCCGTTCGGGCCGGCCCGGGGCCGGCTGCGCCGTGGTCCCGGCATCGTCACCTGAGTGGCAAGTGCCCGGGGAGACGGCCGACTTGTGCTGTGGTCCACTGCCGTAGCACGTTGTCGGCGTGTCCTCACTCCACGGTCCAGTGGTGGGTCCATAGCCGAACGACACCGCCGTTGCCGTCCACGACCAGACCGCGGAAGGGGTCAGCCATTGATCAGAGGAGACCGCACCGGGGGCTGGTGACGCGTCGCGGAATCCGTCACACACGGCACGGGCGATCGAACGCGCAATGATGATCGGTGTGTGCACATGTGCCCGTCGTGCGGGGCATGAGGCAATCCGCCTGTCCAACGTCTGGTTGCCCCCGGTGAGAGGGGGCGTGTACGAGAATCAAGAGGGCCCGTGAGCGGGCGGGGACAGGGAGACATCGGGGCCCTGCCGTCTGTGGTCCGGCCCCGTTGCATGGCTGCTCCCATCCCAGGTGGGGCCGATGCCTCCCGCGAACTCAGGGCGGTCGGTTCGACGTTGTCGGGTCTGAACCTCCACGTGCCGAACGAGGACCTGCCGCTCCACCGCGTGAGTTCTGGGAATCCTCAGATGTGGCGCACGACGGCGGCGCTCAGCTCGGGGGCGAGCAAGAGGTCTGTCGCGAGACCACTCGGCCGCCCCGAGCTGACTCAGAGCCTGTTACAGACGGTCGGCGCCATTCGTCTAGCGCATCCGGCGCAGGCCCGTGCGGATCTCGTCGACGAGGCTCGCCGGCTGCTCCCACGCCGCGAAGTGACCGCCCTTGGCCACCCGGTTGTAGTGGACCAGGTTGGGGTACGCCTGCTCGGACCAGCTCTTCGGCGCCGTGTACATCTCGTCGGGGAAGACGCTGACGGCGACGGGAAGCTTGACGCCCTTGATGCCGAAGAAGGCGCTCTTGTTCTCCCAGTAGAGGCGGGCCGCGGAGACGCCGGTGTTCGTCAGCCAGAACAGCGTGATGTTGTCGAGGACATCGTCACGCGTCAGGCCGGTGGCCTCACCGGCGAAGGCCCTGGTGATCAGGTCCAGGCTGGCCGCATCGTGGTCGATCATGTAGGACGCCAGGGCGACGGGAGAGTCCGCGAGGCCGGTCAGGGTCTGCGGGCGGGATCCCATCAGGTACGCGTAGTAGACGTGCGAGTACGCGAACTTCAGCTCCTCGACCGTGGCCTGCTCTTCCTCGGTGAGCTCCGGGGTGCCGGCCGGAAGCGGCTGGAAGTTGGCGAGCGCAGCGTCGATCGCGGGGGGAACGATGCCGGCGAAGTTGGTGTGGATGCCGACCAGGCCCTCGGGCTCCTGGGCACCCATGAAGTCCGTGACGATCGCACCCCAGTCGCCGCCCTGCGCCGTGTACTTCGTGTAGCCGAGGCGCTTCATCAGCTCGGCCCAGGCGCGGGCGATGCGCTGGGGGTCCCAGCCGGTCGTGGTCGGCTTGCCCGAGAACCCGTAGCCGGGCATCGAGGGGATCACGACGTCGAAGGCGTCCGACGCGCTGCCACCGTGGGCCGTAGGGTTGGTGAGCGGCTCGATGATCTTCAGCTGCTCGATGATCGAGCCGGGCCATCCGTGCGTCACGATCAGCGGCAGAGCGTTCTCGTGCTTGGAGCGGACGTGGATGAAGTGGATGTCCAGTCCGTCGATCTCCGTGATGAAGTGCGGCAGAGCCTTCAGCTTGGCTTCGATCTTGCGCCAGTCGTATTCCGACGCCCAGTAGCGTGCGAGCTCCTGGACCGTCGCGAGCTGCGGGCCCTGGGACTGGTCGGTGACAGTCTCCTTCTCGGACCAGCGCGTCGCCTGGATGCGCGATCGCAGGTCCTCGAGCTGCGCGTCGGTGAAGTCGAACGTGAACGGGCGGATCTCGGGCGTGGCAGACATATTCGTCTCCTTGATAAGGGAACTCAAGACGGGCTAAAGGTGAAGTCCTGCGTCGGTTCAACAGGCGTTGCCCCGCAGGAAGGGACCCGCGTCTCTTCCGTGGGCTGATACGGCGGTATGTGGCCGTTGCTGTTTCCCGGTGCCATTTCATGATGGGCTCCGGCTCTGGCCTGGACATCTGCGATGTGACCTAGATTCCTGAGAGGCGGGTGCCGATCTACCTAAGTCACCTGACGTGGCTGCCGTAGTTCAACAGCCACAGCCCCTGCTGATCGACAGCTCCTGAAGCCGGGTGACTGAGTGCCGCCCGGCTCCCGTCAGCGATCCCGACACCGCCTGGACACTCACCCAATGGGGCGCCTCTGCGGCGCCTCAGCCGCGGACGCAATGTCGTCGAGGTGGCGGTGACCATAATCGGAAGGTGAGCGACCGCGCCGAAGACCCCGACGTCACCACCCCGCGACCGTCCGGCATGACGAAAGCGCACTGGCGCACCTTCGCACGTACCGAAACGGGCAGCGCCCTACTCCTCGTGACCGCCGTAGTGGTGGCCCTGATCTGGGCCAATATCGATCTCCACTCGTATGAAACGGTGTGGGGAACTCATCTGTACGTCGGGGTGGGTTCGTACGAGCTGTCATTGGATCTGCATGAGTGGATCAATGGTGGACTGATGAGCTTGTTCTTCCTCGTCGTCGGTTTGGAAGCCCGGCGAGAGTTCGATATCGGAGAACTCCGCGACAAACGCTGGGTACTGCTGGCAGCCGTCGCCGGGCTGAGCAGTATGGCAGTCCCCGCCCTCATTTATGTTGCCTTCAACGCCGGCCGCGACTCGATGCACGGGTGGGGGGTCGCCATGGCCACAGACACTGCTTTCGCCCTCGGGATCCTGGCTCTCTTCGGGTCACGCCTGCCCGCTTCTCTCAGGGCATTCATTCTGTCCATCGCTGTCGTGGACGACTTGGTGGCTCTTGTCGTCATTACCATCTTCTACACCGGCGACCTCCATCTACCGGCGCTGATTGTCGCTGCCGGTGGGTTGCTCGGCATCGCAGGTCTACGGCTGGCGGGAGTACGAAGCAGCGGCCCTCTCGCTCTGCTGGCCGTCGTGGTGTGGGTCGCGCTGTTGCAGGGCGGAGTGGATCCTGTGGTGACCGGCTTGGCCGTGGGGGCCCTGGCCATCGCCTATCCGGCTGGACGCACGGATCTTGAGCGGGCGAGCGGGCTGTTCCGGCTCTTCCGTGAGCAGCCGACCCCTCAGTTGCAACGATCCGCAGTCCAGGGTCTGGCGGCCGCGATCTCCCCCAACGAGCGGCTGCTGGCGAGGTTCCTGCCGTGGGTGAGCTTCGCGATCGTGCCCTTGTTCGCTCTGGCCAACGCCGGTACTCCTCTTGACTCGGAGGAACTCACCGATGCCTTCTCTTCTCCCATCACCTTGGGCATCGTGTGCGGCTGCGTCCTCGGCAACGTGATCGGCATCGTCGGCGCCCTTGCCGCTGCACGGGTCGTGTCCAAGGGGCGGCTGCAACCGACCGTGGGGTGGGGCTCGGTGACCGTGGGAAGCGCCATCGCCGGTGCCGCCTTCACCGTTTCACTGCTGATTGCCTCGTTGGCTTTCGAGGGTGAGGAACTGAATCAGGCGCGGATCGGCATCGTTGCCACGATTTTGGCGGCGTACCTCGTCAGCTCGGCTGTCGCGGCTGCCATCATGATGCTGCCTGAGCGCCAGCAGGCACGCGCACTGCTCGGCAAGCGGCAGCCGCTCAACGATCTGACCTTCGCGGTCGATCCCGATCATGACTGGATCCGGGGCCCGCACAATGCTCCGGTGACGGTGGTCGAGTACGCCGACTTCGAGTGCCCGTTCTGCGGACAGGCCGAGCCGGTGGTGCGGGAGTTGCTGGCCGACCTTGGGGACGACGTGCGTTATGTGTGGCGCCATCTGCCGCTGACAGACGTGCATCCCCACGCCCAACTGGCCGCTGAGGCAGCAGAGGTGGCGGGCGCCCAGGGGGCGTTCTGGGGCATGCACGACCTGCTCATGCAGCGGCAGGACGCGCTCACCGTGGACGATCTGCTGCGCTATGCGCATGAGCTCGGGCTGGACATGTCGGCCTTCCGCGAAGGGCTGGAGAATCATCGCGGGGCGCGGAAGGTGGCGGTGGACGTGGATTCCGCGGACATGTGTGGAGTGTCGGGGACACCGACCTTCTTCATCAACGGTCGTCGTCACCGGGGTGCCTATGACATCGAGACCCTGTCGGAGGCGGTGAGAGTGGCAAGGCAGCACGGTGTGGCGGTAGCGGATCGGAGCGACTTCCGGGAGTGACCTGCCCACTCCCCTTGTCTTCGGGCAAGCGGCGGGAGGGTCGTCAACACTCGGGTGGAGGCGGTTGCTCGAGGATGCGCTCTCAGCTGGGGCCTGCCGCTTCCAACCTGTCCAGGACGCCTACTGTGACTACCGCGTAGACAACATGCGGGACGACGTCTGAGATCCAGTCCGGGACTGCCCAAGTCCGTGGATCTGTGATTCCCAAAACCACAATCGGTACGTTCGTGGCAATGAGCGCACCGACTGAGGCGGCGACGTAGCGGGAAGTCCTCGACGAGTGCCAACCAGCAGCCTGAACGAACGACAACGCGACACCCATACCCAGTCCAGCGGAGAATCCTGTCAACGGCCCAAGTCCGGCGATCCGGTTCTCCAAGGTCTGACCATCACCGGGAATACGGATACGCAGCTTCTCGGCAAGCCTGCGCGCTGTCACCTCAGGTGTCGTACTGACGGGCCGACCTCGAAGCGCAATATCGGCGTAGCCCGCAATGTTGAGCGCAGTCGTGCCGGCAGCCCCCGCGGCAGCTCCGTCGAGAAGCGGCCGCATCACGCTGATCATGGCCAACCTCCTGCTGAGCGGATCAATCTCTCGTGGTGACCCGTCCCAGAACCTGTCACCGTCCGGGCTCTCGCACTTGAACCTGTTGCAGCAGCCACCCATTGCCGTCCGGGTCGTTGAACGTCGCGAACGAGTGGTAGCTGAGACTGTCCAGGTCGGGGCCCTCCACCTGCTCTTGGACGCCGGTGTCGTAGACGCGGTGGAAGATCTCGCTCACCTCAACGCCCTTGCTGGTCAGCCAGTCGCGGGTTCGGGCGATGTCGCGGACAACCAGGAACGTGCCTTGAGCGGAGCCTGCTGCCACGGGGGTGACCCCGCGACCGAACTGGATCGAGCAACCCGACCCCGGTGGCGTCAGCTGCACGATGCGGTAGCCGCCCGGGCTGGCCTCGTAGTCCGCATCGAGCCGCCACCCCAGACCCTGGTAGAAACGCAGGGCACGGTCGACGTCGGTCACTGGTATCACGACGACCTCGAGATTCATCTCCATGGCTGCCGTTTCATCGGCGGTCGTTGTGCCGTCCTGCTCTGCGGTGCCCATAACGGCCTCCTGCGCCGATTCTGGTCAGGTCCATGGTCTTTGAAAGCCCGCAACTGGCGGAACACCCGTCACAGGGATGCGGAGCCAGCCGGTTTTGCCGCCGGCGACTGCTCTGCGGCTACCGAAATGCGAGCGAACACCTCGGTGCCGGGCTCGCGGAACGTGATCTCCAGCCTACGCTCGCGGACCGTGTTCTGCTCGCGCACGAGCCGTACGGACGGCCTCCCCGAGGACGGTGCACCGGGAGTCCGTCAACTGGTGTAAGGGGGAACACGCGTCGTGCGGTAGCTGTACACCAGCAGGGCGATGAGAAGCAGACTCGACAGGATCAGCCCGGCACCGGTCGGCCAGCCACCGAGGGGCAGCTCAGGCATCAGGCCCCAGAACAGGCCGGCCGCCAGGAGCGCCGCCGCGGTGAGGGCGGATCCGGCGATCCGAATCGGGGAGGCGACGCTTTCCCTGGCCGCTTGCATGGCGCGCTCCCGTACCGGATCGACGTAGCGGGCTACGGCAGGGAACTGATCGGAGAGGACCAGCAGGCCGGCGAGAATGAGCAGCAGGCCTGGGCCGGGCAGGACCAGCAGTGCGATGCCGATGAGCAGCAGCACCACTCCCGCTATGAGTGCGACTCCTCGACGTAGAGCGGTTTGTCTGTGCACCTCACTCACCTTCTGGTCTCACCCCCAGACCGGGCCGCTCCACGAACAAACCGATCATTCGCTCCGACCGGTGCGGGTGCCGCCCTTCAGCCGTTGTGAATCTGCTGCTTCAATGCTGCGACCGAACTGCTCCATGCGCAATCAAGATCAGACGTCGTCCGGTACACCCAGCGGCCAACTCCCGCTCCTGGGAACCTCCTTCGGTCGACGGCCAAGAGCACGTGTTACTGGCTGGCAGGAGCGGCTGTGATCGCTCCCGCTGTCCTTCCCGCCGACGGTGGTTCGTCCCTGGGTCGCGCGGACCGGTGCGGCAGGGCCAAGTGCGCCAGGTCCCCCGGCGGCGCGGTGGTCAGGGGCCACAGGGGGGCAGAAGTGCCGTCGGCCAGAGCAGCCGGGGCGTCGGTGAGGTTCATGCGTTCGCGTAGGCGACCGTAGAAGTCCATGGGGCCCAGGCGTACAGCACGCAGCTTGCGTGGTGACGCGTACACGCCGATCCAGTCACCCGGGTCGAGGATGCCGTGGAGCTGACCGTCGATGCTGACCGCGGCCTGGCCCGAGCGCTCGAGCACGCGCAGTCCGATGGGTTCATCGGGAGCAGCCACGACCGAGCGGTTGAAGGTCATGTGGGGTGCGACCGGAGTGAAGACCAGGGCCTCGGCACATGGTGAGAGGACGGGGCCGCCGGCGGCGAAGCTGTAGGCGGTTGAGCCCGTAGGAGTGGCCACCAGCAGTGCGTCGGCGGAGTAGGCGGCCAGCAGGCGGCCTGCTACATAGACCCCTACGGAGAGTTGTCGGTCCCTGGCCAGTTTCTCCAGGACCACATCGTTCAGGGCTTCCACGTCGAGTGGAATGCCCCATTCGCCGCCCATCTCGCAGTTGGGACGCACACTCGGTGCCGGCAGGAGCGGGCCCCGGCCGTGCCGCATGAAGGCCTCGATGTCCGAGGGCACCTCCAGGCGGCACGAGGCGCGCATGGTCAGGAGCATGCGCTGCTCGACATCCAGCTGATCCTTGTGCACGGCGTCCAGCGCTTCCTGCACCCGTGTCATGGGGACCTCGGTCAAGAAGCCCACACGACCGAGATCGACCCCGAGCACCAGAGCGTCAACGGTGTTCGCAAGCCGGGCTCCGCGCAGAAAGGTGCCATCGCCGCCCAGGGTGACAATGAGGTCCGGATCTCCCGCTGCCGCCATCTCCTGCCGGGCGGTGAGCCGTGCCCCGTCGTTCCACACGTCGATGTCCCTGCATGCGATGGTGTGTTCGTCGCACCATGCCCGCACTGTCCTCGCGGTCTCCACGGCCTCCGGGCGCCCGCCGTGCACGACCACGCCGACCCGACTCACCGTCATGTCCGCCTCCCGAGGGTCTACGACAGCTGCGAAGCCGGCCGCCGCCGCCGCGCCGTCCAGCCCGCCCAGCGGGTGCACGCGCACTGGCCACAGCCGGCTCGAGGACGCGATGCGCCGGCAGCACGTCCCCATAGGGCCGGCAAACCTGGCCGGGCACTCCTTCGATCACCGTGACGCGCTTCGCACTTTGCCCGTGGCCACTACAGCCTCCTACAGCGGTCGCACTCGTCGCCCCAGGGGAAACCCCAGGGAAGTACCCCGGGGTTCAAGGCCAGGCGTCGTCGGACTCGCGTTCCTGCACCGAAGCGCAGCTGCGGGGACAGTTGAATGGCGGACACGTGCAGGGCGATGCAGGTAAATGCGGAGAAATACAGTGGCTACAGGCGAGCGGGAAGAGCAGTCATTCGGTGCTGCGCCAGATGTTGTCGTATGCGGCCTCTTCGATACCCCGCCGCTGTCGTTCCGCCGCCAGCTCCAGGAGCGCGCCGTTGACAGCGGCCAGGACGGTTTCCACGGCGTAGTCGGCGACCTCTGGGAGGTCTCCGGCCTGCTCGTCCTGGATGCCCAGGCTTCCGGCGAGATGGACAAGGACCGGTTCGGCCGAAGCCCAGCGCTCCGCCGCCCGGCGACGAGGGATGGAGTCGACCAGGACTCTCTGCCCGTCCCGGAAGCGTTTACGGCCCTGTTCCACGACCAGTCCTTCCGCCTCGGCGGCGGCCATGTAGGTCCCGGCCAGGGAGTCGCCCCTGCGCCACAGCCAGTCGTCGACCAGCTCGTACGGTTCCGACATGACCAGCGAGGCCGCAGCCTCCACCAGGAGGCGATCTGCCGGTGTCGGCAGACTGCCCGGCACGATGCGACCGGCGTCCAAGCGGATGGTCGGGGCCTGCAGAAGGTCGAGCAACTCGGCTCCAGCGAGCGCGAGCGACAGCTCACCCCCTTGCACGGGCCGGTCGGCTTCGACGTCTAGAGCGACGAACAGCAGGTCCCGCGGCGTGGTCATGAGGAACCTCACGTCCAATGCGTCGAGAACGACACGTTGTTGGAGACACCGAAGGAGTCCAGCAGCAGTCGTGGGTGCCAGGCCGCCGGCGCAGTGGGCGTCCTCAACGAGCCTGAATGGATGTCCGTGTCCCGAGTCTACGCAGCGTGCACAATCCCTGCATCCGGCATCCGGCATCCGGCATCCGGTGAGAGCGGAAGAGCCCGGCGGGCTGCCCAGGCACCTGTCCCCCGGCGACCCGCACACCCGGATACCCCGGCAGCCTCGGCCTTCCCTGCAAGACCTCACCCACCGGGAAGGCCCGGGCGAAGCCCCTTCCCCGGCGGTCACACGCGTTGGGCTGTGTCATCGGAGGAAGCCTTCGTAGTGGTGCTGCTCGACCTGGCTGTTGATCTGTTTGACCGTCTCCAGCCCGACGCTCACGATGATCAGGACGCTTGTACCGGTGAGCTGGTTGGCGCCGCCGAAGCTGGCGAACGCCACGGTCGGCACGAGAGCGATCAGTCCGAGGTAGAGCGATCCCGGCCAGGTGAGCCTGTTGAGGACGTAACCCAGATATTCGGCCGTGGCCCGGCCGGCCCGGATGCCTGGGATGAATCCTCCGGCCTGCTTGATGTTGTCGGCTACTTCGTTCGGATTAAACGTGATCGCCACGTAGAAGAACGCGAAGAACACGATCAGGAGGAAGTAGGCAGCCACGTAGAAGGGATGGTCGCCCCGGACGAAGTTGCCTGTGATCCACGCCGCCCATCCCGCATTCGAGTCGGAGAACTGCGCGATCAGCGCGGGAACGTAGAGGAGTGATGAAGCGAAGATGACCGGGACAACACCGGCCTGGTTGATTTTCAGCGGAATATAGGTCGCCGTACCGCCGTAGGATTTGCGACCGATCATCCGCTTCGAGTACTGCACCGGAATGCGACGCTGCGCCTGTTCCACGAAGACGACCAATCCCACCATCGCGAACCCAATGAGAAGAACCAGAGCAAGGTTGATCCATCCACCGGCAATGGTTCCCTCCTGCTTTACGGTCCATAGCGCGCCCGGGAGCGTGGAGGAAATCGAGATGAAGATGAGCATCGACATTCCGTTGCCGATTCCGCGTTCGGTGATCATCTCTCCGAACCACATCACGCAGGCAGTTCCGGAGGTGATCGTGATCACCATCACGATCGTGGTGAGGATCGATTGATCAGGCACAATGGAATTAGCCGTCGGGCAGCTGGGGAAAAGCGCACCACTGCGGGCTGTGGCGACGAGGCCCGTCCCCTGCAGGACGGCAAGTGCCACTGTCAGATAGCGCGTGTACTGCGTGATCTTTCCCTGACCTGAGGCGCCCTCCTTCTTCAGCGCCTCCAGCCTCGGAATGACGACCGTCAGCAACTGGAGGATGATACTCGCCGTAATGTACGGCAGGATTCCCAGCGCGAATACCGTGATCTGCAACAGAGCGCCGCCACTGAAGGCATTCACCAGCCCCAGTAGCCCGCCCTCTTTGGACACGGAATCCACACACGTCTGGACATTCTTATAGCTCACTCCAGGGATCGGGACATGCGAACCCACGCGGTACAGCACGATGATGCCGAGCGTGAAGAAGAGCTTCTTACGCAAGTCAGAGGTTCTGAACACCTGCGCGAACGTCCCGAGCACGGCTTCCTCCTTCGCCCCTGAGCAAATTCGTCAGGGGTGAACTCCTACGCAGATACGCCAAGGATGAAAAGAGCAAAACTAGGTGCAGCATAGGAGAACGCCATCCGTCAGGATCATGCGCCTCGCCCGTAGACCGCCGGAATGCCATCCGACGGCCTTGTTCCGCACCATGGCGGAGTGTGCTGCCCGGGATCGCAGCGGACATCCCGGTCAGTCGACCACCAGGCGGCGGATCCCTCAACTCGGCCCGGGCAGTCAGCCCACGAGTCCTCCGATCGGGGCTGCCAGTCCACCCCGGCGGCACCTGCGACTTCGCGGCCTGCCGGTCGCACGAGCCGCGTTTGCTCGCCCTCCACCGGTTGGCCGAGCTCAGATGAACTCAGCCAGATCCACGAGGAGGGCTGCCTTGGGCTTGGCACCCAGAATCTGCTTGACAACCTGTCCACCGGAGAACACATGCAGCGCCGGGATCCCCGAGATTCCGGCCTTCGCCGGAGTCAGGGGGTTCTCGTCGATGTTCATCTTGACGATCTCGAGCTTGTCTC
Source organism: Streptomyces sp. NPDC005141 (assembly GCF_053599975.1). Lineage (NCBI taxonomy): Bacteria > Bacillati > Actinomycetota > Actinomycetes > Kitasatosporales > Streptomycetaceae > Streptomyces > Streptomyces sp. NPDC005141. Next base: position 24,241 of record NZ_JBSFYW010000018.1, on the reverse strand, counting down.
CGTGCTCGGCGGAAATCTCTTCCAGAATCGGAGCGATCATCCTGCACGGCGCACACCACTCGGCCCAGTAGTCCACCAGGACGGGCTTGCTGCTCTTGAGGACGACCTCATCGAAATCGGAGTCGCTAACGGCCCTCATCGATACCTCGCATGCTCGGCGATTCTGTCGTCGGACCTCGCACGATCCGTGCCCCTCCGGTAGTCACAGCGACCCCGCGGCAGGGTCCGAAACAGATACCTACCGAAGTTACAGCAGGCGGCGAGTATCGGCCCGAGCAGGAAAAGAATCGAGAGCTGCCGAGGTACGGGATCGCGTCGCTCGGGACCGCTCCCCCGGGGTCCCCGGGATTGATCCCGTGGACCGTTTCCCGGGGGTTCCCCGGGGGCGACGCGGGCAACAGCGGCGCAAGGCTGCTGTAAGGCACTGGAAAAGACGCGCCTCTGGCAGCAACGGCGGCAGGAGGGCGGTTCCGTCGACGCCCGACTGCGGACTCTCGGGGCAAGCCAACCGGAACCGACGGGGTCCTCCCCACCTGGCACGAAGCGGGCCGAGGTGGTGAAGCACCTGCGATTCACGCCTGCACGGCAGAGGGCGGTGACCGGAGCGCAATCGTCACAGAGGCGGTAGGCAGAACGGCAACTATGTGATTGAGGACCCTATGTCGTACATGGACAGCCGGTCGCTGAAGAGCTCGAACCCCGTGCTGAAGCAGTGGGAGAAGAGGAATTCTGCTCCCAAGGGCGACGGGGAGTCGGTCGCAGGGTTCTTTGCCGAGCGCGATGCGCCGGACACATCCGTACTGAGCTTGCGCAAAGAAGTTCCGCCGCAGACCGCCGGCAACGCGATGACGCTCGACGACGTCATAAGCCGAACGGCCCTGACACTGGGCGTAGCGGTGTTGGCAGCTGTGCTGTCGTGGGCGTTGCTGCCGGTCGACTCGGACAGCATAGGCAGGTCGTACGGTATTGCGACTGGTGCGGCACTGGTGGCCCTGGTTCTGGCGCTGATTCAGGCCTTCAGGACAAAACCGGTACCAGCGGTGATTCTGGCGTACGCGGCATTCGAAGGAATCTTCCTCGGCGTGGTCTCCAGTATCGCCTCCAGCTACGTCTCCCCAGGCGTAGTCATCCAGGCAGTCGCAGGAACGATGGCGGTATTTGCCGGCGTATTGATTGCCTACAAGCTGCACTGGATCCGTGTCACCCGCCGCTTCTACGGATTTGTGATGGCCGCCACGATCGGCTACCTGATCCTGCTGGCCGGCAACCTGCTCTTCTCCCTCTTCAACGGGGATGACGGTCTCGGGGCCCGCAGTGGAGGCCTCGGAGTCCTGTTCGGCGTCATCGGCATAGTCATCGGTGCCTGTTTCCTCGCCCTGCACTTCAAGCAAGTGGAGGACGGCGTGGCCAACGGTGCCCCCCGCGAGGAGTCCTGGCTGGCCGCCTTCGGGCTCGTCATCACTTTGGTATGGATCTATGTGGAGATGCTGAACCTACTCACACTCATCCGCGAAGACGACATCTACTGAAGAGGAGTTCACCGCACACCGCCCTCATTTTCCGCATACATGAAACAGGCGGAAGAGTCTGTGATGCCAGCACCGCCGAGAGTGCCCCGAAGCGTCGGAGGGAGCCCCCTGTCCGCAGGCCGGTTGGGGTTCGGGTCGCATGCGCTACCGCATATCTGCGCCGTCACAGGTGACGGATGGCCATCTCCTTCCTTGGTTTGGTCATGGACAGGGACGGCGGCAATGTCGGGGTACGGACCTGCGAGCAGTGCGTTCGTCTCGGCTTCTCCGCCAAGAGCGCGGGGTTGCTGACGGTCCGTCGTACTACACAAGCGGGCGCGCAAGGCTGCGAACGACCCATGACCCGCGATATGGAAGCAGGTGGAAACAGATCATGACCATCACCGAAAGTAGGGCTTTGCTGGCGGGTGGCTGCTTCTGGGGCATGCAGGATCTGCTGCGGACAGCACCGGGTGTTCTGGACACTCGGGTGGGATACAGCGGCGGCACCCTGCCCAATGCCACGTACCACAGTCACAAAGGCCACGCGGAGTCGATCGAGATCACGTTCGACCCTGCCGGAACGGACTACCGCGCGATCCTGGAATTGTTCTTCCAGATCCACGACCCGACCACGAAGAACAGGCAAGGAGGCGACGTCGGCTCCAGCTACCGCTCCGCCATCTTCTACCTCGACGACGAGCAGCGAGCCATCGCCGAGGACACCATCGCCGATGTCGACGCTTCGGGACTGTGGCCGGGAAGGGTAGTGACCGAAGTCGTGCCTGCCGGCCCGTTCTGGGAAGCCGAACCAGAGCACCAGGACTACCTGCAGAAGTTTCCTGACGGCTACTCCTGCCACTTCCCCCGACCGGACTGGCGACTGTCGAAGCGCGCGGAAGCGTAACTCCTGAATCGCGGCAGCTCTCTTGTCGCCGCACCTGTTGTGAAGGGCTGAGTTTCATGTCATACGAGATCGAGAAGCCGGACGACCAGTGGCGCGCCGAGCTGGACCCCGTCGAGTACAAGGTCCTGCGCAAGGCTGCCACGGAGCCGGCGTTCACCGGCGAGTACACCGACACCAAGACGAAGGGTGTCTACTCCTGCCGCGCCTGCGGCGCCGAACTCTTCACCTCCTCGGAGAAGTTCGACTCCCGTTCCGGCTGTCCCTCCTTCTACGATCCGAAGGAGTCCGACGCGGTCGAACTGGTCGAGGACCGGTCGTTCGGCATCAAACAGACCGAAGTCCGGTGTGCCCGGTGCGGATCGCACCTCGGCCACGTGTTCGCGGGTGAGGGGTTTCCGACCCCGACCAATCAGCGGTATTGCATCAACAGCATCTCGATGCGCCTGACGCCCGACGAGAGCTGACGCGAAGGGCTGCACGTGCGCAACAGGGCAACCGGATTCGCCACGGCCACCAAGGGCACCGCGACAGCGACGCCGTCACTGGCGAAGCTGTCGCAAGCCCGTGCGGACCTCTTCGACGAAGAGCTCCGGCTGCTCCCAGGCCGGGAAATGCCCGCCCTTGGAGGGTCTGTTGTAGTGGATGAGGTTCGGGTACGCGCGCTCTGCCCAGCTCTTCGGCGGCTGGTACATCTCCTGCGGGAAGGCGCTCACGGCAACCGGGAGGGTGATGCCTTTGACGCCGAAGAAGGATTTCTTGTTCTCCCCGTAGAGACGAGCCGCGGAGATGGCCGTGTTCGTCAGCCAGTAGAGAGTGATGTTGTCCAGTACATCGTCTCGTGTCAGGCCGTCGGCCTCTCCGCCGAACGCCCGCGGGATCAGCTCCAGGCCGGGGTCGAGCAGGAAGGCCGCCAGACCGGCGGGCGAGTCCGCGAAAGCTGTCAGCGACTGAGGCAGTGAAGCCATCATGTAGGCGTAGGAGACGTGCGCGTACGCGGACGTGAGCTGCCCGACCGCACGCTGTTCCTCTTCGGTGAGATCCGTGCCGGCCGGAAGCGGTTTGCCCGTCGCGAGTGCCTGGTCGATCTCCGGGGGAACGGCACCGGCCATGTTGGTGTGGAAGCCGGCCAGTTCTGGAGGCGCCTGTACGCCCATGAATTCCGTGATGATCGCGCCCCAGTCGCCGCCTTGCGCCGCAAAGCGCGTGTAGCCAAGGCGCTTCATGAGTTCGGCCCAGGCGCGTGCGATGCGCTCGGGTCCCCAGCCGGTCGTGGTCGGCTTGCCCGAGAATCCGTAGCCGGGCAGCGACGGCATCACGACATCGAAGGCGTCCGATGCGTCGCCGCCATATTCCGTGGGGTTGGTGAGCGGGTCGATGATTTTCAGCTGCTGGATGACCGAGCCGGGCCACCCATGGGTGACGATGAGCGGCAGGGCATTCTCGTGCTTCGAGCGGACGTGAATGAAGTGGATGTCCAGCCCGTCGATCCTGGTCATGAAGTGCGGTGGAGCCTTCAGTCTCGCCTCGACCTTGCGCCAGTCGTACTCGGTCGCCCAGTAGTGCGCGAGGTTCTGAATCGTGGCTAGTGGTGTGCCCTGTGACTGATCGTCGACAGTCTCCTTGTCGGGCCAGCGCGTCGCCTGGATGCGCGTGCGCAGGTCCTCGAGTTCGGCATCGGGGAAGTCGAACGAGAACGGGCGGATTCCTGTGGTGTCGGAAGCGGCAGGCATGTGGAGCCTCCTCGCCGTTGCCTGGAGTCGGTGTGGATGGCTCCTTCACGGTGGCATCGCCGCGCATACTTCGCCCCCGTACATTCCCCCGGCCTTCTGCCGTCTGGTCCCCGGGCCGCCCTGGGAAGAGACAGGTCACTCACTCTTGTCGGGCACTGCGCCCAAGACATACTGCGGAGTGATCACGCGTCGTACGAGTTGGTCGGCGACGTCGGTAGGCCGCAGGCGGATCCGTGCTGCGTGAATGAACAGTTGGCGAGCAGCCTGGTAAGGGCTGATGCCGACGGTAGCAGCGAGCATGCCGCAGGCGGTATCGATGAGCGCTTCGCCGGACAGAGCGACCTGGACACGGGGGGCGATGTCCCCGGGCCGGAGCAGTGCGCGATCCCAGGTGAGGACAGCGGTGGTTGCCACGTCCGTCAGAGCGCGCAGGAGACGGGTCTCCGTGCCGGTGAGCGCTGAGCGGTGAACACTGAAGAGGTTGAGGACGCCTACTGTCTGGCCCCGGACGTGCAGGGGCAGGGCATGGGCGCTGTCGTACCCGGCGGCCAGCGCCAGTGGGACGAAGGCGGGCCACTGCTCCGCGTGGTCGCGCAGTTCGACGGCATGGACCTGGACACCGGTGTCGTAGGCGTCGACGCAGGGGCCCTGGCGGATCTGTACCTGCATGATCTCGGTGAGGGTGGTGCGGTCGTCGGTGGCGACTGCGGGCCTCAACTGGCCGCGGGCGTTGACGAGCATGACACCGGCAGCGTCGATGCTGGTCAGGTCGACGCAGTAGCGCGCCAGACGGTCGAGGAGCATCAGGGGGTCGGCATCGTCGGCGAGGGTGTCACTGAGGTCGACGAACGCCTCGGTCAGTTGCTGTTCGCGTGTCATGCCGTGCCACCGTTCCCGTCATCCGGCCCGTTGGTGCGGGCGGATCTATTCATGAAACCTGATCCTTCCGGCGATGACGTCGAAAGCCGCCTCGGTCACCGACTGTCCCTTGGCAAAGGCGTGGGCCCGCAGGCGGGCGAGTGCGTGGTGGGGGTCGGCCCCGAGATGCACCATGATCATTCCGGTGGCCTGGTGGACCTCCTCGTGATCTGTCTCCGACCCATCCAGCCATGCCCCGGCCAGATGGTGCTCAGCATCGTGGGCGTGCAGATTGAGCAGCGCTGTGGTGATGGCATCGGCAGCGGGGAAAGCAAGGGAGCGGTCCCGTTCGGAAAGTGGGCCGGCGCTCGCCCGGTAGAGGTCGAGGGTGCCGAACACGACGGCAGTGCCGCCCAACGGCAGCGAGAAGACCGCCCGTACCCCGAGTTCGACGGCCTGCTGGGCGAAGACGGGCCAACGGGCCGCGTCGGCGCCTCCGGCCAGGTCAGCCGCCATTACCGGGGCCACGTGCGTGAGCGCCGTCCTACACGGTCCGTTACCGAGCGTGTACTGGGCTTCGGCGAGGCGGCCCGCCACCTCGTCACTTGACCACCACGGAGTCTGGGTCTCCCCGTTCGCACCGGCGAGCGACACCGAAGCCCCAGTGACGTCCATCAGATCGACGCAGGCACGGCACAGCGCGGCGGGGACATCCATACCTATCGCGCCCTGCACGGCCGCCGTGAAGTACCCGCTCAGACGGGCCAGGTTCGGGGCGTCCAGGTCTGAGCCGGAACTGTCGCTGGTGGACTGCCCGGGCCGTTCGTCGCCTTCCCGGTCCACAGGATCCACGGCCTTCACCTCCGCTCCAGGCCCGCTCCTTGATCTTCCGTCACCCGGGCGGCCCGCTGGCGCGCAACACCACCACAGGTTCAGCGGCTGGAACACGGGGAATCCAACTCCCTCGCCCGGCTGATCCCTCGCGCCCGCTGCACCAGAACCCTCGAGTCCACCGACCGCTGCAGATCAGCGGCTTCCGCGTTCCGTGAGCGAGCCGCGAGCAACGCGGGCCCAACCTTGCCAAGGGTCACAACGGCAACCCGCCGATCCAAAGCCCAGTCGTGTACGACCTCGACAACAGCCGTCATGTCCGAACCGGGAAGGTGGCAGGTGTCCAGGACGAGGGAGTCGAGGAAGGCTGGGATCAATCCCAGCACATGGTCCAGCGGCTCCCGGCGGCCGGCCTCGGAAAGCACATGACCGTCCGGACAGAGGGTGAGGATTGCGAGAGAGCCCAGTACCTGTACCTGGGTCGTGTAGGGCTTCATGGTGGCCTTCCCCTGACTCGGGGGCGGCAGCCCTGGAAAGCGAGGCCCTCTGAGGGCCGCGGGGTCCGGCGCACGGCGGGTGCCGTGAACATGTCCGGCGTTCAAAGCCGCGACGACACCACATCAATGCCGAGACCCACCGAAAACGGGGGCGGGGAGAAAGCCTCAAGCGACGGAACCAGGCTGGTCCATCACCTCAACCCTCTCACGGAACGCACCGCATGGAGCCGGCACAGCGCAGAAAGAGCCAGGAGGCTTCCGATGGGAGCCCAAACCGTCCGCCGCGGTGACGGCAGCGCACCGGCGGGGGGCGAGGCCTTGCCGCCGAGCCGCACGGCTCGCAAACGGGTCCCCCTGCCTAATGAGGGGGCATCGCTGTGTGGAGATGCCTACGCGAGCTGACTCCGAGCTTGGCGAAAACGTTGCCGAGGTGCCATTCCACGGTGCGTGGACTGATGAACAGCTGGTTCGCTATCTCCGCGTTGGTGTTTCCCTCCTCGGCCAGCCTGGCAATCTGGGTTTCCTGGCTGGTGAGTTCCAGATCGGCTCCGGCCGTGCGTGTGCGCGCGCTATCGCCGGTCGCCGACAGTTCTCTACGGGCGCGTTCGGCGAAGCAGTCGGCTCCTGCTTGACTGAAGGCCTCGTAAGCGGAGCGTAGGTGAGCCCGACTCTCCTGTCGCCGGTTCTCTCGACGGAGCCATTCGCCGTACAGCAGTCGGGCGCGGGCCAGTTGGATGGCGATCCGGCAATGTCCGAACGCTTCGATCGCCTCCTGATAGAGCGATTCAGCGGCCCGGCCATCGCTGAGCAGGGCTTGTGAGCACGCTTCCGTGCCTCGGGCCCAGGCGGTCCCGCCGGCGCGTGTGCGCTCGGCGAGTTCGGCCAGCGCCGCCGCGGCGGTGGCCGGCTGATCGCTGCGGCAAGCGGCCTCGATCAGTTCAACGAGAGCCCACCCGTAGGTTCCGAGATCCTCGTACCGGCATGCACTCGTCGCAGCCACGAGCGCGGCGTCGTAACGGCCGAGCCCGTTGTACTGGACTGCGGTCGCGTACTCGGCCAGGCCGAGAGCGCGCCCCTCACCCCGGACGCTCGCCTCTTTGACAGTGGTTTCCACGAGGTCGAGGCCCTGAGGTTGCTGAGCCTTCCAGCCTCCGAGCACGAGGGAGGCGTGAATCACGGCGGGGTTGCCTGTGACAGCCGAGATCGCTGTTGCCTCGGCGATCTCGGCAGCCGCGGTATCGAACTCTCCGGCGTAAATATGGAAGCAGGCCTGGTCGTTCAGAGCGATGGGCAGGATGGCGAGTCTGCCCGCCGCACGAGCTCCCTTCACGGCGCCGGCCGCCAGCTCCTCCCACGCTTCGTCGTCCCACAGCTCCAGCGCGAGGGATCCGGGAATCAACGAACTCGCCAGCCCGAAGCAGGGCCGGTCCTCGAGCACGGCGGGCTCCTGTTCCTGTCGGACAGCGTGCAGGGCGCGCTTGAGGTCTTCCGCGCATGCGGGGTAGCCGTCGATCGACAGGCCGGCCACGCTGTCCAGGAGCACATCGACCGTTCTGGGCATCACCGATGAAGGCCCGGCGCGGACTGCTGCGACGACCTCCTCCTGCACACGTTCTTCGTTCAGACGTCCGGCGAAGGTGGCTGCACCGACAGCTTCCAGGAGGGTGTCGCGGGCCGAGTCCGGGTCGAGCGATGCCAGGCGCCTTGCTGATTCGAGCAGGAGTGGGGGTGCGGTACTGCCCCGCGTTTGGGAGAAGTCCAGCCGGGCTCGCATCCGCTCGAGGCGGGCGTGCTGCAGGGCGTCGAGTGGGCCGGCCTCCGCGGCCGCCAGCAAGGTGTGGGCCTGGTCGACCCCGCCCGCATCGATTTCGACCCGGGCAGCGGCCAGTGCACGGGTGCTGCGGCGTTCGGGGTTCGGGGTCAGTTCCGCCGAGCGACGCAAGAATGAGGCTGTCGCCGCCACTCCTCCCCTGCGTTGGGCTCGACCGACCGAGCGCTCAAGGTCGGTGGCAACACTCTCGTCGGGCTGATTCGCGGCATGCGCGCGGTGCCACGCTCGGCGATCAGGGTCAAGATCGAGGTCGGTGGCCTCCGCAAGTGCCCGGTGTACCGCCCGTCGGTTGGGGGCGGGCATCTTGCGGTAGATGGCTGAACGGACCAGGAGATGGTGGAAACACACTCTGATCCCGAACTCGACCAGTCCGGAGGCTTCGGCTGGAACTGCGGCTGCCGCCACTGCTATGCCTTGGGCCGCTGCTGCGCGGAACAGCAGCCCGACGTCTCCGGTCGGCTCGGCGGCAGCGGTCTGGAGAAGCTGCTGGCTGTCTTGCGGGAGCAGCCGGAACTGCTGATGGAAGGCGTTCTCGAGAACGCTGTCCAAGGAATGGGTGCGCGGGAGCCAGAAGCCGCCCGCCAGCTCAATGGGCGCGAGAGTGTGCGGCAGGTGCAGCAGGGCCGTCGGGTTGCCATGGGCCTCGGCGACGATCTGGTCCCGCACCAGGGGGTCGAGCGGAACGCCTACGGCCGAACTGAGCAGGGCGCGGGCGTCGGGCTCGCTGAGACCTCCGACGGGCAACTGCGGCAGACCTGCCGTCTGGTCGTCCCCGGGTTCCTGCAAGGCGAAGATCAAGGCTACTGATGTGTCCTCCAGGCGCCTGGCGACGAAGGCCAGGACCTGCATCGACGTCTCATCGAGCCACTGCGCATCATCGATGAGGCAGACCAGCGGGTGGTCTTCGGCTGCCGTGGCCAGCAGATCGAGTACGGCCAGGCTCACAAGGAAGCGGTTGGCTGTCTTGCCGGCGAGGAGACCGAACGCGACGGACAATGCCTCACGCTGCGGGGCCGGCAGGTCGTGAAGCCCGTCCAGTATGGGCGCACACATCTGCTGGAGGCTTGCGTACGGCAACGCCATCTCGGACTCGATGCCGGAGACTCCGACCGTATGGAACCCGATGGCGTGGGTGGCTGCGTAGTGCAGCAGGGACGTCTTGCCTATGCCTGCCTCGCCGCGGAGGACCAGGACCGTGCCGTTTCCCGCCTGCGCTGCGGCCAATGTCTGCTCTAGAGCGACCAGTTGGTCGGTCCGGCCCCGCAGCGGGTTCTGTGAACCTACGGCGAGCTCGTCCATAGTCGATCATCCTGGTCCGCTGATAGGGGCGTTCCACAGTGCTGATCAGGTGTGAAGGCTTCGGGCCCTGTACGCGCCGCGTGCGGATTGTTCGCGCTACGTGACCTTCAAGGGCTCATGGCCAACGAGACGGTCAACCGGCCAAGTAGGCCAGGCGCCCGACCCACAAATTCAAAGGCTAACACTCTTCGAGAATTAGACACCCGACAAGCCGCTGACAGCAGTTGATACACCACGCCCTGTTACCAAGATCCGCCCTTTTCATCGGAACGCCCAATCCCGGGTCCTCCACCCACGGGGGTTCCCCTGGGGCGAACACACCCCATCAGGACCAACCTGAATCTGTCACTGACGCACGTCCTGACCACTACTGGCAGCAGGGAGATCCGAATGTCTGTCATGGACGAAACAACTGTTCAGCCGTTCACCGTCGATTTCTCCGACGAGGACGTCGCCGACCTTCGTCGGCGTATCGCCGCATCGCGCTTCCCCGAAAAGGAAACGACCACCGATGTGGAGCAGGGCACGCCGCTCGCGACCGTCAAGGCCGTCATGGAGTACTGGGGGAATGAGTACGATTTCAGCAGGGTGCAGAGGAACGTCAACGCCTTCCCGAACTTCGTGACCGAGATCGATGGGCTGGACATCCACTTCATTCACGCGCGTTCGCCGCACGAGGATGCTCTGCCCATCATCATCACCCACGGGTGGCCTGGTTCGGTCGTCGAGCAGCTGAAGCTGATCGAACCGCTCACCAACCCGACGAAGTACGGTGGTTCCGCGTCGGACGCCTTCCACGTGGTCGTCCCGTCCATGGCCGGCTACGGCTTCTCGGGCAAGCCTTCCGAGGCCGGCTGGTCGACTGAGCGGATGGCAAAGGCGTGGGTCGTCCTGATGGAGCAACTCGGCTACTCCCGCTACGTGGCCACGGGCGGCGACTGGGGCGCGGTCGTCACCGAACTCATGGCGCTGGAGACCCCTCCGGGGCTGGCAGGCATCCACGTGAACATGGCCGGCGTGGTTCCCCCCGCGATCGACGCGGCCCTCGGGACGGGCCAACCCATTCCCACCGACACCCCGCCGCTCTCGGAGGAAGAGCAAAAGGTAGTTGAACAGCTGAAGTACGTGTACTCCCACGTCGCCTATGCGCTCATCTCGGGGTCGCGGCCTCAGTCCCTGGCCGGTCTCGCGGACTCGCCCCTCGGCCTGGCAGCCTTCCTGCTCGACCACGACCGCGCCAGCCTGGAGCTGATCGGGCGGGTCTTCGTCGAGGGAGCGAAGGAGGGCCTGTCGCGTGACGACATCTGCGACAACCTCACGCTGTTCTGGCTGACGAACACGGGAGTGTCCTCCGGCCGTCTCTACAGGGAGAACAAGGCACCCTTCTTCAGCGCCAGGGGAGTCACCGTCCCGACGGCCGTGAGCGTCTTCCCCGACGAGCTCTACTCTCCCCCCAAGAGCTGGACGGAGCAGGCGTTCCCGAACCTCATCCACTACAACCGGCTCCCGAAGGGCGGCCACTTCGCCGCCTGGGAGCAGCCGGAGCTCCTCGTGAGTGAACTGCGCACGGGATTCCGGTCACTTCGCTGAACCGGCCCGTTTCCTCGCGTCACAGCCCGGCACGGCGGCCGAGTCCACGAGCAACTCGGCCGCCTCGGGCTGCGCGGGCACGCGCCCACTTCAAGTGCGGTGTCACGCGCCGGAGGAGGGAACCCTGCTTCACATCGCGTCATTCCTCGACCGCGGACTCCTCGGTCGGCAGTTCTGCCCAGACGCTCTTTCCCTGCTCCTGATAGCGGGCACCCCACTGCTCCGCGAGGCTCGCGATGATGAACAGCCCCCGGCCTGTCTCATCGACGGTGCGGGCATGTTTCACGTGCGGAGAGCTGGTCGCCGAGTCGCTGACCTCACAGGTCAGCATTCGCCCGTTGATCAGGCGTAGCCGCAAGGGGGGAGCGCCATAGCGCACCGCGTTGCCGACGAGCTCGCTGGCGATCAGTTCGGTGGTGTACGCCGTCTCTTCGTCCGTGCCCCAGAGCTGCAGCTGACGCCGGACCGCCGCGCGGGCGATCGGTGCCGCCTCGGGGTCCGCAGGCAGGTCGCAGGTCAGTACCCGTTCGGAGGGGAGCGGCTTCGTACGGGCGAGGAGGAGCAGGGCTTCGCCGCCTGTGAGCTCGTTCGCGATGTCAGCGCACACGTCGTCCTGGGGCCTTCCGCCGGCGCTGTCCAGGAGGGGCCGTAGCCGACCGGACGGCGACAGAACCTCGTCCCCGAGCGTGGCTGTGCCCATCGCCAAGGTGCTCCCCAAGGGCAGGTCGACGGTTGTCGAGGGGAACGGTGCGGTGCTGGTTTCGGCGAGCAGCGGACCGAGGGGGACGGACAGGTCTGCCGAGGTGCCGCCGGGAAGGATGACGACCGGCTCGGGCAGACCTGCGCGCGCGATGGTGCAGGTGAGATCGACCGGGTCATAGATCACGATGGCGCAGGCGGCGGTGATCGGCTCACCGTGCGGGCGATCTGCGGGTGGCATGGCGGCGTAGGCGGCGGCAAGGCGGGCCGTGGTGTCGCTCAGGCGGGCCAGCAGTTCGTCGACCTGCAGATCGAGGGCCGCGAGTGTATGGATGGCTGTCCGCAGCAGTCCCATCGTGATGGCTACGGTGATTCCCTGGCCTGTGACGTCACCTACGATCAGCGCGGTCCGCGCGCCGGGCAGGTCGATCACGTCGAACCAGGCTCCACCTCCTTCCGGGTCGGGAACGTACAGGTGGGAGATGTCCAGGGTGTCCTGCGTCGCGGGGTGTTGAGGGAGCAACCTGCGTTGGACGGTCGACGCCACGACCCACTCGCGCATGTACCGGCTGGCGTTGTCGATGCAGAGCGCAGCGTGCGCGCACACGGCGGACGCGACCGCGACGTCCTCCTCTTCGAAAGGGTCCTGTCGCTGGTCGCGGTAGAAGGTGACCACGCCCAGCGCACGGTCGTGCAGCGTCAGCGGTGCGACGATCAGGGAACGGGCACCCGACCGGTTGATGAGGTCGGCGCGGACCGGGTCGGCGGCCAACCACGAACTGTCCTCGTCGAGAAGGACGAGGCGCGGCCGAAGGTCGGACAGAACGCCTGAGAAGGGGGTTCCGGCCGGCAGGGGGCGCACCTCGCCCACCGGGTAGTGCGAGACGGAACCCTTGAAGGCCGCTCGGCGCAGTGGAGTGTCCTGATGAGCGGGAACCACCGGTGGCTCCTCGCCACAGACGATGGCTTCGACCACGTCGACGACGGCCGTGCCCGCAAACTCGGGCACGGTGGCTTCCACTACATCTCGGCACACGGTACCCACTGCCGGTTCGGGCCTGACGCGGGCGCGGATCTTGTCCAGGAGGGCCTGGCGGTCGTGTACGTTCTCCCGCTCGGTGACGTCGGTGGCGAACGTCAGCAGTCCGAGCACGTTGCCGGCGGAGTCCTCCAGGCGGAAGTAGGAGACGGCGTGAACGCGGCGCCTGGACCGGCCTGGTGCTGGGGTGCCCCGGACGAGCCGCTTCACCACCGGCTCTCCGTGCTCCAGAACCCGACGGGCTACGACGGTTTCTTCCTCGGGGTCCGCGAGGTCGTACACCTCCGTGAAGTGCTTGCCCAGCGAGTGCTCCGCCGGCATGCCATTCAGTCCGCGTGTGGTGGCGCTCGTGCGGACCACGCGCAGGTGGTCGTCGAGTACGTACAGTCCCACCGGGAACTGAGTGAAGACAGCCCTCAGAATCGCTTCGCCCTGCCGGGACGGAGTGTCTGCGGCCGCGCGCACCTGCCAGAGCACGGAATTGCCGCGCAGTACCGGTTTGACCAGCACCGCAGTGTCTTCGGAGGGGCCTTCGTACCGCCATTGGCCCTCGGCGGCGAGTTCGGACATGAGGGCGGTCACGGGCCGGCCGACAGCTTCCTCGGACGACCGTCCGAACAGTTCCTCGGCCGGACGACTCCACTCGATCACCCGGCCGCCCTCATCGACCAGTGCGAACAGGTCCATGCTGGGCATTCACGTCACTCCCGGAACCAAGATCTTGCTCCTGGCCGTCAGCCGGCCCGCCGGGCGGATCGCCGATGCGGCGGCGGTGTCGCTCGCTCTCCACCGTGTCATGGATGGTTGGGCGTCGCATCCGAGGAACACACGCATGACACATCGAGCCGGGGCCGCCCGGTTCGGAGCTAAGCCCATGCAGGACAGGGCCCCATCGAGCCCATAGCCGGGATCCGGTCAGGCAACTGGCCCAGGAGCAAAGCCACTTCACGGCGAACAGAAGCGAGACGGGGACCAGAAGGCCATCCTCGAAGCCGGGCCGGCCGTCACCAAGTGGCGCTGAGGGTAGGCTGCCCCGATGCACGAGGCCGCACGTCCGGGCGTACGAGGCGACCCCTGCGGCTTGTGCGTGCTGTTCCCTCTTGTCCGGGCCTTCGGACCTGACAGCATCGCTGCGAGACCGGCCAGTGCGCTACGGCTCCTCGATCAGCTCGGCTCGGGCAACACAGGACCCGCTCAACGGCCATGGCGCGCACGAAGGCACGACCGAAGGGGAGCAGGGTGATTTCCGAACCGGAGATTTCTGGGGATTTCGGTGCGTTCGAAACCCAGGAGATAGGTGGCTTCGACCGGCCGCTCGTCACCCGGCGGGGGCCCCGACGTCCGTGGTGGTGGGCGCTGGGAGGAATGATCGTTGCGTCGGCTGTCTGGGCAGCAGCCGTTTTTGCATTCGGCCTGGTTGACGAGAAGCCGGACGCACGCGGGTACCAGCTCAGCCGGGACGTCTGCCGGTCCGTGCGGCTGACCTCGCTCGGTGCGGAGATCGCCCCCAGAGACTCCACCAGCATGATCGACTCCGGGCTGCTGAAGCATCCCGCCCTGGATCAGATCCAATGCCTCATATCGCTTCGCCCTCCGGACGCTGCCCAACAGCCCAGCAGCGGCTGGATCATCGACTACACCGCTGGTATCAAGGTGGCTCTGCACAAGGAGAACGACCCCAGCGCTGAATTCGAAGCACAGCGTCGGGTGACCGCCCTCGGTGTCGTCCCTGAAGCGAACCTGCAGCCCGTTGCCGATCTCGGCGACAAGGCATACCTGATCACCCAGGACATCAGCACCGTCGAGCTGCGGGTCCTGGAGGGCGGCGCGGTCCTCTCACTCAGCCTTTCCGCCATGCCCAGTTACCGCGAGGACTCCGGCAGCAAGCTCAGTGAGAGTGAGGAGCCGGACGTCCCTGATGTGTCTCCCTTCAAGCGGGCCATGATCAATGACATGCGCGATCTGATGTCCGGCCTCAAGTCGTGAACCGTGAGTCCGGGGCGCGGACTCCTCGCGGTCGCGGGCGGGGCCGCCGGCTGCGGCCCCGCCCGGCGGGAGTGCTACGTCAGGTGATGTCAGCGCAGGCCGAAGGCCCGAGTGATCGTCTGCGAGACGCTGTTGTCGGCGTTGTCCTTGGCGGTGCTCCGGAGCGTGACGAAACGCGCGGACTTCGGCGCGTGCAGGGCTGTCCGCCATGCGTGGCCGTGCCGGTCCAGCTCTGACCGCTGCCAGGTCGCCCCGTCGTCGTAGGAGACTTCGAGTGAGGGCTTGCCGATGGCGGCCGTCGTGCCGGGCAGGTGGGAGGCAGCCACTGTCAGTTCGGCACGCCGCTGCGCCCGGCCCGTCCTGTCGGTGTCCACGCCGTAGTCGAGCTGGATCAGCGGAAGGGACTGGGCCGACTCGGTGCCGGTGGCCGCGGAGGTGAACTTCCACTCGGTCAGCGTGTGCGTCGAGTAGGGGCTGCCCCAGGCATCCCGGTCGTTGTCGACCACCAGCCGGTAGGGCAGCCGCTGCGCGGCAAGGCCGGAAACCGGCAGGAACTCGGAGTTGCCCCAGTTGAGTTGCCGGTCGCCCTGGTAGAGCGACATCCAGTCCTTGACGTCGAAGTTGCCTCTGGCTTCTCCGACATGACCCGATCCGGAGTCGCCCCAGCCGGGCGCCGGAATGTACACCGCGTCGAGGTAGCGGACCGGCTGATAGCCGTTCGGGCCCATCCGGGGCCGCTGGATCGGCCCGAACCAGTTGACCTCGGTGGTCGTTCCGGCCCGGTAGTGGAGGACGTCGATCGAATGCTGCCCTGTCTCGGAGGGAATGAAGGCGTCGTCCACCCAGTCGGTGTCCTTGGTGACCCAGTCGGTCCGCTCGCCCTGGGCAGGGGCCGAGACCGGGTTTCCGACGGCCCAGCCCCGCCAGACGTCGGTGCGGAACTCCATCGCCTTGCCCGGCCGGTAGTTGCGGAACGAGACGTCCACGCGGGCCAGGTCGCTCGGCTTCACCCGCCAGGTCGGGTCCGCCGGGACGGCGCCGGACCAGTGGCGCACCACGTCGTAGAGGTAGTCGGTGGTGGGGTGCGAGGTGACCTTCACCTTGGTTGCTCTCTTCTGGAGCACGGCGATCAGGTCACCGCCCTGGTCGGCGTCGAGCGTGGCCACCGTCAGCGGAGCCGGGCTTTCGGGGCCCCAGAGGGTTTCGTCCCAGGGCTGCAGTCGGCCGATGCCGTCGTTGACGACCAGGAGCACGAGCGCGCCCGCCGCTGCGGCGGCTTTCGCCTGTGCCGGGATCCCGGCCGGGTTGCTGCCCCGCACCACCACGGCCTTGCCGCGTACATTCTGCCGGGCCAGTTCCTCGGCCGTGCCCGCGCCGGCGAAGACCGCCGTCAGCTGCCGGGTGCCGGCCGGCAGCGGCTTGGCCGCGCGCTTGACCAGCGGGTCGTCGAAGGTCTGCGATTTCGTGGCCAGGCTCAGCGCCGGCTGCTCGAGGCGGAAGCGGGCGCCGAACTCGAACTCGCCGTCGGTGACCTTCTTGCCGGTCGGGAGCGCCCAGACGCTGTCGTAGGACTCGTTGGGCAGCATGGAGGTCTCGTCGTAGCGATCGGTGCCGTACCGCCTGCTGATGTCCAGGCGCGGCGCGACCGCGGTGGATTCCCTCGGTGTGCGTGCCAGGATCTGACGGGCCTTGCGGGCGTCCAGGGTGACGGTCCGGTCCTGGTCCAGCTGGACATCGGTGACGCTGAGCATCGCCATACCCAGAGAGTGGGGCCCGTTGGCCCCCTGCACGTCGGCAATGAGCCATGCGCTGTAGCTGCCGTCGGGCAGCCGCAGGGTGTCGGTTCCGGACTCGTCGAGGTGGTAGGTCCCGGAGAAGTGCTTCGAGGTGAGGACGAAGTAGCCGCTGAGCGGCGTGCCCGACCGGTCCTTCGCAACGACGGTCAGGTTCTGCCGCTTCCCTTCCTTGGCGGCGCCGATCAGGGTCCGGGCCCGCACTGCTCCGGCGCTGTCCGTGCCGGTGATCGTGCCGCTGATCGGCCGATCGGCCGGCAGCAGGTCCAGTGCCGCGGTCAGGGTGACCGAGGTGGTGTCGTGGGCGGGGATGGTGATCCGGTCGTCGGAGAGGGTGAACAACCCCGCCGGGTCGGCGGCGTTGATCGCCAGGTCCAGGCTGACTGGAGCGTCGCCGTCGTTGGTGTACGTCACCTTCCGGACGTCGGTCTCTGCGGGCTTCGTGGGCCATGCGTGAAAACCGGAGTAGGCGCTGGTTGTCGCGAAGACCGAGGCGTGTACTGCCGCCAAGGCGTCGAGCCGCCCGCTGCCGGCTTGGTACGGGGTGTACGACGGGGTGGCCTTGGCGCTGCTGACCAGTGCATCCTTCAACTGGTGGCCGGTCCAGTCGGGATGGGCTGCGGCCAGCAGTGCGGCAGCGCCGGCGACGTGGGGTGTCGCCATCGACGTGCCGCTCATGGTGGTGTAGTAGCCCGAACCGGAGCTGTCCTTGGAGCGGGCCGCCAGGATATCGACCCCGGGGGCGGTGATTTCGGGCTTCAGCCCTCCGTCGCCGCTGCGCGGGCCCTGGCTGGAGAACGTGGCGAGCTTGTCCGCGGAGTCGACGGCGCCGACGGTCAGCGCGGAGTCCGCCGTACCGGGGCTGTCGATCGTGGAGGGGCTCGGGCCGCTGTTGCCTGCCGCGATGACGAACAGCGCGCCGGTCTCCCTGCTGAGCCGGTCGACCGCCTGGCTCATCGGGTCGGTCGCGTCGCCGCTACCGCCCAGGCTCATGCTGATGATCCTGGCCTGCTGGTCCCGGGCGGCCCATTCCATGCCCGCGAGGATCCAGGACTCCTGTCCGCTGCCCCGGCGGTCGAGTACCTTCCCGATCTCCAGCCGGGCGCCGGGCGCGACGCCCCGTTCCTTTCCGTCAGAGGCACTGCCGGTGCCGACGATCGTCGAGGCGACGTGGGTGCCGTGGCCGACGGAGTCGGTCATCTCCTCGTCGCTCGGCACGAAACTCGCGGTGGCATCGATCTGCCCGGCGAGGTCGGGGTGTTCGGTGTCCACGCCCGTGTCGAGGACCGCGACCTTCACGCCCTTGCCGGTGTTCCCCTGCGCCCAGACCTGCTGCGCGCCGATCTGGGCGGTCGAGTCGGCCAGGTCGGCCTTCACCTTGCCGTCGAGCCAGATCTTGGCGATGCCACCCGCGAAGGCCGGGTGCGCCGATCGTGCGGCTGCCGCGGCGGACCCGCCGGTGAGCGCGGACCAGAACGCCGTCGCCTGCTCGCGCTTCTGCCCGAGGGCCGCGCCCTGGATGCTGTCCAGTCGTCGGGCGGCGGTCGAGCCGGCCATCCTCGGCTGGGTCCGGGACCTGGCTGCGGCATCCGTGTAGCGGACGATGAGCGGCAAAGCGGCGCTGTGCGTGTCGTCGTAGCCGTCGGCGAGCAGCCGCGTCACGTTGAACAGCCGCTTGTCGAGCTTGCCCGCGCTGATGTAGGGCAGGGCGGCGTCGGGGTAGACGTATGTCGAGCCGTCGATGACGGAGGTGTGGAAACCGGTGGCGCTTCCGTTCGGTCCTTCGAAGGACCGGATGGCGGTGCCGTCGGCGGCGGTGCCGATCGTGACCTTGTCACCGGTGATCAGGGTGACGCTGTGGGTGCCGCCGCTTCCTGACGGCCGGTGAACGGCGCCGGCGGACGGCGTGGGACCGGTGTCCCCGGGGACCGCGGCGGTGGCTGGTACGACCCCTATCGCCAGAGCCGCGACCGCGGCAAGCGCGATCGGCCCTGGTCGGGGAATGGGAACGCTGGGCAAGGAGACCCCTCGAGTGAGGTGAGAACGCAGGAGCACGTACGGTGCCGGGCGTCCTCCGCCACCACCTGGGGGTGCCTGTGTCGGCCATGCCCCCGGGCCCAGGTTCATCGGTCATGCGACTGCATGACCCCGACTCGTGGCTGTTCAGGTAACCGTGCGCCGTCGACTCCTGCTGACTGTCGGTTCAGCCTCACCTTCGAGCGTCGCCGCGTCGACCTGATTCGGTCTGGCCCGAACAACGACATTCCGCACAGCAGGGACCAACCGATCTCGCATGGGTGGCCGAGCTCCCGGCCGCCGGTCGCCGACGCGGCTTGTCAGCCTCCCTCCGAGGTGTTGAGGAGTACCAGGCCGAGGGAGGTGAGGCTGTGCAGCATGGAGTTCCGGTGGCGGAGAGATCGGATCAGTCCGGCCTCGCGGAGAATCGTCGCGTGCTCGCTCGCGCTCGCGGGTGCGATACCCGCGCGAGCGGCCAATTCCTTGGTGGAACAGCCCTGGTGCTCTGCGATGGTGGTGAGCACCGCAGTGCGCGTGCGGCCCAGAAGCGTCGACGCGCCCGAGGTGCGTGCCTGGCCCGGCGCGGAGGCAAGGGCGGTGAGTTCACGGGGGCGCTGGTCCAGGCAGACGGGGTAGCTCACGGAGACGGGCCGGCCGTCGGTGACGATGGCGCGGGTGCAGAACATCGACGGAATGAGCAGGAAGCCCTCCCCTTCCAGGTAGAGGTCCCGGTCGGCTCCGCTCACCATGCGGATTTCCAGAACTGGCGGTTTCCACCGCATCCATTGAGGGTTGGCCTGGGTCAGCAACTGCTCGACACCGCCGGTGAGGAATTGCTGAAGGCGCAGAGTCCGATCGACCGCCAGGCGTTCGGTGAACTGGGCCCAGTACGGAGCCAGCAGGCACGCGTAGAGATGGCTGAGCCCTGTGCAGAGTTCGGAGAGCAAGGACGCATCGTCCGCCAGGCGGTGGGTCCACGCGGGCAGCGCAGGATGACGAGGCGCTATTTCCAGCAGATTCGCCCTTACACGTTCGCGAGGTGTGCTGCGTACGTATTCCAAAAGCTCTTCGACAGGTCCGACTTGAACAGGGCTGATAAAGCCTGGCGAATATCCCACAGCGGGCATGAGTGCCAGCGCCATACGAGCCTGGGCGGACAACTGCGCGCGAGCACGGTGCCGCCAGGCGTCGAGCCGGGCGGGCTGGCTGCGGCTCTGCAGGGCCCGCGCCGCAAGTTCCAGCTCATGCAGCGGCATCGGCCCTTCGGCCACACGTGTCCGGGCCAGATCCTGAACCGTGAAGTGTATGCGGTAGACCATGACAGCCTGGGGCGTTCCTTCCGGAATGTCGTTCTTCGGGTCAGGCCGAATCAGGTCGAGATCGTAGCGATCAAGAGGGAAGCTGGGCCCACCAGCCAGCGGACATGCTAAATGGCCCAGGCAGGTGCATGCAGCGGCACGTTGTGGGACCCGGGCCCAGCGCCGCGGCACGCGCACACCCCCGGCATGCTTTCGCTTGCTTCGAGAAGGGTTGCTTCCGGGGATGACCGAACATCTCGTCACCCATTCAAGCGCCGGCTGCCGCTGAGGGGTTTGCCCAGCACCCCGCCATCCCACACCACCGCCGGACACCGGCGCGCACGTACTGATGCGCCCTGCGGCGATCCGCATCGCGAGTGCGGGCCATCGACGAAGCAACTCCGACAGCTCTGAACAGCTGACCAATTCCTTTGGGCAACAGGCCTTTCTTTGTTGCGAGTTGACGGAATGCCACGTGAGACCGGCGGAAGCCTTTCAAGGAGGAGAAGTGCAGCGAACCGCTGCTCGAAGAATGGGCACGATGGCACTGGGCGCCGCGGTCGCGGTGCTCGGCGGCGTCCTCGTGCCCGTCGCTGAGGCGGTGCCCGCCGCCCAGCCACCGGCGGCGAACTCGGCACCCGGCAAGGGCGCCCCGCCGACCCGGACCGTCACGCTCATCACCGGCGACAAGGTGACCGTCACCCCGGGGGCCAAGGGAACACCCGCCACGGTGAGTGTGAAGCGCCGTGCGGGCGCCACCGGATCGGTGCAGACCATCACCGATGAAACAGGCACCTATGTGTACCCCGACGACGCTGAGGCCTATGCCGCCCAGGGCCTTCTCGACAAGCGGCTCTTCAACGTCACCGGCCTCGTCGCGCAGGGCTACGACGATGAGCACGCCGCCGCGCTGCCCCTGATCATCGTCCGCGACACGGACGCCTCGCGGCTCGCCGGCACGGACTTGCCGGGCATCGCCGTCAAGCGGCACCTCGCGTCCGTCCACGCTGAGGCGGTGAGCGCGGACCGGGCCAAGGCAGCGAGCCTGTGGACCGCACTTACGGCGGCACCGAAGGGCACGGCCGACCGCAAGACCACCGGCGCACCGTCCCTGCCCGGCGCCATCCACAAGATCTGGCTGGACGGCAAGGTCAAGACGGCCCTCGCGGACAGCACAGAACAGATCGGCGCGCCACAGGTCTGGGGCGAGGGCACCATCGGCACCGGCGTCAAAGTGGCCGTACTCGACACGGGAGTCGACGCCGACCACCCGGATCTGTCGAAACGCATCGTCAGCAGCCGCAGCTTCGTGCCCGGCGAGGACGTCACCGACCGCCGCGGACACGGCACGCACGTCGCCTCGATCATCGCCGGCACGGGCGCGGCCTCGGAAGGCAAGGAGAAGGGCGTCGCCCCCGGCGCGGATCTGGCCATCGGCAAGGTCCTCTCCGACGGCGGCACCGGAACCGAATCCGGGATCATCGCCGGCATGGAGTGGGCCGCCCGCACCGAGCACGCCAGGGTCATCAGCATGAGTCTGGGCAGCTCCTCCGCACACACCCAGACCGACCCCATGAGCCAGAGCGTGAACGCGCTCAGCGAGGAGA
Source organism: Streptomyces sp. NPDC005141 (assembly GCF_053599975.1). Lineage (NCBI taxonomy): Bacteria > Bacillati > Actinomycetota > Actinomycetes > Kitasatosporales > Streptomycetaceae > Streptomyces > Streptomyces sp. NPDC005141. The sequence continues at coordinate 2,752 of NZ_JBSFYW010000018.1, read as the reverse complement.
CGGGTGCGCTCTTCGTCATAGCCGCAGGCAACTCCGGGCCCGGCCCGTACACCGTCAACTCACCCGGAACGGCGGCGACCGCGCTGACCGTGGGCGCGGTGGACTCCTCCGACCAGATCGCCGGCTTCTCCAGCAGCGGCCCGCGGGAAGGGGACGACGGCCTCAAGCCCGACCTGACCGCCCCCGGGGTGAATGTGCTGGCGGCCCGCTCCCAGTACTTGAGCGGTGAGGGCTTCTACACGACCAAGAGCGGTACGTCGATGGCCACTCCGCATGTCGCCGGCGCCGCCGCGCTGCTCGCGGAGAAGCACCCCTACTGGACGGGGCAGCAGCTCAAAGACGCTCTGATGAGCACCAGCACGGCGACACCGGACATCTCTGCCTACCGTGGCGGCTCCGGGCGTGCCGACGTTCTCGCGGCCTTCCGCACGCAGATCGTCGCTTCCGGCTCCGTCGACACAGGCCTGATCAAGTGGTCGCCCGACCCGCAGCCGGTCGAACGCCGCATCACCTACACCAACAGCGCAAGCAGTCCGGTGACACTGCGGCTCACGCTGGACCGGGAAGAAGGTCCCAGCACGCTGTTCGCCCTGGGCGCCGACCAGGTCACCGTGCCCGCGCACGACAGCGCGTCGGTGGGCCTCACCATCGACCCGCGCGGTGTGGCCGTCGGCAGCCACGCCGGACAGGTCGTCGCACGAGACAGCGCGGGCGCGGTGGCAGCGCACACCGTCCTGGGCGTCACCACCGAATCCGAGCGCCACGACCTGACGCTCCTGGCGAAGGACCGCGAGGGCCGGCCCATGTTCGGCACGGCCACGCTCGTGGCCGCGCATGATCCGAACTTCCGGTTCGTCAAGGTGCCGGAGACCGGGCTGACCCTGCACCTGCCCCGCGACACCTACTCCGTGATGATGTTCAAGGATGTGCAGGGAGCGCACGGACCGCACTCCATGGGCATGGCCCTGCTGGGCGATCCGGAGATCGAGCTGACGCAGGACAGGACGGTCGCACTCGATGCCTCCCAGGCACACCAGGTACGGGCTCTGACGCCCAAGCCGAGCATGCCGAGCAACACCAGGGTCGAGTACTGGCGCTCGTTCACGTCCGCGCGACCGGAGCCCGGAACGTTCGGGGACTGGATCGCGAGCAGGATGATCGACCCCGGCTACGACAGCGTCTGGGCACAGCCCACCCCGGAGAAGGTGACGCACGGGGGCTTCGCCTTCACGACGAGGTGGCGGGCCCAGCAGACCCCGCTCACCCTTTCCCACGGCGGACAGGACCTGGACGTACTCCCCCAGCGCGGCGCCAAGCACCTTCCGGACGGCACGACGACCGTGGACGCCGTCTTCGCGGGCACGGGGACGCCCGCCGAATACGCCCGCCTGTCAGCCAAGGGCAAGGTCGCCGTGGTGCGCCGCGGCCCCGCCGTCACCCCCTATGAGCAGTCCCAGGCCGCCCGGGCCGCCGGAGTGAAGCTGCTCCTCGTGGTCAACGACGGAACGGGGCGGCTGAACACCTGGTACGGCGACGCCGACTACCAGTCCCCCGGACCGGTGGCGGTCGCATCGGTGACTCAGGACGAAGGCGAGGCGCTGATCGCCGACATCTCCGCATCGCGCGGCGCCCAGGTACGCCTGCGGGCGACGGCACACCCCGTTCCCTCCTACCTGTACGACCTGGTCAGTTACCACACGAAAGGCATTCCCGAGGACCCGACCTACCGGGCCGACTCGCGGAACCTGGCACGGGTGAACGTCACCTTCGGGCAGGACAAGAAGACCCCCGCCACGGAGATGCGGATGGACTGTCCGCCGTACGTCTTCGGCGGTGGCTGGAACTTCCTCCCCGAGCCCGTGGCGCGCGGACCGCGCACCGACTGGGTCTCCACAGGCGGCGACAGCAAGTGGCAGCAGAAGGTCAGCATCCCGAACCTGCTGACCGAGACGTCAGAACCGGTGTCGTACGCATCCGCCGATACCCATGAGGACCGGTGGCTCACCCCGGTCATGCGTCCGCGCATGATCAGCGAGGATCTCCCGGTACGGCGGGACGGCAGCGTGCTGGACTTCAGGACGCGCGCCTGGGGCGACAGCGGAACGGCACACGCCGGCGAGGGCTACGGCAGCGGGCTGTCCCAGCGGACATCCCTCTACCAGGGCGACACCCTGCTCGCCGAATCGGACTTCGACAGCGGATACGCCTGGGACCTGTCCCCGGATCCGCTGCCCTACCGGCTCGTGGTCGACGCCACCGGCGACACCGCGTCGTTCAGCCCCTACTCCACCACCACACACACCGAGTGGACCTTCGTCTCCGAAGAAGCGGAGAGAAGGACCATTCCGCTGGTGCAGCTCGACTACGGAGTCGATCTGAACGCCGAGGGCGAGGCCCGCCGCACCGCAGGCCTCACGCTCACCCCCTCGGTACTCGGCGCACCGAAAACCGACGTGTCCTCCGTGCGACTGGAAGTCTCCTACGACGACGGAACCAGCTGGCACCGGCAGAACACCCTCCATCACAACGGCACCTGGAAGGCTCTCCTGGCCGCGCCGGACTCGGCGTCGTTCGTGTCTTTGCGGACCACCGCCAAAGACGAGACGGGGGGCTCGGTCACCCAGACCGTCATCCGGGCCTACGGCCTGAAGTGACCCACGGTCCCATGACGCACCCCTCTCCGGAGTTTGTCCACAGCCCCAGCAAATTGTGTGACCGCTCGCCGACAACGTGCAGGGTTGGCCGATTTGCC